>NZ_JBQDKB010000012.1:0-37699 GCF_052094685.1 Marinobacter sp.
TAGGGCTTGGTCGCGCCATCCCTGGCGCTCCACATTTTTGGAAGGCCTCTTCCCAACCACTTCCCCGAGCTTTAGGAGTGCAGTCTCTTTTTCCTTTTGTCAGGATTAGCCCGCGTATCCAGAATCGCGATAACGGAGACTTCTTCTTCGTTGATGTCGTAATAAATCAGAAAAGGAAAACGCTTTGAAGGGCAGCAATAATACCCCAGCTTTTGTTGGTGGATGCCACCGAAAAACTCGAGAGCTTCAAGATCTGTGATAATTGCGCTGGAAAAATATTGCCCCAGGCCAGCAACAAGCTTTTCGTAGAAATGAATGGCAGAGTTGAAATCCGCTAAGGCTTCATCCGTGAGCCTGACCTTTCGATGCTTCATCCCTGAGCGCTGCGCTCCTTCAGTTCGTCCAGATTTGTATAGTTTACCTTGCCTTCCTGAATTTTCGCCGTGCGCCTCTGCAGCTCGCCTCGGTGCCACTCTGGTGGTTCTGGCAGGCTCTCGTCGCGCGTGAGAGATTCCCAAAGCTGTTCCATAGCATGAACTTTTTCAAGGTCAGTCATCCGATCGATATTCTGCATAACTCCCCCTTTTTACAATGCAGCCGAATAAAAGCATGCCACGAACCGCAAATACATTCACGAATAAAGAGCCCAAAAATACATGAAATTCAAGTTAAACCCGAAACGTCAGATCGGCCCGGGGTGTGGTGAGGCTTTCTGCCGGAAAAAGGTGTCTGAGCGCAGCGAGTTGCTTTTTCCAGAAGAAAGCCTCGCGACGCCGCGGAGCCTGCCTCACAAGCCTCAGGCAAACGAGGCTCGAGCCGCCCGCCCAAGAAGGGAGTTAGTCCCCCCGATTCTCAAGATACCGCTCCAACTGTTCCCGCAAAGCCTTAGGCAACCGGGTAATCGTAAGCGCATCCGTATCGCGATCATAATAGATCGCCTGGTTCACCAAATCCGAAGAAAAAGAAACACTCATACCGCCGCCAGACCCAGCAATACGCACCAACTTTTTCACCTTCCGATGATCCGGGTGCAGCACGCCGCTCTCCGGCATCTCCTCGGATTTACTCGCAAAGTCCTTAAAACGTTCCGGCTGCTCTTCATCCAAATAGCCAGACAACGCCTCAATGGCAACCGGTTCACCCAAAGCATGCTGCTCCTTGCAAAACTCATAAGCCCGGGTGCGCACCTCTCCAGCCTTCTCCGGTTCAGAAGACTTCGCAAAAGCCTCCACCGCATCCAAAAATGTCAGCGTTTCCTTCTCCACATCCACCTGATTGGTAAAACCACACAGCCGAATAAACAATTCCCCAGGGTCGCCGGTGCCACGGGCATGAACCAACGTAAGATAATTCTCAGCCGCGTTATCCCCCAGCCAATCATCCAGCTCAACCCGCATGGCCAGATTTAAGCGCGACATACTAAGCACATCCGTCGTATCCAGCGCCTGAGCACCATCAAAGCGCAGGGCGCCGTCGCTCTCCATAATCAGCAAATAAACAACATCCGAATCTGCCAAGGTCTCATGAACAACCATCAGCTGCCCCTGAAACTCCTCCTGAGCACCAGATAGCAGTTCCTGCCACTGCCCAAACAGCCGGTCAGTGAAAGACGCAAAGCTTTGCTTGTCCTCAAGGTAGTCCTTCAGCCAACTTGCAAACGGGCTCTCGCCAATATCATCCGAAAACCGCCCGTACTTCTTACCCGGCTTGCTGTTAAACAGTCGCTTCATCTGTTTGTGCAACGCCTCATAATCGCCACCCGGCTCCTGCAAGGCTTCACCGCTCTGAAGGCGGGCAGGCTGCCCAGGCTGGTATTGACTAGCAAAAGCGGTGCGTAAATGTTTGATGGCCATAAACAGAGAAACCCTAGAATGAAGAAACAAAAAAGCCCCGAAGAGCTAACTTCAGGGCCACAGATTCTGCCACGGACGAGCGATATATTCACGGTTAAAAAGCGAATGGTCTTGTTGGGAGGTAGCCAAGGAGCGGGGGTGTCTTTTCTTCTGGAAAAAGCAACTCGCTGCGCTCAGACATCTTTTTCCGGCAGAAAAGACACCCCCACCCCTTGGCCTCGGTCACAGCGATAGGGCTGCTTTAAAGCGAAAGGATTCTGCTTAATTTACACTCGCTTGTTGCGAACTAACTCTTGCACCAGTGCTGCAGCAACCCCGGAGACTTCTTCCGTTTTATCCGAAGCTATCGAAACGTTAGCAACGTCAGAGCCCAGGTTCACCGCAATGGCAATCAACCCATAAGCTGTCAGCAGTTGCGCGGTGCGTCGACGGTCGTCTGTGTTGCCAGCATTATCTTCACTCAGAATAACCGCTGTTTTGCCTTGATCGAACAAAGCACGCTCAACGGCCAGTGCAAGAGCGGGGGCCTGCGATCCGGAGCAGCCAATGATTGTCGGCTTCTGCGCCAACCTGCGCTCACGCTCCTCCGGGCTCACCGGCTCCAAAGTGCCTGTCGTTTCAGCTAATCCATCAATCATGCCCGCGCCAACGGTTACGTTGGTCAGCCTGTCGATCACAATAAAACTGCCCGTGGCGTGGTTGCGCTGGTAGGCATCAAATGCAATCGGCTGGCTCAGGGTTAGATCACACAAACCGATCTCATTTACTTGCAGCAGATCCGGGTTAGCGTGTTGCTCCAGCGTATTTACGTCGGTCTGGTAGTGGATCTTCCGAACCGTGCCAGATGTGAAAGTGGGGCCAAGTTTAATATCATACAAACGGCCGGTTTGCAGAGGTGCGTCCGTCATCCAAACAATATTCGCCTTGAAGCGATTGCCCACTTCTGGCTCGTCTTCTGGTTTTACCAGCATGTCGCCGCGGCTGAGGTCAATCTCGTCCGCGAGCGTAAGCGTTACCGCTTGATCAATATAGGCTTCATCCAGATTGCCATCGAACGTGACCACTTCCTTGATGGTACTGGTGCGCCGCGACGGCAGGGCCATTACCTTGTCGCCCGGGCGGATCACGCCAGAGGCAATGGTGCCGCAGAAGCCGCGGAAATTCAGGTTGGGGCGGGTCACGTACTGCACAGGGAACCGGAAATGCTCCAGGTTCTTATCGCGGTTTACCTCTACGGTTTCGAGGATTTCCATCAGCGGCTGGCCGTTGAACCAGGGGGTGTGCTCGCTGCGATTAACCACGTTGTCGCCTTCCAGGGCAGAAATTGGCACAAACCGGATGTCGGTCAGCCCGAGCTTGGCGGCGAAGGCCAAGTATTCCTCGCGAATTTCGTTGAAACGGTCTTCGCTGAAGTCCACCAAATCCATCTTGTTCACGGCTACCACAATATGCCGAATACCCAGCAGCGAGGCGATGTATGAATGCCGGCGGGTTTGGGTAAGTACGCCACGGCGGGCGTCGATCATTAGAATGGCGACTTGGGCTGTGGAGGCGCCAGTGGCCATGTTGCGAGTATACTGCTCGTGCCCTGGCGTGTCCGCAATGATGAACTTACGCTTATCGGTAGAGAAGTAGCGGTAGGCGACATCAATGGTAATGCCTTGCTCACGCTCGGCCTGCAAACCATCAACCAGCAGGGCAAGGTCGAGCTTTTCGCCCGTGGTGCCCATTTTGGCACTGTCGGTTTTCAGGCTCGCCATATGATCTTCGTAGATCATCTTTGTGTCGTGCAGCAGGCGGCCGATCAGCGTGCTTTTGCCGTCGTCGACGCTGCCACAGGTCAGCAGGCGCAGCAGTTCTTTGTTTTCGTGTTGCTTTAGGTAAGCCTGGATGTCGTCGGCGATGAGATCAGATTGATGTGACATATCAGAAGTACCCTTCCCGCTTTTTCTGTTCCATGGAGCCAGCCGAATCGTGATCGATCACGCGGCCTTGTCGTTCTGAGCTGGTGGCTAGCAGCATTTCTTGAATGATCTCGGGCAATGTGTCCGCCTCGGATTCAATGGCGCCGGTTAGCGGGTAGCACCCAAGAGTGCGAAAACGGATGGATTTCATCATCGGCTTTTCGCCCGCTTTTAGCGGCATGCGATCGTCGTCCACCATAATCAATGAACCGTCTCGATCAACCACTGGGCGTACGGCCGAGTAATAAAGCGGAACGATTTCGATGTTTTCCAAATAGATGTACTGCCAGATATCCAACTCAGTCCAGTTGGAGAGCGGAAACACGCGAATGCTCTCGCCCTTGTTCACCTTGCCGTTGTATGTGTTCCATAGTTCCGGGCGCTGATTCTTGGGGTCCCAGCGGTGATATTCATCACGGAAGGAATAGACTCGTTCCTTGGCTCGAGATTTCTCCTCATCCCGGCGGGCGCCACCAAAGGCGGCATCAAACCCGTATTTGTCCAGGGCCTGTTTAAGCGCTTGGGTTTTCATCACATCTGTGTGTTTTGCGCTGCCGTGGGAAAATGGCCCAATGCCTTGGTCCACACCATCCTGATTGGTGTGCACGATCAGATCCAGGCCGTATTCTTTTATCTTGCGATCCCGAAAATCAATCATGTCCCGGAACTTCCAGGTGGTGTCCACGTGCATCAGGGGGAAGGGGGGCTTACCTGGATGGAAAGCCTTGCGGGCAAGGTGCAGCATAACTGCCGAATCTTTACCAATAGAGTAGAGCATCACCGGGTTATCAAACTCGGCGGCCACTTCTCGGATGATATGGATGCTTTCCGCTTCCAGTTGTTTCAGATGCGTAAGGTTGTATGTGGTCATGATAATCCGTTGCCGCAGCGGGCCTTGAAGGCATGCAAATTGAAGGGGCAACTATATCAGAGGCGATAAGGCTATAAGAAGGCCTGCTTCTAGAGTTTTAAGTTATAGCAATATAGCGACAGTAGGATAGGGTTGGAAGATGAAAGCGGTGTGCTATGCCGCATGCTAGCCTTCAGGTTTGCGGGAAGGCGGCCAGAAGTTTGCGTACGTAAGTGTCTACATAATCAAACCCATTGTCCTCAAAATCTGAAAATTGGATACCCAGCTGAAATTCGTCCCTGGCCATTCTTCGCAAATGCACGATATTTCCGCTGGCGACTATGGATACCGGCTGGGTTGCGACCACTGGAACAGAGAAGCGGGCTTTGACGACAGTTAAGCTTCCCGGAGCTGGCACTTTCAGGCTAGGCGTTAATTGACTAACCGTATCCTGATCGCAGGAGAGCATGACGCCCGTGCGAGAGAGATTGGCAATTTTACAGATGAGCTGACAACCGTCCGGTTTCTCGATAACGATATCACTCACAACATCGGCGCGTTGCTGGTTGCGCAGGTTTGGCTTCGCTGTGGCAGCTGTCATGGGCACTCTTATGGGTACTATTGAGGCAGTCTCAGGTTTAAATAATGTGTTAGAACAATGTGTAAGCGATCAAAAGTGTAGTTGCTTGTTTTATGATCAGCAACTTTAGTGTCGTACATTATGGCAGATTTTTTAGATACTACTGAACAAGGGTTCACATTTTTGACTCAAGTCAGAAAATTTTGGCCGCGCGCCCAGCTCGGCTTTTGCGGCAATAAGTCGCCTCTGGTTATAGAGGCGACTTATTGCTACTGCCTGCTAGTCAGGCAATCTCGACCAGGACTTCACCGGGGGTTACCCTGTCGCCCTTGGCCACATAAATAGCCTCTACCTTGCCGTCGATATTGGCATGAACCTCTGTTTCCATCTTCATGGCTTCCGTGATCAGCACCGCTTGGCCGGCGGTTACGGTATCGCCTTCGTTTACCAGCACCTCTACCACATTGCCGGGCATCGCGGTGCTGACATGCCCCGGTGTGGTGGCCTTTTTGCGACCGCTACCACTGCCTTCGGCAACGTATTCGTTTAAGGGTTCAAATACGACCTCTTCAGGCATGCCGTCCAGCGATAGGTAGAGTTTGCGCTTACCTGCACCAGAATCGCCGGCGCCGGTTACCGCTACTTCGTAGCTTTCACCATGGACTTCAATGCGAAATTCAGTCGCAACGCCAGTGCCCATGCGTTCACCGGATTTGGCCTCTGGTGGCAGCAAGGGTTCCGGTGCCAGGGTGCCATCTTTGCGTTGCTGCAGGAATTCCCGGCCCAAATCAGGAAACATGGCGTAGGTAAGAACGTCTTCCTCAGTGGTGGCCAGTTCGCCGATGTCTTTGCGCAATCGATTCATCTCTGGGCTGAGCTGATCGGCTGGGCGACCATCATCCACAGACTCGCTACCGATGGCTTTGTTGCGCACATCGGCGTTCACCGGCGCTGGTGGCTGGCCGTAGCCACCCTGCAGGTAACGCTTTACCTCGTTAGTGATAGTTTTGTAACGCTGTCCAGACAGCACGTTGTACACCGCTTGGGTACCCACAATTTGTGAGGTAGGCGTAACCAGCGGTGGAAAGCCCAGGTCTTCCCGAACCCGGGGAATTTCATCAAACACTTCCCGAATACGATCCAGCGAGTTTTGCTCTTTAAGCTGGTTGGCCAGGTTGGACATCATGCCGCCTGGTACTTGGCTGATCTGTACCGAGACATCCTCACGGGTAAACTCGCTCTCAAACTGCTGATACTTTTTGCGCACCTCGCGGAAGTAGTCGGCAATTTCGCTTAACAGAGTTAAATCTAGCCCGGTGTCGTAATCTGTGCCTTTTAGTGCGGCTACCTGGGATTCCGTGGCCGGGTGGCTGGTGCCCGAGGAGAACGATGAAATGGCCGTATCAATGCGGTCGGCCCCGGCCTCGATGGCTTTGAGTTGGCACAGGGGTGCCAGGCCAGAGGTTGCGTGGCTGTGGATCACCAGCGGCAAGTCCACTTCCGCTTTGATAGCCTTAACCAGATCAAACGTAGCGTAGGGGGCTAGCAGCCCGGCCATGTCTTTAATGGCTATGGAGTCTGCGCCCATGGCCTGCATGTCTTTGGCTTGCTTCACGAAAAGCTCGGGGGTGTGTACCGGGCTGGTGGTGTAACAAATGGTGCCCTGGGCGTGTTTGCCGGCTTTTTTGACCGCTTTCATGGCGGTTTCAATGTTGCGTAGGTCGTTCAGTGCATCGAACACGCGGAATACGTCTATGCCATTGTCGGCGGCCTTCTGGACAAAGGCTTCCACCACGTCGTCTGCGTAATGGCGATAGCCCAGAAGGTTCTGGCCCCTAAGCAGCATTTGCAGGCGGGTATTCGGTAGGGCTTCGCGCAATTGGCGCAGCCGCTCCCATGGGTCTTCTTTCAAAAACCGCACGCAGGCATCAAAGGTGGCGCCGCCCCAGACTTCCAGCGACCAATAACCGGCCTGATCCAGCTTGTCGCAGATGGGCAGCATGTCTTCCGTGCGCATGCGGGTGGCGATCAGCGATTGGTGCGCGTCGCGCAGGACTACGTCGGTGATTTCTATTCGTTTTGCTTGGCTCATGATTCAATTCTCCTGCGGATTACCAGCCGGCATGGGCTGCAATGGTGGCAGCGATGGCGAGTGCGGTTTCACTGGGGTGACGCTTGGTTGAATAGTTCAGCAGCTCGGGATGGTCGGGCACAAAACTGGTGTTGAAATCAGCGTTGCGAAAATCCGGGTGATCCAGAATTTGCTGGTAATACTGTGCGGTGGTTTTGATGCCGTGCAGGCGCATGTCGTCTAGTGCACGTTTGCCGCGAGCAATCACCTCATCCCAGGTGAGTGCCCACACCACCAGTTTTAAACACATGGAGTCGTAGTAGGGGGGGATTTCATAACCTGTGTAAATGGCGGTATCCACCCGCACGCCGGGCCCGCCGGGTGCGTAGTAATGGGTGATGCGCCCGAAACTTGGGAGGAAATCGTTCTTCGGATCTTCCGCATTGATGCGAAATTGCAGAGCGTAGCCCCGGTACTGAATGTCTTCTTGGCGATAGCTCAAGGGCAGGCCAGAGGCAATGCGTAGCTGCTCACGAACAACGTCCACACCGGTGATGGCTTCGGTAATGGTGTGCTCCACTTGTATTCGGGTGTTCATCTCCATGAAGTGTACTTCGTTGCCAGACAGCAAAAATTCCACGGTGCCGGCGTTCTCGTAACCCACGGCTTTGGCCGCTTTCACGGCTAAGCCGCCGATATACTGGCGCTGTTCAGGTGTTAGCTGTGGGCTGGGCGCGATTTCAATCAGCTTCTGGTTGCGCCGCTGTATAGAGCAGTCGCGCTCAAACAAGTGGATGGCATTGCCCTGGCTGTCGGCCAGTATCTGCACCTCTATGTGGCGCGGGTTCACGATGCACTTTTCCATGAACACTTCGGCGGAACCAAAGGCTTTAGTGGCTTCGGAAATAACCCGTGGGTACTGGGAAGTTAATTCTTGCGGAGTGTCACAACGGCGAATGCCGCGACCGCCGCCACCAGAGGTGGCTTTTACCATCACCGGATAGCCGATGTCGTTGGCGAGCTTTAAGGCTTCTTCCAGGTTCTCCAGGTTTCCATCGGAGCCAGGTGTGATGGGAACGCCGGCAGCGCGCATGCTGTCCCGAGCCTGGGTCTTGTCCCCCATGCCGTGAATGATCTTGGAGCTGGGGCCGATGAACGCGACGCCTTTTTGCTCGCACAATCTGGCAATCTCTGGGTTTTCCGACAAAAAGCCGTAACCTGGGTGAATCGCGTCACAGCCAGTTTCCACTGCCAGGTTTACGATGCGGGCAGGGTCGAGATAACCGGCCAACGGGTCGTCGCCCAGAGAATAGGCTTCGTCGGCTCGCTTTACATGCAAACCGTAGCGATCGGGTTCGGTGTAGATGGCCACCGAGCGTATGTCCATTTCTGCGCAGGCTCGTACAATGCGAACAGCAATTTCGCCGCGGTTGGCGATTAACACTTTCCTCAGCATGGGAGGTTCCTCGTTTCGTTGTCCCGGATGAAGGTGACAAAACCCAAATTAAGGCCGTAAAACCTGAATTGAGATTACAAAAAGGGTAGCGGGATAGATCTTTCACGAAAAATTGATATTATTTTGATTATCTATAAGTAATCTCTTATGAATAAAGCAGGAAGCGCATTCAATGCCCCTTAGCATCCAAAAACTGGCCAGCCGCCTGACCTTTCGACAGCTTCAGGTGTTTAAGGCCGTGAATGATTTGAAGAGCTACAGCAAGGCCGGTGAACTGCTGGGGCTTACGCAACCCGCTGTTAGCAGCCAAGTGCGCCACCTGGAGCAAGCGGTGGGTATGCCCATGTTTGAATATGTGGGGCGCAAGCTTTATTGCACGGCGGCGGGCGAGGAGATGGCTGGTTGTGTGCGCTCGGTATTTAGAGAGTTAGAGCGGGTGCAAAATAGTCTGGCGGCATTGGAAGGGCAGGTAGCCGGGGAGTTGAGGCTGGTTGCGGTGAATACCGCGCAATATGTTGTGCCTTACATGCTGAGTGCGTTCCTGCAACTGAACCCTCAGGTGTCTGTGTCGGTGGCTGTTGTTAACCGGGCAACCGCTCTACAGCGGCTGAACGACAACGCAGATGATTTGGTTATTATGGGCATGGTACCGGCAGAACGGCCGCTGTCTTCACTGCCATTTTTGGATAACGAACTGGTGCCTGTTGTGCCTAATGGTCATCCGCTGCTTCAACAACAAGAAGTGACTGCTCAGGATTTTCTGGATAGTGGTCTGCTGGTGCGGGAAAGTGGTTCAGGTAGTCGGTTGGCGCTGGAGTTGCATTGTCAGGATCAGCGTTTGCGGGCGGAACCAAGTATAGAGTTGGGTTCCAATGATGCTTTAAAACACGCAGTTTTAGCCGGTCTTGGAGTGGCAGTGCTGCCTAAATTGGGGGTTTTGTCGGAACTTGCTCTAGGAAGCCTTCACGTGCTCGATATTAAAGGCTTCCCGCTAAAGCGAAGCTGGTGTGTGGTGTACCCGCAGGCGCGGCATCCGACGCCGGCCATGCGGGCATTTATTGATTACGTGCAGCAGAATATCCGCCAGTTCGAGCAGATGTTCCTTAGGCGTTGAGTCTTTTCAGTAGAATTTCATTGAACAGTTTCGGATTACCCTGTCCTTTAGAGGCCTTCATTAAAGGCCCCATAAAGCCGCCAAGCATTTTTTTCTGTTTCTTGGGGTCGGTCTCCTGCTGATACTGAGCCACTTGGTCTGGCATGCCAGCGATCACCTCATCCACCATTTGCTCCAGCGCGCCGGTATCCGAAACCTGCTTCAGGCCCTGTGACTCGATAGCTGCATCGGCATTCTCACTTTCGCCACTCCAAAGAGCTTCCAAAACTTTCTTCGCCCCGGATGACGACACAGTGTTATCGGCAATGCGTGCAACCAGCTGGCCCAGTTGTGTGCCGGTAATAGGTGCCTGCACTACCGTTTTCTCTGCTGCGTTCAGCCGTGCAGAAAACTCACCCAACACCCAGTTGGCAGCCAGTTTAGCGTCTTTTCCGTGGCTGGCGGTTTCTTCAAAAAACGCTGCAAGGCGCGCTTCAGCACTGAGCAGGCCGGCGTCGTAATCGTTCAGGCCATATTGGTCTTTGAATCGGGCTTTGCGATCATCTGGTAGCTCCGGCAACAAATCACGAGCGCTTTCAATAAAGGCGTCGTCGATAACCACGGGCAACAGATCCGGGCAAGGGAAGTAGCGGTAATCGTTGGCCTCTTCCTTGCTGCGCATGGACCGGGATTCGTCCCGGTCGCCATTGTAGAGGCGGGTTTCCTGAATGATTCTGCCGCCGTCTTCCAGAATATCCATCTGCCGTTCTACTTCGTGGGCAATGGCCTGCTCCATGAAGCGGAAAGAGTTCAGGTTTTTGGTTTCGGTGCGGGTGCCAAGTTCGTTCGAGCCCTTGGGTTTGAGTGAAATGTTCACATCAAAGCGCAGGGAGCCTTGGCTCATGTCGCCATCGCAGATGCCAATCGAAGACACCAGGGCGTGCAGCTTTTTGGCGAAGGCAACGGCTTCTTCCGCACTGTTCATGTCTGGCTCGGTAACGATTTCAATCAACGGCGTGCCAGCGCGGTTCAAGTCGATGCCTGTCATGCCGTCAAAGTCTTCGTGCAGCGACTTGCCTGCATCTTCTTCCAGGTGAGCGTGGTGAATACGCACCCGCTTGCTGCTGCCATCTGCCAAATCAACATCCACAAAGCCGGGCCCCACAATGGGGTGGTCCAGCTGCGTGGTTTGGTAACCCTTGGGCAAATCCGGGTAGAAATAGTTTTTACGGTCAAACACCGAGCGACGGCCTATGTCGGCGTTCACTGCCAGGCCAAACATCACCGCATAGCGAAAGGCCTGCTCGTTGGGCACAGGCAGGGTGCCCGGCATAGCCAGGTCAACTGCGCTGGCCTGGGTGTTGGGCTCGGCGCCGAAAGCGGTGCTAGAGCCGGAAAAAATCTTGGTTTTGGTGGCAAGCTGAACATGAATTTCCAGCCCGATCACAATATCCCACTGCATAAACGTTCTCCTGGTTCGGGCTTACTGGGGAAGAGTCTGGTGCCAGTCAGTTACCTGCTGGAACTGATGGGCAGCGTTCAGCAAACGGGCTTCTTCAAAATAGTTGCCGATAATCTGCAGGCCTACTGGCAAACCGTCCACAAAGCCCGCCGGTACAGACATAGCTGGCACACCCGCAAGGTTTACAGCGATGGTGAAGATATCTTCCAGATACATAGTGACCGGGTCGCTGATTTTCTCGCCCTGCACAAAGGCCGGCGAGGGAGAAACCGGGCTCATCAATACATCCACCTGCTTGAACGCGTTAATGAAATCCTGCTGAATTAGCCGGCGAACCTTCTGCGCTTTGAGGTAGTAGGCATCAAAGTAGCCAGCAGAAAGGGCGTAGGAGCCTACCAGAATGCGGCGCTTCACTTCCCCTCCGAAGCCTTCGGCCCGGGTGCGGGTATACAGGTCGTTCAAGTCCTTCGGATCTTCACAGCGATAGCCGTAACGCACGCCATCAAATCGCGAAAGGTTGGCGGAAGCTTCTGCTGGCGCGATCACGTAATAGGCCGCAACGGCCAGGTTGGCGTGGGGCAGAGAGACTTCTTTTACGGTAGCGCCGAGTTTCTCGTACTCTTTTATCGCATTGCGTACCTGCTGTTCCATCGCTGGGTTGAGCTGGTCCGAAAAGTATTCCTTCGGCAGACCCACGCGCAAGCCTTTCAATGGCTCGTTCAGAGTAGCAGTGTAATCCGGTACGGCCCGATCCACCGAGGTAGAATCTTTCGGGTCAAACCCTGCCATTACATTGAGCATCAGCGCATTGTCTTCGGCGGTGCGTGCCAGGGTACCCCCCTGATCCAGGCTGGATGCGAAGGCAATCATGCCGTAACGAGAAACCCGGCCATAGGTTGGCTTTAGGCCGGTAATGCCACACAGCGCGGCCGGTTGGCGGATGGAGCCACCGGTATCTGTGGCGGTTGCCGCTGGCACTAGGCGCGCTGCTATTGCAGCCGCTGAACCACCGGAAGATCCGCCTGGCACACGCTTTTCGCCGTTGCCCAGCCCCCAAGGGTTGGTCACTGGGCCGAAAAAGCTGGATTCGTTAGACGAACCCATAGCAAATTCGTCCATGTTGGTTTTGCCCAAGCACACAGCCCCGGCGGCACGGAAGTTGGCAGTGACGGTTGCATCGTAAGGCGGCACAAAATTGGCCAGCATCTTCGAGCCGCACGTAGTGGCAACACCGTTGGTGCAAAATATATCCTTGTGGGCAAAAGGTACGCCTGTCCACACACTCGCCTTGCCTGCTGCACGTTGTTCGTCAGCGGCTTTGGCATCCGCCATGGCCCGATCTTCAGTGATCGTAATAAAACTGTTGTACTGGCTGTCTTCAGCCTTGATGCGATCGAGGAACTCACGGGTCAGTTCCACGCTTGAAATCTTGCCGCTTTCCAGTTCGCGGGAAAGCTCTGCTACGGATTTGTTATGCATGTTCAATCCTGATAGTGGGCTGATGGAGGGATTCGTCAGATCACTCAATAACGCGAGGTACAAGGTAGAGGCCATTCTCGGTGGCCGGAGCAATGGCTTGGAAGGCCTCCCGCTGGTTGCTCTCGGTCACTTCGTCGGCCCGCAAGCGCTGAACCGCATCAAGCGGATGGGCCAGCGGCTCTACGTTATCTGTATCGGCGGCGCTGAGCTGATCAACCAAGCTAAGGATGTTGCCTAGGTCATTCTCCAGTGCTGGTATCTGCTCTTCGTCGAGACGAATACGAGCCAGCACGGCGACTTTTTCAATGTCTTCGCGGGAAATGGTCACGTTGACTCCAAAGTGTATAACAGCGTTTTATGAAGGCCGTTATGGTAACAGATTCGCGGCTAAGCGGGAGGGTTGAGGCTGCTCGAACTATTCAATGGGCCGGGTGTCGTCCAGTAGGTCTTCAGATGCGGCGTCGCTGCGTTCTTTACGCACTTGCCGGGAAATGTGGGTGTCCGGACGTACATTAAGATCATCGCGAGGCGGACGCTTGGGCGTGGGTGAAGGTGTGTGAGTGCCTGTATCAGGTTTTTCGGCGTTTGCTGGCATTTCAGGTAAGTCTGTAGTGAGTAATGTTGCCGCCGTCTGGTCGAAACGCAGTCGGTAGATGGGTTCTGGTAAGGTGAACCCTTGGGTTTCCAGAGCATTCTTGGCGGCGCGAATGGAAAGGCTGCGGGCTTTGCCGTAGTCGGATTCACGCTGGTCAATCCAGGCCAAAAACCTGATGACAATGTTGGAATCGCCCACGGATTCGATAATTCCGCTGGGTTCCGGGTCTTCCAGTACCCAGTCCAGCTGCTGCAGAGCGGCCAGACCGGTCTGAATGGCGTGGGCTGGGTCGTCTTCTGCATCTACGCCCAGCACGAAATCAAAGCGGCGCTGCGGATTGCGTGTGTAATTGAGGAACGGGTTGTCAGTTAACCGTGCCCAAAGCCCGTTGTGGCCGGCCAATCGGTGCCCAGCGAACGCTACAATGAGAAAAATACTGAGTGCCACTAGCAATAGTGGTAGGGCTCTTACCCAGCCGCGCAGGGTGTTTTGCAGCGAATCCCACAGGGGGGTAAGGTTGTCCTGTAAGTCTAAGGTGCGCACAACTCTGTCATCAACGGCGATGGCGCCTTCCACCCGATTGGCCAGTTTTAGTGCTCGCTGGGCTTGCGCTTCGTTGGCAGCCTGCCCCGACAGTGCCACTACGCCGCTGTTCACGCTAATGTGTAAAGACTCGAACTGCGGAATCTGGGCGAAAATGCTAGCAATGCGCTCAGCGATCAGCGCGTCACTCTCGGCACCTGGCTGCAAGGTAATCGCGCCAGCCGGCTCGGCTTGGTTTTGCTGGGCCAGGGCCAGTGAGGGCAGTCCCGCCGTGACCAGCAGCGTCAACGCTAACAGCAAATGCCAAACCATTGCGGCTGTGCGGGTGCCGTGTGGCGGGCTAACTTTAACTTTCGTTGTACTCAACTGGGGCCTCAACTCTGGCGGGTTGAACGGGGTGGATCCGAGGTTTTAGGGGCGACTTTAATGTGAAGCAAAGTTCAACATACGGTTGGCGTCAACCCGAAAACTGTCCCATACGGGATTGTTGCCCTTAGGAGCATGAACAATTCTTCATGCCAAGATCGGTCTCATTTGTCTTTGCAACAGGCTGCGCCTTGCCTGAGCGGGGGGGCACTGCTAAAGTTGCCGCATCTTTCTGCAACCGCAACTCTTAGGTTGAAACTACACGAATGTTGATTAAAAGACTCCGAGGCTTATTCTCCAGCGATTTGTCCATTGATCTGGGCACCGCCAACACCCTTATTTTCGTGCGTGACCGCGGGATTGTGCTGAACGAGCCGTCCGTTGTAGCCATTCGTACCAGTAACTCCCAGAAAATGGTTGCCGCTGTTGGTGCCGAGGCGAAACGCATGTTAGGCCGGACCCCTGGCAACATTACCGCCATCCGCCCCATGAAAGACGGCGTAATCGCCGATTTTGTGGTAACCGAAAAGATGCTCCAGCACTTTATTCACAAAGTGCATGAGAACAGCTTCATTACTCCAAGCCCGAGGGTTCTGGTGTGTGTGCCCAGTAAATCTACCCAGGTAGAGCGCAAAGCCATCCGCGAATCTGCCTTGGGCGCCGGTGCTCGGGAAGTGTTCCTGATCGAAGAGCCCATGGCCGCCGCAATTGGCGCAGGCCTGCCGGTTGAAGAGGCCACAGGCTCGATGATTGTGGATATCGGTGGTGGCACGTCTGAAATCGCCATCATCTCCCTAAATGGTATCGTTTACGCGGATTCCGTAAGGGTAGGTGGTGACAAGTTCGACGAATCCATTGTTACCTACGTTCGCCGTAATTACGGCAGCCTGATTGGTGACACCACTGCCGAGCGTATCAAGCACGAAATCGGCTGTGCCTATGAAGGGTTGGAGATTCTCGAGATTGACGTGCGTGGTCGTAACCTGGCTGAAGGGGTTCCCCGTGCTTTCACCCTCAACAGCGAGGAAATTCTGGACGCCCTCCAGGAATCTCTGGCGCAGATCGTACAAACGGTGAAAAGTGCGTTGGAGCAGTCCCCACCAGAACTGGCCTCAGATATTGCCGAGCGCGGTATCGTGCTGACCGGGGGCGGTGCACTGCTGCGCGGGCTGGACAAACTGATCAGTGAAGAAACCGGTTTGCCGGTAATCGTCGCCGAAGACCCGCTAACCTGTGTTGCCCGTGGTGGCGGCAAGGCGCTGGAAGTGATTGACCGGGGCGGCATTGGAATGTTCTCCCAGGAGGGATAATCCTTTGGGGAGGGATCACCATTAAGACTATTTTCGTCCAGGGGCCAATGCCAGGCCTCAGGCTTGCACTTGTTATTCTTGTATCGGCGGCGTTAATCGTTGCCGATCAGCAGTTTGACCGAGTTACCCCTGTTCGCAGCACCTTGGCAACTGGCCTCACGCCGGTTTATTGGCTTGGTAATGCGCCTTCGCAGCTCAACAATTGGGTGGCAGGGCTATTTACCACCCGCGAAGACGTGAAGCAGGAAAACGAAGTCCTGAAAGCCCGCTTGCTCATTCTCGAGCGCAGGGCCCTCAAGTATGCTGCTCTGGCCTCTGAAAACAACGAACTCCGCCGCCTGATGAACTCCTCTGAATTGCTCGATGACCGGGTTATCGTTAGTGAAGTGGTGGGTGTGTCGCCGGATCCCTATTCCCACGAAATCATTATCAATAAAGGCCGCAGCGACGGACTGCAGGTTGGTCAGGCAATACTCGACGCCCATGGCCTGATGGGGCAGGTGGTGCAAACCAGCCAGATTACCTCCCGTGTTCTTCTTGTTTCGGATAGTAGCCATGCTGTGCCAGTAGAAGTTGTGCGCAACGGGCTTCGCGCGATTCTTCTTGGCACCGGCGATTCCGGTACTCTGGATTTGGTTCACGTACCAGACACAGCGGATATCCGAGAAGGGGATTTGCTGGTCAGTTCTGGACTGGGTGGACGCTTCCCACGGGGATATCCGGTTGCAGAAGTGAGCCTGATCAACAAAGAACCGGGGGAGCCTTTCGTGTCTATTCAGGCCCGCCCGAAAGCAAAACTCAATCAGAGCCGCTTGGTCTTGGTTGTGTTCCCGCCAAAGGAGGAGTCGCCCGCTGGGCCAGAAGCAGCCGATGACATCCAGGCAACCGAACCGGCGCAGGAGGGACAGGGCTGATGCTATCTGTAATCAGTTATCCGGTATTTGTGCTGTCGGTGATCGCGTCGCTGGTACTGAGCATTTCCCTATTTCCCGTGGGTTGGTTTGAGTTTCGGCCTGAATGGCTTGGCTTGGTGGTTTTCTACTGGACATTCCGTGCACCAGCGCAGTTCGGCATAGTGTTTGCGTGGAGCCTTGGTTTGCTACTCGACGTGCTGGAGGCCACGCCGCTGGGTGTTAACGCTCTGGCGATGGGTCTGATCGCGTTTCTGGTTCTCACTGTTCATCAGCGGCTGCGCATGTATCCCATACCACAACAGTGCTTAATGGTCTTTTTGTTGTTGGGTATTAATCAGATGCTGGTGCACTTTCTTAAGCAGATGTTTGGCGGCGAAGATGCCGGTTTCAGCTATCTGTGGCCAGCACTGACCAGCGCTCTGGTATGGCCCGTATTTTCCATACTGATGGATAACATCAACCGGAAGCTGGGGTAGCCATGACCTCCATTATTCTTGCCTCGGCGTCGCCGCGCCGGTCAGAACTGCTTGCGCAAATCGGTGTGCGGTTTTCTGTGCAGCCTGCCCATATTGACGAAACCCCGCGCGCGGCAGAAGCCCCGGGTGACTATGTCGAACGGCTGGCCCGGGAGAAAGCACTTGCTGTTGCGATCCATTTCCCCGGTAAACATGTTCTGGGCTCGGACACCTCTGTAGTTCTGAGTAACGACATTCTTGGCAAACCAAATGATGAAAGCGAAGCCAGAGCTATGCTGGCCCGGCTGTCTGGCAATGCCCATCAGGTTATGACGGCCATTGCGCTGGCGAAAGACGGGCACTGCGAATCTCGACTGGTGATCACAAACGTTACGTTCCGCGAGCTAGAGGAAGATGAGATCGCAGCCTATGTGGCCACAGACGAACCGATGGATAAAGCCGGGAGTTATGGAATTCAGGGCCTTGGTGGTATTTTTGTGAAGGAACTCAGGGGGAGCTACAGTGCTGTTGTGGGCCTGCCGTTGCAGGAAACAGCCGCCTTGCTGGCCGATGCCGGCTGTCCTGTCTGGAAACACTGGCCGAGTAGTCTGGAGAGCCAAACATGAGCGAAGAGATCCTGATCAACGTCACGCCGGTTGAAACCCGGGTCGCGCTGGTCGAGAACGGTATGCTGCAGGAAGCGTATATTGAGCGTGCCAGTCGCAAAGGCATTGTTGGAAATATCTACAAAGGCAAAGTTGTACGTGTGCTTCCCGGTATGGAAGCAGCGTTTGTAGATATAGGCCTAGAGAGAGCGGCGTTTATTCATGCCTCCGATGTGGTCTCAAGCCAGTCCAGCCCGTCTAATTCCGGCGACTCCCCTAAAACGGTTCCGGATATTCGGACTTTGCTGCGCGAAGGTCAATCGTTGATCGTGCAGGTAACCAAAGACCCTATCGGTACAAAAGGCGCTCGGCTCACCACTCAGCTTTCCATACCATCTCGTTATCTCGTGTTTATGCCTGAAGTCCGGCACGTGGGTATTTCCCAGAGAATTGAGGATGAAACCGAACGCAATCGGCTGAAAACTCTCGTTGAGGAAGGCGCCGCAGCGCATCCTGATGTCCAGGGTGGGTATATTATCCGCACGGCGGCAGAGGCTGCATCGGCAGAAGAGCTGATGGCCGATATGAACTATCTGCATCACCTTAGCCAGTCTATTCACGAGCGGATTGATAAGGTGCAGGCGCCCGGTGCCGTGTACCAGGATTTGCCTCTGTTTATCCGCACCATTCGTGACCTTATTCGGCCACAGACAGAAAAAGTTCGCATCGACAGTCGTGAAAGTCATCAGCGGGTTATGGAGTTCGTTGGAGAGTTTGTAACCGAGTTCGCTGACAAGGTGGAGTATTACCCAGGCGAGCGCCCGATTTTTGATCTCTACTCCGTGGAGGATGAGATCCAGAAGGCGCTAAGCCGTAAGGTTCAGCTCAAGTCTGGCGGTTATGTGATCATCGATCAGACTGAAGCCATGACCACCATCGATATCAATACTGGCGCCTTTGTGGGCCACCGAAATCTTGAAGAAACCATTTTCAAAACCAATTTGGAAGCAGCCAGGGCGATCAGTCGCCAACTGCGTCTGCGTAATCTTGGCGGTATCATCATCATCGACTTTATCGATATGGACGATGTGGAACATCAGCGCCAGGTGCACCGGATGCTGGAGAAGATGCTCGAGCGAGATCACGCCAAAACGAAGATCACCGGGGTGTCTGAGCTGGGTCTTGTAGAGATGACCCGGAAGCGAACCACCGAAAGCCTTGGCCAAGTTTTATGCGAGCCTTGCCCAATTTGCGATGGCCGAGGTTTCCTTAAAACCAGTGAAACTGTGTGCTTTGAAATTTTCAGGGAAATTTTGAGAGTTAACCGAGCTTACGATGCCGAAAGTTATCTGGTGATGGCGTCCCAAAGCGTAGTAGATCGCCTTGTTGATGAAGAATCCGACAATGTGGCAGATCTTGAAACCTTTATTGCAAAGGCCGTCCGTTTTCAAGTCGAGCCATTCTACAGCCAGGAGCAGTACGATGTCGTTTTGCTCTGATTCCGGGGCGACGCACCTAGGGAGTAACGCCCCAGATGTCTTCCTCTGAGCGCCCGCCTATTCGTATAATGGCGCTCTTGACCGGCGTTGTATGGTGGCTGTTGTTGGTTGTGTTGGTGCTGTTTGCTCTTTATGCAGGAATTGGCCGGCAGCTTACCCAGAATGTGGAAGCGTTTCGGGACGACCTTTCCCAAGAGCTTTCTGCCCGCCTGGGGCATGACGTCAGAATTGGTAGCCTTTCCTCTCAATGGTTCTGGCTGGACCCTTCATTTACCGCCCAAGATATCGAAGTGACCAACCCGGATTCCGGGGTGCAGGTGATGAGCCTGCAGCATCTGACTATCCGTTTTGACGCGTTGGCTTCACTGATGCGTTTCAGGATTGTCTTCGAGGACTTCGAAGCCGACGGGCTTGAGTTGACGCTGAATCAAAAGGATAGCGGTGATGTGGGTGTCCGGGGCGCCGACTTTCCGGAGCCGTTCGATGCTCGGTTTCGGTACTGGCTTGAAGTCGCCGGAAAGTGGCTATCCGATCCCTACATAAAAGTGACCCGTGTGAGCCTGGGTATTCGTGATAACCAGGGCCAGCTTCGGCACCTCGATATACCCCAGCTTGATTTGGTCTATCACAAGGGCCTGTTCCGAGCGTCTGGGCGAGCTATGCGATCCGCAACAACTCAGCAGCTTGCCAGTTTTACACTGGTGGGCAAGCATTTCTTTCGCGGTGACTTTAGCGGTCAGTTGTACCTCGATGTGGATTCCGGTCGATTGTTTGATGGGCTGGTGGATGAATACCAGTGGCGAGACATCCGGATAGAAGGGTTTGATTTGGGTGGTGAAGCTTGGCTGACCTTCCGTGGAGGCATCTTACAGCAGGTAAGCGGTACCGTAAGAACCCCATATCTGCAACTGGGCGTTGCCGGCGAGTCCCTGGCCCCACTAGAAGATATCAGTGCTCGGTTTGGCTGGCGTCGTCATCATGCGGTCATGGAGGTGCCGGAAGAATCTGGCGATCGGTCTGAAACCATCGGTGAGTGGCATTTGCAGCAGCTGGCCTGGACCTGGAATGGAGGCGAGGTTTCACCGTTCAGCCTGAAGCTATTCCCCGAACCGGAAGGGTTTACCATTACCGCCGATGCTATGCCATTGCGCTCCCTAAGAAACCTCGTAGGTGCGCTGCCGCTGCTGCCTCCGGTCGCCAGTGACGCGCTGGAAGACTATCGCCCGGTGGGTTTTCTGGATGGCGTAAAAATTAGTGTCCCCGGGCGAGGCAAGAACAGCTTTGAGTTCTCGGGTCGGCTTAAAGATGTTGGCGTTGCCGCCTATGATGGTGCACCTGCAGTGAGCGGCGTACAGGGTATTATTTATGTTGATCAAAGCGCCGGGTATGTGCAAGCCCGCGCCGGCGTGCAGCCGGTAACTCTGGGCTTCCCTGAACTGTTTAACAGTGAATGGCCGTTGCCCGAGATGGCTGCGACGGTCGCTTGGCAGCTAGACGGCCCCATTACCCGAGTTTACTCAGACGACATACGCCTAAGGTATGGCAAGCAGACCCACATGGTCGGCGCTTTCGATCTGAAACTGGATGAGCAAGGTGAGGATAATCTAGGTCTCCGTGTGGGCGTTGAACACGGCAACGCATCCATGCTGGCCAAATTTGTTCCACAAAAGGTTGTGGACGCCGAACTCTATGAATGGCTCACCACAGCCATCACCGAGGCTGATATCACATCTGGCGTTTACTATGGCCATGGCCAGATTGGCACAGACGCTCCCTCAGGATCGTTTGTGTCATCCATGTGGTATGAGTTCGAAAATGGGACCGTTCGTTATGATGATCAGTGGCCAAAGGTAACCGGAGCTCGCGGGCGTGTGGATATACAAAACGGCGACACGCTGGTGGCTCTAGCTGCAGGAAAAACCGGCGGCTTGTCCCTGAGCCCTAGTACTGTAACCGTCGTTCCAGAACCGGGTGGGGCACGGGTGCGTGTGGATGCGTCTGCGCCCATGCCTGGCGCTGCCGTGGCCTATTGGATGGAGAATAGCCCCTTTGGCGACATGGCCGGTGCAGAAGCCAGGCGTCTTGATTACGCCGGCGATTACGAGCTGGATCTTGCGATCGACTTGTCTCTAAAGGATGGCGTGACGCCAGTTGTTCAGGCAAATGTTCGTACAAATAATGGCTCAATACGCTATCCCGAGGCTGATCTGCGCTGGGACAGTATTTCAGGTGACCTTACCTATCATTCTGTTAACGGTTTTTCCGGAGAGCCCTTGAAAGCCAGCTTTTTGGACGAGCCGGTCAGAGTGATATTTAGCCAGCCCGCTTCGAGTTCGGCAGGAGGGCCAGAGGCGCTCAGAATACAGCAAACTGGCACTTTGCCTGTGCCAGGGGTGTTTCGCCAAGTTGGCCTGGCGGACCCAGAAACCCGCGAGGGCGGTGCATCCCAACAGAGCCGGTATGGGCTTAGCGGAACGGTGAATTATTCAGCACAACTGGATGTGGCTTCTGACAGCACTCCCCGGGTAACGATCCGCTCTAACCTGGAAGGGTTGGGCATTGACTGGCCGGGGCCTTTTTCTAAAGACGCAGGGCAACTTACACCGCTGGTGGCTGAAATAGATACGGAAGCAGAAGGTGGCTTAGGTATTTCGGGTACTTGGGAAAATCGCGCAACCTTTGATCTATTGTGGAAGAACTCTGGGGTTGAACTGACCTTCGGGGAGCTATACCTAGGTGATCAGACCCTGACAAATATCGATCTTGAGGCCCTCGATCTTGGCGACCGCTGGGTTTTGAGTACCCACTCAGAGCGTGCTATTGGCCGGATTGTCATACCCAACGATCGCAGCCTTGTTAAGGCAGATTTTGAAGTGCTCCGGTTAGTCCGAAATGAAGCCGGCGCAAAAGACGCACCAGAGCTGCTGACCCTGGAGCAGCAACTTGAAGCCTTCCGGGCGATGGACATGGCAAGCTGGCCGGATGTGGATGTGGCTATATCAGAGCTACAACTCAACGATGACAGTTTGGGGCGCTGGGCGTTCCATTTGCGGCCTGAACACCAAAAACTCAATGTCACCGGAATTGAGGGCCGGCTCAAATCGCTTACACTACTGGGCGACATGACCTGGAGTGTTATCGATGATAGGGAAGTCAGCCAGTTTATCGGGTCTATAGCCGGTGGCGGGCTGGCGGATCTTGGCGAGCTTTTTGATGCGGAGATTCCGCTCTCCAATAAACAGACGGACATAGAGCTTGAGCTGGATTGGCCTGGGCGCCCTGATGAATTTGAACTTGCACGCCTCAGTGGGCAAGCCAGTTTTCGTTTGGATAACGGCGTTATCCTAGAGCGTAACAACAGTGCGCAAGTGTTCAGGATTTTCAATTTACTCAACGCCGATACGCTCTGGCGCAGGCTCAAACTGGATTTTTCAGATCTGTATAAGCGCGGCGTGGCCTTTGATGCCATCTCGGGCAAGGCGCGTCTTGATGATGGCTTGCTGACAATGGATCCCGAGCTTCAGGTGGTTGGGCCTTCAGGTGCCTTCAAGCTTAGCGGCAGCACCAATCTGACAGACGAGGTTCTCGATATGCGCCTGGTAGTGGTCTTGCCACTGACCCAGAACCTGCCGCTGGCGGCATTGTTGATGGGAGCCGGAGCTCCCATCGGTGGAGCGCTTTTTGTGCTGGACAAGGTACTGGGTGACCCACTGAGTAAACTAACCAGCGCCACCTACAACGTAACAGGTACCTGGGATGAGCCTAGCGTGGATCTGAGGCGGGTATTTGATACCGGTAACTAGCCAAACTTAACACGGCTTAGGCCTCGGCTTCGTCAACGCACTCCCGCAGATAGCGGAACAGCTTGCGGGTTTGCCCGGTGTTTTTCTGTTTTTCCACATCTCTGCGGGCGTTGCGAACCAGATTGCGCAGGTGCTGTATATCGGCGCCGGGGCAGTAGCTGAAAAACTCGCCGGCTACGGAGTCGCCGTCGGTAATCATCCGGTCGCGCCAACGTTCAGCCAGATGGTGGCGACGGGTATGTTCCTCACTTCCTGAATCGAACGCGTCGATAGCCCGCAGCACGCCATCCGGGTTGTCTTCTTGCCGGATAATCTTGCCAATGTATTGCAAGTGGCGGCGCTTGGCCTCATTTTGCCGAATCCGGCGGGATTCCTCAATAGCGCTTCTCAGGGTGTCGCTGATGGTAAGCGTATCAAGCTGGTCGTTGCTCAGCTCAATCATGCGCTTACCAATGTTTTGCAGTGCGTGCATGTCTCGCTTGAGCTGGGATTTACTTGGCCCGGAATACTGCGGGGTGTCGTCTTGGTTGTCGTCGATCATGGTTTACATCCAGGTTTGTCCGGTCACGCGTAAAAAATGGTCGCAAGGCCGAGGAATGACATAAAACCGACCACATCTGTGACGGTTGTCAGTATAACGCTGCCAGCCAGGGCAGGGTCGATGTTACGTGATTTCAAGAACAGCGGCAGCACGGTACCCACCAGCGCAGCAGCCACAAGATTGATGATCAGCGCAGCGGCAATAATGGCGCCTATCAGTAGATCCTGAAACCAAGCCATGGCTGCGGCTGCTACAACTCCGGCCCAGAGCATGCCATTGAGAATACCGGAAAGAAACTCCCGGTTCAGCAGCCAGCCCACATTGGCCCCACTGATTTGCCCTACTGCCATGCCCCTGATGACCAAAGTAAGGGTCTGGCTACCTGCAATGCCCCCCATGCTAGCCACAATGGGCATGAGGACAGCCAGGGCAACTACTTTTTCGATGGTGTCTGCAAACAGGCCAATCACGCCAGACGCTGTGAACGCGGTGAGAAGATTCACGCCTAGCCAGATTGCCCGGCGCCGGGTTGTCTTCCAGACGGGCGCAAAGGTGTCTTCGTCATCATCCAGGCCGGCCATGCTCATCAGCGAATGATCTGCATCTTCCCGGATAACATCCACCACGTCATCGATGGTGATGCGGCCCAGAAGGTGGCCTTCTGGGTTTACAACCGGAGCAGAAATCAAATCGTACCGCTCGAACAGCGTCGCAACCTTGGTATCCGACAAAGAGACGGGGATGGGTTCAATGTCTGTATCCATCACTTCCCGCACGGTTGCGGTTGGGCTGGAAACGAGCATCTTAGTGATGGGCAGCATGCCGATAAACTCGTCTCGCCGGCTCACCACAATCAGGCTATCAGTCATCGGCGGCAGTACTCGGTGCAAGCGCAGATAGCGCAATACCACGTCAATGCTGATATCGGGGCGTACGGTGATGGTGTCCGTATTCATCAGGCCGCCGGCGGTGTCTTCCGGGTAGGAAAGCACTGCTTCAACCCGCTGCCGGTCCTGCTCGTCCATGGTGTCCAGAACTTCCTGGATCACCTTATCTGGTAGCTGCTGAAGAAGGTCGGCCAGATCGTCGGACTCGAAGTCCTCGATAATATCCGCCAGTTCCTGCGCATTCAGCCGGCTCAGATATTCGGCACGTATATCCTCGTTTAGGTATTGGAGAACATCGCCTTCCAGCTGTTTGTCTACCAGGTTCCAGAGCAGGGCACGCTGGCGCGGTGGCGAAGATTCAAGCAGGTGGGCGATATCACTGGGGCTCAGGCCGCCGTTAAGAATACGGGCGACCTGTTTAAGCGCACCACTATCCAGCGCTTCGCTCAGTGAGCGTAGACGCTGGCGGGCCTGGCTTTTTTCCAGAATATCAGACATGAATCACCTACAGTCAGAAAACGTCCGCATTATAGCGGAGTTAACCAATGTACGTGAGAAAGAGTTGCAAGGATTTGCCGTGAAAAAGGGGGACTATTCGCCTTCCCCAAAATAGTCGTTAATGAGAGCGGTGAGGGCGTCGATAGCGTGTTGTTCATCTGAACCATCGGCCACCAGTTCCACTTCGGTACCTTTGCTGGCCGCAAGCATCATCACCTGCATGATGTTTTTTGCATCTACCTCACGGCCTTTGCCGCAGACTTTCACGGTGCTGTTGAATTGTGAGGCGGTGGCAACCAGTTTTGCAGTGGCTCGGGCGTGTAGGCCAAGTTTATTTATAATCACAATGGGGTGGCGGATCACGGTAAATCAGACCTCTTTCCGGGCCTGCAGATGCGGCAACTCGGTGTGACGTACCTGCACATTGCTGCTGTGTTCGCGGAAATGCCGCCCCAGCTGTTCACAGATATAAACCGACCGGTGCTGGCCGCCGGTGCAGCCAATAGAAATGGTCATGTAACTGCGATTGCGATTGCTGTCGGCAAAAGAGGGGATCCAACTTTCCAGAAACGCAATGAGATCGTTCACCATTTTGTGGCTTGCGGATTCTTTCTCAAGAAACTCAATAACCGGCTGGTCTATGCCTGTAAATTTGCGCAGGCTGGTATCCCAGTATGGGTTCGGTAGACAGCGCACATCGAACACGTAATCGGAATCCAGCGGTACGCCGTGCTTGAAGCCAAAAGATTGGAACAACAGCGCCAGTTCCTGATCTTTTCGGCCGGCCACACGCTGTTTCACCATATCCCGCAGCTCGTACATCGACAGGCCTTTGGTGTTGATGTAGAGATCCGACAGCTTGGAAAGTGGTTCGAGAAGATCTTTTTCGCTGCTGATAGCTTCCCTGAGAGAGGTTTTGTCATCGCTCAGTGGGTGTTTGCGACGCGTGGCATGAAATCGTTGCAGCAGGGATTGCTCGTCGGCATCCAGGTAAATAATCTCAACCTGGATATCGGCTTTGCGAAGCTTGCGGTAAATTTCTTCGAAATTGGCCAGCTCAGCAGACAGGTTGCGGGCGTCAATGCTGACCGCCATTTTGTCGAGCCGCCCGGGCGCGCTCTGGTCTGCCGCCTCCCGCGTAAGAGGGAACAGAAGCCCGATAGGCAGGTTATCAATACAGTAGTAGCCCAAGTCTTCCAATACGTGAAGAGCAGTACTCTTGCCGGAGCCGGAGCGGCCACTGACGATGATCAGCTTCATGATGAAACAGCCTGTTGCCAGAGTGGGTATTAGACGCTTGCCGCGGTCATGTTTTGGTAAAGCGCTGGTGCGTCTTCGCACTGCCTGAGACGGTCGCAAAAAGCGCGCTCATTAAATTTCTCGGCAAGCTGGCTCAGTAACTCAAGGTGCTCGCTGGTGGCTTCCTTGGGCACAACAAGTGCAAACACAAGATCTACCGGTTGGTTGTCAATTGCATCGAATTCGACGGTTTCCTCCAGCGTCATTAATACGCCAATAACCTGTTCGAGCCCTTCCAGACGACAATGAGGAATAGCGATTCCCTGGCCGATTCCGGTGCTACCCAGGCGCTCTCGGGCAATCAGGTTATTGAATATCTGGCCTTCGCTGAGAGCCGAGTTGTGCTGGTGAATCTGCTCGGCAATGAACTCCAGAACCCGCTTTTTACTGGACGCGGGCACCTTGCACAGGGTTAACTCCGGGGCAAGAATGTTGTCTATTGTGAGGGATGTGTCACTCATGAATCGACCGTGTTTCCGTTAAAAAAGCTGCGGCACGTTCTCCGTGTCGCAGCCTGATTAGATGACATGCTTGAAAACAATCGCCTAGCGGGCGATGTTTCCCTGCATCCTATCCACACTCTTTTCTTTGTGTTTGAGGATCTGACGATCAAGCTTGTCGACGAGGCCGTCGATCGCTGCGTACATGTCCTCATTTTCCGCCTTTGCGTGAATCTCACCACCAACCACGTGGAGCGTAGCATCTGCGATTTGACGAACTTTATCCACTTCCAAGGTCACCTGACAGTTACTGATATGGTCAAAGTGCCGTTCCAGCCGTTCAAATTTCTCGGATACATAGTCTTTCAATGCGGGAGTCAGCTCTACGTGATGACCTGAAATGTTGAGTTGCATAGACGTCTCCTATTGTCATCCACTCCGGCTCGGGGGAGCCGGTACGGTGTGCAAGCACACGAATGCGCCTGCGAAATTCGTATATGTTGGTGAAAAGCGCCAGGCCCTAAACCAGACGCTTGCGTTCGTTTGAGGGCGGAATGTGCATCGCCTCTCGGTATTTTGCAACCGTACGCCGCGCCACCTTAATTCCTTGTTCACCCAGCATGGCCGCAATCTTGCTGTCACTCAACGGCTTTTTCGGTGTTTCTGTCGCAATCAGTTTTTTGATCATGGCGCGGATAGCCGTTGATGAGCATTCGCCACCTTCGTCGGTGCTGACGTGGCTGGAGAAAAAGTACTTCAGCTCAAAAATGCCCCGCGGTGTATGCATGTATTTTTGCGTGGTTACACGAGAAATGGTGGATTCGTGCATTTCCACTAACTGGGCGATGTCTGAGAGGATCAGCGGTTTCATTGCTTCCTCCCCGTAGTCCAGGAAACCCTGTTGGTATTCAACAATGCGCGTAGCGACCTTTAATAGTGTCTCGTTTCGGCTTTGCAGACTTTTGATAAACCACTTTGCCTCCTGCAGCTGGTCTCGCAGGTAGGTGTTGTCCGCGCTGCTGTCCGCTCGCTTTATTAATGAAGCATAGCTGGCATTCACGCGTATGCGCGGCGCAATATCAGGATTCAGCTCCACTCGCCAGCGGTCGTTGTGTTTGCGCACGATGACATCGGGAATCACGTAATCCGGTTCGGTTCGATCAATAATGTCGCCAGGTTGCGGGTTGAGGCCGGTAATCAGGGCGAGTACATCGCGCAACTGGTCTTCTTTAAGTCGGCTACGGCGAAGCAGTTGAGCGTAATCACGATTGCCCAGCAGGTTTATGTAGTGGGTGATCACCAGTCGCGCCTGTGGGAGCCAGGGGGTTTCTGGTGGCAGCTGGTTAAGCTGGATCAGCAAACAATCCTGAAGATCTCTGGCAAAAACCCCGGGTGGATCAAAGTGTTGCAGCCGACGCAAAACGGCTTCTACTTCATCCAGTTCAAGAGGATCCTCATCGGAATCGTCCGCTAGGCCGGCGTAGATGTCCTCAACCGGACTGGTGAGGTAGCCCCGCTCATCTACGGCATCCATCAGCGCATGAGCAATGGCCTGATCCCGCTCGCTCAAAGGCGTAAGATTCAATTGCCATTCAAGGTGATCCCGCAGGGTTTCGCTGGGCGAGTTCCGGGTTTCGAAATCATAATCGTTTTCGTCGTCGTTCCGAGCAGCCGGTGCCGGGGCAGACTGGTAAACATCGTCCCAGGCGGTATCAACGGGAAGATCGTCAGGGAGCGTGTCTGGGATTTCGGTTTCAGATTGCCAGTCGGGGCCGTTTTCGCTCTCATCCCAGTCGGAGTTGGAAGCGTCTGAGTCTGTATCGGAGACGGTTTCGTTTGAGGTGTTTGCCTGGTTTTGGTCGTCGTTTGCTGACGGCGCCTCCTCGTGATCGTCCTCTTCCGGGGCTTCCAGCAAGGGGTTGGATTCCAGGGCTTGCTGAATCTCCTGCTGAAGATCGAGGGTCGATAATTGCAAGAGCCTGATTGCCTGTTGCAGCTGGGGCGTCATTGTCAGGCTCTGACCCAGCTTTAATTGTAAAGAGGCTTTCATAACCATCGCTCAGGATCCGTCACTCTACCCACTCTGAATTTCTCGCTTTGGCTAAAAAATCTTTATATGGCGGCCACTTGCCGCTATATAACGTTACCCTAGCAAGTTCTTTGCCGAGTTTACTTGCTCCGGGTCAGCAAAACAATCGAACGGGTGCGTTGCGGTGCCGAAAAGCCGGCCCTACAGACGGAATTCATTGCCAAGATACACTTCTTTAACCTGCTGATTGGCAAGAATGGTCTCGGAGTTTCCGGATGCAATAATATGTCCGCCAGATACTATGTACGCGTTCTCGCAGATATCCAGTGTTTCGCGTACGTTGTGATCGGTGATCAGTACGCCTATGCCCTTGTCCCGAAGGTGGCGAATGATCTGTTTAATATCACTCACAGAGATTGGATCTACGCCGGCAAACGGCTCGTCCAGCAGAATAAAGGCGGGCTCCATGGCTAGAGCCCGGGCAATTTCCACCCGGCGTCGCTCGCCACCGGAAAGCGCCATGCCCACGCTATCGCGAATGTGGGTAATGTGAAACTCTTCCAGCAATTGCTCCAGCTTGGTCAGGCGTTCTGCACGGCT
Organism: Marinobacter sp.; assembly: GCF_052094685.1. Taxonomy (GTDB): domain Bacteria; phylum Pseudomonadota; class Gammaproteobacteria; order Pseudomonadales; family Oleiphilaceae; genus Marinobacter. The sequence goes on from NZ_JBQDKB010000012.1 coordinate 29,193, forward strand.
GAGCGACTTGCGGGTTTCCAGAATCGCCATGATGTTGTCCCGCACAGAAAGCTTGCGGAACACAGAGGCCTCTTGCGGCAGGTAACCAATGCCTTTGCGGGCTCGACCGTGCATGGGTAAGGGCGTAATGTCTTGGCTGTCGATGGTTACACGGCCGTTATCGGCGTTTACCAACCCTACGATCATATAGAAACAGGTGGTTTTGCCGGCGCCGTTCGGGCCGAGCAGGCCGACGATCTCCCCGCTGCGAATTTCCAGCGAGACATCGATAACGACTTTTTTTTGCTTATAGCTTTTTGCCAGGTTACTCGCTCTGAGAACTGCCATCGGATCCCTGTTGTCTGCTGTTAGTTGCCGGAGTCGTTGCTAATAGTGCCACTGCGAGGCTGGATGACCATCTCAACGCGGCCTGGGCCAGAGCCAGTATCCGCGCTGCCTTCTGCAGTGACCACTCGCTGCTCGGTATCGTAATGAATAATGTCGCCACGGAACACGTTGCCATTCTGCTCAATCACCGCCTCCCGTTCAAAGGTGAGCTGTTTGTCGGTGGCAGACCAGGTGATATTTTTAGCCTTGGCATCGGTTTCACCTGCGCCATCGGTGACAGGCTGTTGGTAGCGGGCAGGTGTGCCGTTTGCCTCAATGCGGTTGAGGCCTTGCGCGCTTCGGTAAAGAACCACGCGTTCTGCTGTGAGGCGGGTTTCGCCCTGAACCAGCTCAACCGCCCCTGTGTAGGTTGCTATGCCTTGGCTGTCATCCAGGCGAGCGTTGTCGGCACTGACGGTGATCGGCTTGTCAGAATCAAGGTCAAAGGCGATAGCCGGGCTGGCAAGGACTGTTGTAAGAATGACAGTTAGTAGCTTATGCATGGGATTATCTAACGGTTTCATAGTGTCCTTTCACCTGGGAATTGAGTTCCAGAATACGTTCATCGATCCACGCTTTCATGCCTTTTGCTCGGGTAATGCCCGTAAGATCGGTAATTTTTACCGGGTCATCAGTGAAGGCAATGCCTTGGCGGTTGTCCAGGGTCAGGCTCTGGGTTTCCAGCGTTGCTTCCCGGTCGCCAATGGTGCGCACAACACGAACGTCGCCGGAGAGGTGTAGTCGGTCTTCACTCTGTTGCAGGCGGCCTTTCTCAGCGTTCAGAATCCAGGGTCCATCCCCTGTCTCGCTAAACAGTTTTGCGCTGGGCGATTCCATTGTGGCCAAATCATCTTCTTCAAACTGCTCAATACGCGGGCTTGTAAAAACGATCTTACGATGGCCTGTTTCATCGAAAGAGGTGTAACTGCCGTTGATCACAAAACCATCTGGTTCTGCTACGCCCCGGAGTTGTCTTGCTTCACTGTAGCTGGTGGCTGGTGGCTCGTCGCTCTGCCACAGCAGAAAAACCGCAACAGCAAGGGTGATGGCTAGCGCAAACATGCGCAACCGGGGCTTGTTTGCCATAGCCAGTGCGGAAAGGCGACTGTTTTTTGCGTTCTTTTTTGCCATCTCTGCCATGGTTATGGTTCCAGATAGGGCGCTAGTGCTGCGCCCAAGTGGCCTCCGGCGGTCAGCAGCAGGTCGCAAAGCTCTCGTACCGCGCCGTTACCTCCGTTAACTTGGGTGCAGTAGTCCGCATGTTCTTGTACCAGCCAATATCCGTTTGGAACCGTCACGCCAAGGCCTGCGTAGCGTATAGCTGGCAAGTCAGGCAAATCGTCGCCCATATAGGCTATGGCCTTTGGTGGTATGTCCAGGGTGATTGCCAGCTCCTCCAGGGCAATCTTTTTATCTTCGCGCCCCTGCATCAAATGGGAGATTCCCAAGTCTTGCATGCGTTTTTCGGTTAGCGGTGAGCTGCGGCCCGTAATAACGGCAACTGTAATGCCCGCTGCCATGATTTGCTTCAGGCCCAGCCCATCTAGAATGTTGAAGCCTTTTAGCTCATCGCCTTTGGCACTGAAGTAGATTTTGCCATCACTCATGACGCCATCAACATCGAGGGCTACAAGCTTGATGTGCTTTGCCTTGGTCAACAGATTTTCTGACCAGATTTCCGCCAGTGGGTTCTTTAACTGTGCAACATCACTGCTCATCAGCCTTACCCCTAAATAACGCCGGCACGTAGCAGATCGTGCATATTGATTGCTCCGACCAGTGTGCCCTGGCCGTCAACAACTGGAAGCGCGTTGATCTTCAGGCCTTCCATAACGTTGAGCGCTTCTGCAGCCAGTTGGTCTGGTTGAACGGTTCTGCCGTTGCGTGTCATCACATCCCGCATGGGAGTGGTGTGCACGTCGGTGGACTTGTCCAGGATGCGGCGCAGGTCGCCGTCGGTGAAAATGCCCGTCATGGTGCCGTTAGTGTCTACAACGGTGGTCATGCCAAGCCCTTTGCGGGATATCTCCAGCAAAGCACCACTAAGGATGGTGTCTTCGCTTACCGTGGGGATACGGTCGCCAGTGTGCATAATGTCGGAGACCCGCAGCAGGAGCTTGCGCCCTAAACTGCCGCCTGGGTGAGAAAAGGCAAAGTCTTCTGCACTAAAGCCGCGAGCGTCCAACAAGGCAACGGCTAAGGCGTCACCCATCACCAGTGTTGCTGTGGTGCTGGACGTAGGCGCCAGGCCGAGTGGGCAGGCTTCTGCTTCAACGCTAACATCCAGATTGGCTGCAGCCTCTTTTGCCAGTGTGGAGTTAGGGTTGCCTGTCATGCTGATCAGAGGTGCGCCCATACGTTTGATAAGTGGCAAAATGGTAACCACTTCGCTGGTGTTGCCGCTGTTTGAGATGGCGATAACCACATCCTGGCTGGTTATCATGCCCATGTCGCCGTGGCTGGCTTCCCCAGGGTGAACAAAAAATGAGGGGGTTCCGGTGCTGGCAAGAGTGGCCGCAATTTTGTGACCAATGTGCCCAGATTTACCCATGCCAGTCACAACAACGCGGCCTTTGCATGCCATGATGACTTCGCAGGCGCGAATAAAATGGTCGTCGATGCGGTTTTCCAAGGCGCTGATGGCATCTCGCTCAATGCGGATAGCCTGAAGTGCGGAGTTCCGGAAGTCGTCTGTTGCTTGTTCAGTCATTGGGCGAAGAACCTGCTTTCTCGTTGACGTTTTCTAGATGAAAATCTATTTGAAAAGACGGGATTGCGATTAGGTTGGCGAAGTATAACATTTCCCGCAAGCTGAACAGTCTGGTTACAGTATATTCACTAGAGATTTCAGTAGGGGTTTTGTAGAAAATCCAGTGCCGCTGACTATTGCTATCAATTCATTTTAGAATCCATCGATTGAGCTTGGGCGCTCCTTCGCATAATGTAGCCGCTCTCTGAAAGGTTAAGGACTATGAGTTTGCGCTCGTATATTTCATTGAAGGACATTGTATTCTCCCGCTCTGGACGCCGTATATTTGATGGTGTGTCCTTGGAAATTCCCCGTGGAAAAATCACCGCCATCATGGGGCCCAGCGGCACCGGAAAGACCACCTTGCTGCGACTGATTGGTGGTCAGCTTCGGCCAGACTCTGGCGATATTACGGTGGATGGCCACTCAGTACCTAAGCTTCGTCGCAAAGAGCTTTACTCATTGCGGGAAAAAATGGGCATGCTGTTCCAAAGCGGTGCGCTGTTTACCGATTTGAGTGTATTCGAGAACGTGGCTTTCCCGATGCGCGTGCACACCAAACTGCCTGAAGACATGATTCACGACATTGTGCTGATGAAGCTTGAGGCTGTGGGGCTGCGAGGTGCCCGTCAATTGATGCCGTCTGAACTCTCGGGTGGCATGACCCGGCGCGTTGCCCTTGCACGCAGTATTGCGCTAGACCCAGAACTGATCATGTATGACGAGCCGTTCACCGGCCAGGATCCGATCGCCATGGGCGTGTTGGTGAAGCTCATCAGCGATCTGAACAGTTCCATGGGCCTGACCAGTGTGTTGGTGTCCCACGATGTACAAGAATCCCTGAGTATTTGCCATTACGCTTGTATTATTGCAGATGGAAAAGTGATTGGCGCCGGCACACCAGCTGAGCTGCAAGAGCATCCCTCAGAGCAGGTGCAGCAGTTTTTGCAAGGCCATCCGGATGGCCCTGTGCCATTTCATTACCCCTCTTCGGCGGCGTCTGGGGATTTCGGGCTCGCGGGAGGTGTTTTGTGATCGACAGAATTGCGTCCTTCGGGCGTAGCGGGGTAGAACTCGTTGTTTCTTTTGGTCGCGCAGGCCGCTTTCTCACTGGCGTGCTGTCAGGCGTTCCGCGCCCGGCCACCGGTTTTCCGCTTTTAATGAAACAGCTTTATTCGGTTGGCGTGTTGTCGCTGGCCATTGTGGTGGTTTCCGGGCTGTTTATCGGTATGGTTCTCGGTCTTCAGGGTTACACTATTCTTAGTGATTTTGGCTCTGAGGCGGCCATTGGCCAGATGATTGCGCTAACACTTGTGCGCGAGCTGGGGCCAGTGGTAACTGCGTTGCTATTTGCCGGGCGCGCAGGTTCGGCGCTCACGGCCGAAATTGGCCTGATGAAAGCCACCGAGCAGCTTTCAAGCATGGAAATGATGGGTGTGGACCCACTGCGCCGGGTTATAGCGCCCCGGCTTTGGGCAGGTTTTATCGCCATGCCCATACTGGCTATCATTTTTTCGATGGTGGGCATCTGGGGCGGCATGCTGGTTGGCGTGGAATGGCTAGGCGTGTTTGAAGGTTCCTACTGGGGCAATATGCAGGCCTCTGTGGATTTTTGGGATGACGTCGTAAACGGCGTCATCAAAAGCGTTGTATTTGGTTTTGTCTGCGCCTGGATTGCGGTTTACCAGGGTTATGATTGTGTACCCACATCGGCAGGAATCAGCTCGGCCACCACAAAAACCGTAGTGTATTCCTCGCTGGCCGTGCTGGGGCTGGATTTTGTGCTCACTGCCGTAATGTTCGGCAACTTCTGATCAACGATTGACAAGATAACACCGGGAGCCGGTAATGACACAAAGAACAACGGACATCACAGTTGGCCTGTTTATGCTCGCCGGGTTGGCTGCGCTGCTGTTTCTGGCGCTGCAGGTAAGCGGGCTGTCGCCAAAATCCGCCCAAAGCACCTATACCATCTACGCAGATTTTAATGACACCGGTGGCATCACGCCCCGGGGCAGGGTTTCCATGGCGGGCGTAACGGTGGGCAGTATCGAGTCTATCAACCTGAACAAGGAAACATTCCAAGCCCGTGTAACCATGTCTATTCATGGCGACGTGGACAATATTCCGGCAGATAGCGCTGCAGTAATACGTACATCTGGCCTGCTGGGTGAGCAGTACATTGATATTTCCATTGGCGGCGAAATGGACTCCCTCAAGGCCGGCGATACGTTTTATTCCACCCAGTCCGCCATGAATATTGAGCGGCTGATCAGTAATTTCGCATCTGGCAAGTAAGCCGATCGACCGGCTATGTGACAGAACAGGAGAGCGCACATGATTGCAATAACGAAACGGTTTTTCCTAGTACTGACCCTGTCAGTGTTTTGTGTAACATTCGCCCAGGCTGGGCCAGAAGAAGATCTGCAGCAGTATGTAGATGATAATACTCAGCGCCTTGTGGACAAACTCAGTGAAGAGCGCGGGCTTTATGAACGCGATCCGGAAGCTTTTTATAAAAGTATGGATGAGGCACTAGACGGCTTCGTTGATTTTCGCAGGATTGCCGCCCGAGTGATGGGCCGTTATGCGCGCCAGACAACCGTTGAGCAGAGGGATGAGTTTGTAGTGAAGTTCAAGCGCAGCCTTTTTGACAGCTACGCCCAGGCTCTGGTGAGCGCCGAAGACTTCAAGATCAACGTGAACGACGCCACAATTAATCCACAGAATGACAACCGCGCCTCCGTGGCCATGGAAGTGATTACCGCGTCTGGCAATCGCCACTCCGTGACCTACTCCATGCACCGCAAAGAAGGTAGCGATTGGATGATGGAAAACGTGATTGTGGAAGGCGTCAATATAGGCCTTTCCTTCCGGGATCGATTTACCCAGGAAATGGAAGCCAATCGCGGACAGGTTCAGCCTGTGATTGATGGCTGGAGTGATGCTGTGAAATCCCTCAACCTGGAAGACGAAGTGAACAAATCATGAATGCAGAGGCTCCCTGTGTGCAGCAGGAGGCGGGGGTGCTCCGTGTCTCAGGTGCAATCGATGCCCATAACGTGGCCCCGGTGCGTGCTGAGGGCGAGCGGCTGATTAAAGCTGCCAATGGCAATCTGGCGGTTGCGCTTGATGGCTTGTCTACGGCCCACAGCGTTATCCTCTCTATGCTTTTGTGCTGGAGCCGATTGGCAGAAAAACAGGGTGTTTCTCTGTCTTTTACCGGGGCGCCAGACCGCCTCGTTTCTCTTGCCGCTTTGAGCAACCTCGAGGATTGGTTACAATCCCGCCCCTGATTTCAAAATACCCGAGGATTTACTATGGATGCCACCCAAGTCACCGAGCTGGTCAAAGAAGCGCTGCCCGATTGCGAGGTGCAGGTACAGATCGACGGTAACCATTATATGGTGGTAGTCGTAGGTGACGTTTTTGAGGGTCTATCGACCATCAAGCGGCAGCAACTGATCAACAAGGCGCTATTCCAGCAAATAATGGATGGCACTATTCACGCCCTTCACCCCAAACCGTTTACACCGGCTGAATGGGCTGCGCGCCAGGGTTAAACTGCTCGCACACAACAGGATTACTATTGTGGATAAACTTTTAATCCGGGGCCGTAAGCCCCTGGACGGCGAAATCCGGATTTCCGGTGCCAAAAACGCTGCTCTCCCAATTCTGGCAGCGACCCTGTTGGCGGATGAGCCGGTTACCGTTGGCAACCTGCCGCACCTGCACGACGTGACTACCATGATTGAGCTGCTGGGCCGCATGGGTGTGGAATTGATGATTGATGAGAAAATGAGCGTGGAGATTCACGCCAATACCATCAAGCACTTTCACGCACCGTACGAGCTGGTTAAAACCATGCGTGCCTCTATTTTGGTGCTGGGCCCGCTGGTTGCACACTTTGGCGAAGCTGAAGTGTCTCTGCCCGGTGGTTGTGCCATTGGCAGCCGGCCAGTAAACCTGCATATTCAGGGCCTTGAGCAAATGGGTGCGGATATCACCGTGGAAAACGGTTATATCAAAGCCAAGACCAATGGGCGCTTGAAAGGCGCGCACATTTTCATGGACGTGGTGACGGTAACCGGCACCGAAAATCTGTTGATGGCTGCAACGCTGGCCGATGGCAAGACCATCCTCGAAAACTCGGCCCGCGAGCCGGAAGTGGTGGATTTGGCAGAGTGCCTGATTGCCATGGGCGCGAAGATTACCGGGCACGGTACCTCGACCATTGAAATCGAAGGCGTTGAGCGCCTGCACGGCTGCCACTACAACGTATTGCCAGACCGAATTGAAACCGGCACCTACCTAGTGGCAGCCGCTGCGACCGGTGGCCGGGTAAAGCTGAAGGATACCCGCGCGGATCTGCTGGATGCGGTATTGCTAAAGCTTGAAGAAGCCGGCGCACATATCACCTCGGGCGATAACTGGATCGAGCTGGACATGAAAGGCCAGCGCCCAAAAGCGGTCAATATTCGTACAGCGCCTTACCCGGCGTTTCCTACCGATATGCAGGCCCAATTCGCCGCGATGAACGCAGTGGCCGAGGGCACCGGCACCATTATTGAGACAGTGTTCGAGAATCGGTTCATGCACCTGCAGGAGCTTACCCGCATGGGTGCGGATATCACTCTTGAAGGCAATGCCGCAATAATCAAAGGCGTTGATCACCTGACGGGTGCACCGGTTATGGCAACAGATCTGCGGGCGTCCGCCAGTTTGGTTATTGCAGGCTTAATGGCAGATGGCGACACCATTATTGATCGCATCTACCATATCGACCGTGGTTACGAATGCATTGAAGAAAAACTGCAGCTGCTAGGTGGCAGTATCCGTCGCTTGCCAGCGTGACAGACACAAACGGGAAACCGGAAGGACGCATGACAGATTTCATTACCATCGCTTTGTCGAAGGGGCGAATCCTGGAAGAAACCCTGCCATTGCTGGCGGAAGCCGGGATTGAGCTGGTCGATGACATCAAGAAATCACGAAAGCTGGTGTTCCCCACCACTCATCCGAATGTGCGCATACTCGTTATACGCGCAACCGACGTGCCTACGTATGTGCAGTACGGCGGCGCGGATTTGGGGGTAACTGGCAAGGACGTGCTGATGGAGCACGGTGGGGAAGGGCTTTATGAGCCCTTGGATCTGAATATTGCCCGTTGCCGCCTGATGACAGCCGGCCCCAAAGGCGAAACCCCTCCTGTTGGGCGTATTCGTGTGGCGACCAAATTCGTCAACCTGGCCCGCCAGTATTACGCGGCGCAAGGGCGCCAAGCAGATATCATCAAGCTTTATGGTGCGATGGAACTGGCGCCGATTCTTAACTTGGCGGATGAAATTGTCGATATCGTGGATACCGGCAACACCTTGAAGGCCAACGGCCT
>NZ_JBQDKB010000012.1:37799-64550 GCF_052094685.1 Marinobacter sp.
ATGACCGTTAACATCAGGCGATTGAACGCATCCCAACCTGACTTTGACAGTGAGTTGGCCAAGCTGCTGGCTTGGGACGACAGTGTTGATCATCAGGTGAACGAGTCAGTGCGCCATATCCTGCATGAAGTCAAAACCCGCGGTGATCAAGCCGTTCTGGAATTCACGGAAAAGTTTGATCGGCTGAAGGTTGCCAGCGTTGCAGAGCTGGAAATGAGCCAGAGCCGATTGCAGCAAGCTTTGGAGGCCATTCCTCATGATCAGCGCGTGGCGTTGGAGCAGGCTGCGGAGCGGGTTAGGGATTACCACGAGCGGCAGAATCAGAAATCCTGGCAATATCAGGACGAAGACGGCACCGTGCTGGGCCAAAAAGTAACGCCGCTGGATCGTGCTGGCTTGTATGTGCCCGGCGGCAAAGCTGCTTATCCGTCCTCCGTTTTGATGAACGCTATTCCGGCGAAAGTGGCCGGAGTGGGCGAAATTATCATGGTGGTTCCCACTCCAGATGGTGTGGTGAATGATTTGGTATTGGCTGCCGCTGCGATAGCGGGCGTCGATCGCGTATTCACCGTAGGTGGCGCTCAGGCCGTCGGCGCTTTGGCTTATGGCACAGAGACCATTCCGGCCGTGGATAAAATCGTCGGCCCCGGTAATATCTTCGTTGCCACCGCTAAGCGCGAAGTCTTCGGCACTGTTGGCATAGACATGATCGCCGGTCCCTCAGAAATTCTAGTGATCTGTGACGGCAAAACCAACCCGGATTGGATCGCCATGGACTTGTTCTCCCAAGCTGAACACGACGAACAAGCCCAGTCCATTCTGATCAGTCCAGATGCAAGCTTTCTGGACGCTGTAGAAGCCAGTATCAACAAGCTACTGCCTACCATGGAGCGTGCCGACATTATTCGCACGTCTATGACCGACCGTGCAGCCTTGGTTCATGTTGCCGATCTTAGTGAAGCGGCGAAGGTCTCAAACCGTATTGCGCCTGAGCACCTGGAGTTGTCCGTAGAAGAACCGGAAACCCTGCTGGAAGAAGTTCGCCACGCCGGCGCTATCTTCATGGGCCGCTACACAGCCGAAGCGTTAGGCGACTACTGCGCTGGCCCAAACCACGTGCTGCCTACCAGTGGCACAGCTCGGTTCTCATCGCCGTTGGGCGTTTACGATTTCCAAAAGCGCTCCTCCATTATTGGTTTCAGCGCAGAAGGCGCGGATCGGATGGGGCGGGTTGCATCGGTGCTGGCAAGAGGTGAGGGGCTGACTGCCCACGCGAGGTCAGCGGAATATCGGATTAAAAACGATTAGTTTTCGGTTTTTGCCTGGTCAGCTCCCGGCGCTGCGTTGTACCTGCCCCCGAGCTCTGATCAGAATGCGATGAATATATCACCACAGTCTGCAGGAAGTTGGGGCGTAGTATCCTCCGGGAATGTCGGAGGCCATGGACGGCCGGAGACAAGCGCACATGGATGTGCTCGTAGCGGTTCCCGGAGGATACTACGCCCCAACTTCCGTCCCATCGGAGCAAAAAATGAGTAAATTCTGGAGTCCTTTGGTCAGCAGTCTGGTTCCTTACGTGCCCGGCGAACAACCCAAAATGGCTAACCTGGTTAAGTTGAACACCAACGAAAACCCATACGGCCCCTCGCCAAAAGTCATCGAAGCCATACAGGCCGAACTCAACGACAGCCTCCGCCTCTACCCAGATCCGGAAGGCGAAAGCCTGCGGCAGACTATTGCCAGCTATCACAGCGTAAAATCACAACAGGTATTCCTGGGCAACGGCTCAGACGAAGTGCTGGCGCACATATTCCACGCCCTGTTCCAGCACGGTCAGCCGATCCTCTACCCAGACGTAACCTACAGTTTCTACCCGGTGTACTGCGGCCTCTACAGCATAGAAGGCAAAGCGGTACCCCTAACAGGCAGCTTCGAAATCAACCCCGAAGACTACAGGCAACCCAACGGCGGAATTATCTTTCCCAACCCTAACGCGCCAACGGGCCGCTACCTTGGGCTTGAGCACGTAGAGGAAATTCTTCAGGCGAACCCGGAGCGCGTTGTTGTTGTAGACGAAGCCTATATCGACTTCGGCGGCGAAACTGCCATCAAACTTGTTGATCAGTATCCCAACCTGTTGGTTTGCCAAACGCTCTCAAAAGCCCGTTCATTGGCAGGCCTTCGTGTCGGCTTCGCCATCGGTCATACTGACCTGATCGACGGTCTCAATCGGGTTAAAGACAGCTTCAATAGCTACCCTTTGGACAGGCTTGCACAGGCTGGCGCAAAAGCGGCCTATGAAGATGAGGCTTGGTTCCAGAAGTCTTGTGCGGGAGTTATTTCCGAGCGAGAGCGTGTGGCTGGTGCTTTGAGTGAGCTTGGTTTTGAAGTGCTGCCATCCAAAGCTAACTTCATTTTTGCTCGTCATAAAGAGAAGCCTGGTGAGAGCCTGGCGAAAGAATTAAGAGAGCAGGGCATTATTGTTCGCCACTTCAACAAGCCAAGAATCAGCGATTTTTTGAGGATTACCATTGGTACTCCCGAGCAGAACGACGCGTTGATTTCGGGCCTTCGCGCCCCGCTCGCTTAGCTTTCGGTGATATAGGCATCTGGAGGAAAAGATATGGCAAACCGAGACAACATTCTTGCGAAGATTAACGAGTGGCTACAGCCTGAAAATTTTCAGGACTATTGTCCTAATGGTCTGCAAGTTGAAGGCAAGAGTGATGTAAATACCATTGTCACTGGTGTAACAGCGTCTCGGGCATTAATCGAAGCCGCCATTGCCGCAAACGCCGACATGCTGATAGTTCACCATGGTTACTTTTGGAAAGGTGAGGATCAGCGTATCCAGGGTATGAAACGTGATCGTCTGAAACGGTTGCTGGATAACGACATCAACCTGGTTGCTCACCATCTGCCACTAGATGACCATCCCGAATACGGCAATAATCGCCAGCTAGCGGACATTCTCGGTATCGAGAACCCACGTCCGTTAAACGGTTTGGTTTGGGAAGGAGAGCTTCCCGAAGCGATGAGCCCGGAAAAGTTCGGCCTGCACATTGCCAGAGCCCTCCACCGTGAACCGTTAAGAGTTGGCGACGGCAAAGCTGAAATCAAGCGGGTAGGGTGGTGCACAGGCGCAGCGCAAGGGTTTATCAACACAGCAATTGATGCAGGCCTCGACGCCTACATCAGCGGCGAAATCTCCGAACCAACCACACACACGGCCAGAGAGTGCGGTATCCACTATTACGCCGCAGGCCATCACGCAACCGAACGGTATGGCGTAAAGGCTCTGGGCGCTGCGTTAGAAAACCAATTTGGTGTAAGCCACCGGTTTATCGATTGCGATAATCCAGTCTGATCATGCCTCGGCGGCTTTATCGCCTTTTTTGAGCCCGAAGTCTTCAGAAAGAGTACCAGAAGTCTTCGGGGCATAATCCCGGGGCGGCTCAGCGCCATCGCTGCTTACCTCTTCAAGGCGCTTGCTGGACGTTTCCTCAGCCAGTTCGGCCAACCACTCCTCGTCATTGCACAAGCGATTCGCTCCACGAGCCATGTGCTGGTTCACATCGCGGTAAGCATCATTAAACCGGCGCAGCAAATGGGCCGACTCCATAAAATGCTCATTCACTTGGGCCTGATAACGTAGGTATTCGTTGCGTACTTCCTCAGACTGCTGCTCCGCGCGGCGCTGCCGCAGGGAAGACCCCTGTCCAGAGCGGCCAAAGAATGCCCCGATGGCAATGCCAATAATGAGTGCGGCAATCGCTGCCAAAATCAGGTTTGTCATATGCTGTGTCGTCCTGTTGCCTAAAAAATGAGCCAAGCCATATTGAATAGTATAACGCCCGTAGCCTCGTCAGCCCATGCCTGAATGCTGCGCCAATCGTCTTATTGCCCAGCGGCCTCGGCGCATGGCGAAAAAACCGTAAATACGTGATAATACGCCGCCCAAAATCAACGAATAGACCCCGGGATTTCCTGATGACAGCTTCTATACCTTCTGAAACCACTGCGAACCAGACCCCCTGGCAGCGCTACCAAGAAGATCTTGAGCGCCCGGACTTTCATAAGGACCCCGCCCAGGTCGATGCGGTGCAGCGACTTCAGACACTCTACGATAAACTGGTGGAGGCGGAAAGTGAACGCGGCAAAGCAATGACCAAATTGCGGCGTAAGTTAAAAAAGGGCAGGGAAGAACCCGTTAAAGGCCTATATTTTTGGGGCGGTGTCGGCCGAGGCAAAACCTACCTGATGGACACTTTTTTCGAGTCGCTGCCATTTAAACGCAAAATGCGTGTGCATTTTCACCGATTTATGCAGCGGGTACACCAAGAGCTGAGAACGTTCAAAGGTGAAAAAAACCCACTGGATTTAGTGGCAAAAAAATTCGCCAAAGAAACCCGGGTGATCTGCTTCGACGAATTTTTTGTGTCGGATATTGGCGATGCCATGATCCTTGCAACCCTGATGGACGGATTGTTCAAGCGCGGCGTTACCCTGGTTTGCACGTCCAACATTATACCTAATGGTCTCTATAAGGATGGTCTTCAACGGGCGCGCTTCTTGCCAGCCATCGCGCTTGTAAACAAATACACCGACGTGGTGAACGTAGACGGTGGCGTCGACTATCGCTTGCGAACCCTTGAACAGGCCGAGCTTTACCACTCTCCACTAGGTGAAAAGGCAGAAGCCAGTCTGCGTAGCAGCTTCGATGCTCTGGCAGTTGAAGCGGGCAAGCACAGCAAATCCATGGAAATTAATGGTCGCAAAATTCCTGCACAGGCCCACGCCGATGACGTGGTTTGGTTCGATTTCACCGATGTGTGCGACGGCCCTCGCAGCCAGAACGACTACATCGAAATGGCCCGTCAGTTCCACGCCATTATCGTGAGTAATGTGCCTGTGCTGGGCGGCGACAAAGACGATCAATCCCGCCGGTTCGTGAACATGATTGATGAATTCTATGACCGCAACGTGAAAGTCATCATCTCGGCCGCAGCGCCCATCACTGAGCTTTACTCTGGCGGGCGCCTGAGTTTTGAGTTTGAGCGCACCGAATCTCGTCTTCTGGAAATGCAGTCCCAGGAATATCTAGAAGCCCCACACAAAGCCTAGAAACGGCAAAAAACCATCAAAAGCAAAGTGGTTGCATCCAGAATAGTTGTCTATAGTTAAGCCGTGCGGGTAAACCCGGCATCGATCGGGGTTCTGAACGGGCTGTGAGCGGGTAGTGAGAGCAAAATCATACTTTTGACTGATCAAAGCCCTAGACAGCGTTAGCTATAGTGCCTACATCACGAGCACTGTGCATGAAGCCTCCAACATATTCGTGAATACCAATAATCAGAGCAGCGACTCAGAATAACGACTCAGAACAACAATGGAGTAGCCTTCCAATGACAAGAAAAACCCATCAATGGCAGCGTTGGACAAGAATACCGCTTGCTGTGGCCGTGGCAGCTGGCATGTCTGGCCAAGCGTCTGCATATTCATTTTACGTCGGGGATGTGGAAGCCCAGTTTAACACCACGCTGTCTGCAGGCGTCGGTTGGCGTACGCAAAATCAGGATAAGGGTTTGATAGCCCAGGGCAACCTTGGCCCGAGCTACGCTCCGGGTGGGACGAATGAAAATATCGGCTCCTCAACAAATAACTATGACGACGGCAACCTTAACTTTGATAAAGGTGACACCTACTCCAAAATCGTCAAGGGCAACAGTGAGCTGTTCCTGAACTATGACCTTAACGGCGACTATCTCACTCGGGTTGGCGCTCTGGTTCGTGGCCGTTACTGGTACGATTTCGAGCTTAAAGATGAGCGCCGTGCGGTGGACGATGTAGGCCAGCGTCGCTCCCTGAACAGCAGGGCAAAAGACAATGCCTCCGGCGGTGAAATTCTTGATGCTTACGTATTCACCGACTGGTATTTGGGAGATGTTCCCCTAAGTGTCCGGTACGGCAAACAGGTGCTGAGCTGGGGTGAGAGTACTTTTATTCAGGGTGGGATAAACACCATCAACCCAATTGACGTTCCTGCGTTTCGCGCGCCTGGTTCTGAATTGAAAGATGCGCTTCTGCCTGTTGAGATGCTCTATATGTCGGCGGGTGTGACGGAGAACATTACTCTTGAAGCGTTCGTACAAACAGACTGGGAGCCGGTTCGCCCAGATGATTGTGGTACCTTCTTCTCTACTAACGATTTCACCTCAGATGGTTGCGGCGATATTCTTGCAGCCGGTCAGCTGCCGGATTCGCAAGCGCTGGCGCAGGGCTTCGTAATACCTCGCCTTGGGGATCAGGAAGCTGACGCGAGGGATCAGTTCGGTGTGGCTATGCGTTGGTACGTGCCAGCCCTGAATGATTCTGAGTTTGGTTTCTATTATATGCAGTACAACAGCCGTTTGCCCTACGTGAGTGGAACGGTGAAAGAGGCTGGTGGACAGTTTCCCTCGTACTTCATTGAATATCCAGAGAATATTAATCTCTACGGCATTAGCGTAAATACCAATACGCCGGGCGGTTGGTCTTTGGGTGCTGAGTATTCCTTCCGAGATAACGTGCCTTTACAGTGGAACGCCTTTGAGCTGATCTATGGCGGAACCGGGCAGCTTAATCCAGTAGATGGCACGCCAATAAGTAAGCTCGAACAGCAGCGTCTTAAAGAGCTTGGCGCTCTTAATCCCGGTGACAAGGTATCGGGTAACGACCGCTTCGGCGTGTCTCAAGCTCAATTTACGTTAATCAAGTTCTTCGATCAGATAATGGGCGCCAGCCGGGTGTCTCTGATTACAGAGTTTGGTGCAACCTATGTCCACGACCTTCCAAGCCTAGATGAAGCCCGTTATGGCCGCTCAGGCACATATGGCCTTGGCACTGTGCCAACAGAGGACGCAAATGGAAACATTGTTGATGCTTGTCTCGCCGTAAACATCAATGACAACTACTGCACCAACGAGGGCTTTACCACAGATTTCTCTTGGGGTTATCGTTCCCGTTTAGTATGGAGCTATCCAAACGCTATTGCGGGCATCAACCTGTCACCTCAGTTGGCTTGGAGCCACGATGTCGAGGGCTACAGCCCGCAGCCTGGCGGTAATTTCAATGAAGGCAACAAGGCCATTGGTATCTCCTTGCAAGGTGTTTATCAGAACAAAATTACCGGCAACATTGGCTACACAAACTTTTTCGGCGGCAAATATAATGAGCTGACAGACCGCGATTTTGTGAGTGCCAGCGTTTCTTACTCATTCTGAACCGCCAAGAATTCGTTTAACGAGGTAATTTAAATGAAACTAAACAAGAAACTACTGGCCACAGGCATACTGACGGCGAGTCTCTTTACAGGCCATGCCTGGGGAGCAGTTTCTGCCGAAGAAGCGGCCAAGCTGGGTGATTCCCTAACGCCCATGGGCGCAGAGCAGGCTGGTAATGGTGGTGCGATCCCCGCGTGGACCGGCGGCCTGACCACGCCGCCAGCTGGCTATAAGGGCGACGGTATCTATGTAAACCCGTTCCCGAACGAGTCACCAAAATTCACGATCAACCAAAGCAACTTAGCGGAGTACGAAGATAAACTGTCTCCGGGACAGGTTGCGATGATCAAGCAATACCCGGATTACGTTCTGCCGGTGTATGAAACCCATCGTACGGGTGCCTACCCGCAAGGCATCATGGACGAGACGGTCGAGAACGCGACCAAAACAGAACTGATCAAGAACGGCAACGGTCTGGGCAATTATCAGAACGCGACGCCTTTCCCTATTCCGCAGAACGGTCTCGAAGCTATCTGGAACCACATTACCCGTTATCGTGGTGGTTCGGTTCAGCGTAACGTTGGGCAGGCAACGCCTACCGCGAGTGGCGCCTATTCTATTGTTAAGTTCCAGGATGAACTGACTTGGAGAAGCTACCTCACGGATTACAAACCGGGCGAAGATGCCAACGTACTGTTCTACTTCAAGCAGGCAATTACGGCCCCGGCGCGGTTGGCTGGTAACGTACTGCTGGTTCACGAGACTATTGATCAGGTAGCAGAGCCTCGTCGTGCTTGGGTATACAATGCCGGTCAGCGCCGTGTTCGTCGTGCACCTCAGGTAGCCTATGACGGGCCGGGTACAGCGGCCGATGGTATGCGTACGTCTGACAACTTCGATATGTTCAACGGCGCACCCGATCGTTACAACTGGGAGCTGATTGGCAAGAAGGAAATGTACATTCCGTACAACTCCTACAAGCTGGTCGACCGCGATTTGAGCTACGACCAAATCGTCAAGGCGGGACACATCAACCAGGATTTGACCCGTTACGAGCTTCACCGTGTGTGGCACGTGCGCGCAACCTTGAAAGAAGGCGAGCGTCACATCTATGCTCAGCGTGATTTCTATATTGATGAAGACACCTGGCAGGCGTCGATCGTTGACCATTACGATGGCCGTGGTGAGCTTTGGCGTGTAGCAGAAGCTCACGCGATGGAGTTTTACGACCAAGTTGTTCCTTGGTATGCGGTTGAAACCCTGTACGACCTGCTGTCTGGTCGCTACTTGGTTCTAGGCTTGACCAACGAAGAAAAAGATCCGTATCAGTTTGGCGTTCAGCGCCAATCCAGAGATTACACGCCGGCGGCCTTGCGCCGTGCGGGCACCCGTTAACGGGTAGATAAATCTTTCAGACACGGCGGGCTTCGGCCCGCCGTTTTTGTTTCTGTGATAAGAAACCGTCACTGAATAAATACCTTTCACGTCAAAACTTTGCAGCCAGCCCCTCAATTAGTTTAACCTCCCTGTAATACTAAAGGCGTATCCGATACAGGGCAGCGTGTGAAATCATTTTATGATGGCTATGCAGCCAATGACGAGTTTCAGTCTGCAAACAGCGGGCTCCAACGGGGCGAGCTTGTAAAGGATCTGCTCAAGCAGAGGCTGCAAGCCCCGGCTGTGCCGGCACACTCGTTGGCGCGTCCGCACCTGGACGCTTTGATTATTGATGCATTAACTCCCCGCGGTGTGCTTTTTGTCGACGCGCCTTGCGGCTATGGAAAGTCCCATGCGGTGGCGATGGGGGTTCGCGCGGCAGGAATCGGTGAAGAAAGTGTCCGTTGGCTGCAGCTTAGCTCCCAAGATAACGCGCCCACCCGTTTTCTCAGCCTGCTTTCTGTAGCGCTGGATATTCCAGAATCGTGCGAAAGCAGCCTGCAGGGCGGCGCCACATTCCTTGATGCCCTGGCAATCATGCTCCTTGCTTTGAAAAAGACAGCGACAGAGCGCAAAGCTATTCTGGTTCTGGACGGCCTTCACCACATCACAAACCCAGCTGTTATAGCTCTGCTACAACAGTTGGTGGCAGATATCCCGTCCCATTTCTCGGTGGCGATGCTTTCAAGGCAAGCGTTGCCTTATGAAACCCACGCTCTGGAGCTGGAAAACCGGTTTACCCGCATAGGCACCGAGAAGCTTGAGTTTAGTCGTAGTGAAACCTTTGAGTTTTTCCGGGATGTTTTGAGCGATCAACAGTTAACCACCGTGGCTATTGATCATCTATACGATCTCACGGAAGGCTGGCCAACGCCGCTTGCACTCTATAGACGAGATATTCTGCAAAGCTCTGACAGGCACGCTGTTTCAGAAACCCCCGGCGTGGAACGATTTCTAAAAGAGTCTGTATTGGGCAGCCTTACGCCCGGTCAGGTGCGTTCTTTGAGAGCCACCTCGGAGGTTGGGTTGTGCTCCGATGAGTTGCTTCTTGCACTTGAGTCCTTGGTTCCAGACGGCATTCTGCTGCCATCTGAAGCCTGTGAGCGAGGGTTGCCCATAAAAGTCATGCCGGGTTGGGGCCGCTGGTACCGGCTAAACCCGTTATTGATGGAGTGGCTGAGAACACCCGTAATGGCTAGCTATACCGATCGAATGCTTGCAGCCAGTCGGTGGTTTGGCAGCCGTAATCAGTTTCCTGAAGCGCTGAAATACTCATTGCTTGCGGGCGACACAGAAGAAGTTATCCGAATTGCTTCTGAGGGCTCCGAGGCGTTGTTGCTTGGGCAAGATACTGCCTCATTGCTGCGCTTGCGCAAAAGCCTTCCGGCACAGCTCCTTGAGCGCAGCCCCAGGTTAAGGATTGTTTACAGCTGGGTGCATGCCATTGGTGGTCAGTTTCGGCAGGCGCTGGCGCTGATTGATGGCATGAAGGATGAAGAGTTCCAAGAGTACGAGGCGCGTATTTGTGCCCTCAGAGCGTTTATTTTGCGCGGAGAAGGGCATGTCTTGCCAGCACTGGATATGGCCGATCGAGCCCTGGCCGGCGGCGAGTTTTCACCCCAGGGTCAGCTTATTACCCAAATGGTTCGTGCCAGCGCACTGTGTGCGTCCGGACGTTTCCCGGAAGCCCGGGACGCCAATCGCGCAGCCTCTCGCTTGGCGAGAGAGGCGGGCGATTCAGGTTCAGAAGCGCTAGCAGTGTATGCCCATGCCCGGATAGAGCTAGGCAAGGGTGCACTCAAACATGCAGAGCAGCTTCTACGAACCGGCTTGGATACCGTTATACAAGAATTGGCTCGCCCCGCCCGCATAGGGGAAACACGGCTTCAGTTGAACCTGGTGTTGGTACTCTGGCACCAGGGGCGCTATGCCGAGGCAGATCGATTGTTAGTGAGCTGTGGCCGTCATGCGGAGCAGGCTCGTGATTTGGGCTTGTTGTTGGCCATGTCCATTAGGGTATTGATGTGTCGCTCTCAAGGCCGCCTGGAAGACGCCTTTGTTTGGGTAGGAAGAGCGGAGCGCACCATGCACACCTGGCAAGTGGATGAATCCCTCTATGTGCCCGTGCTGGAAGCGCTGAAAGCCAGCTGCTGGCTGGCCCAAAATCAGCTTGAGAATGTTGCCCAGTCTCTTGCAAGACTGCAGCCATACCGGGAAGCCGGCTGTGTGCCAGAGCTATTTCCAATGATGCCTGGGTTGTTGGATTGCCTTCAGGTTCGCCTGGATCTCGCCCGGGGTGAAACCGTAAGGGCCAGAGAAACCCTCGCAAACTCCCGTAGGCGCTATGGTGAGGCCATTCCTTGGGGCGTGGATCTCCATATGAGGTTATTAGATGCCATACTTGTCAGCGAAGACAAAGGCGTGGTGGCCGCTCAGAAAAAGCTCTTGGCCGTGGTAGCCGAAGCAGAAAAAGAGCACTTCATCAGCCCGTTTGCCGAACTGAAGCTTGAGCTTGGAGAACTAATGGAAAGGGCATACGGTCAACTTCCCGACACGCCATTTCGGTCGGCCTTGGGTCAGCTTTTCGGCATAACCGGGAAGGTCTTGCCCGCCACACTGGCCGAGCCAATCAGCGATCGCGAGCAAAGCGTGTTGGAACTGATCGCCAAAGGGCTGTCGAACCAAGCGATTGCGGACCAGCTCCATATCTCACTGCATACGGTTAAAACCCACGCCCGGCGTATAAATGCCAAGCTAGAGGTGCGCTCCCGTACCCAGGCGATTGTTCGCGCCCGGGAGCTAGGGCTGCTGTAGCGGCAGGCGTTGAGGCAAAGCAGGTTAAACCTGCTTTTAATCTTCGTTTTTAATGGCTTCGATGCGGGCGTCTTTCTCAGCCCAAAGCTCGCTTACCCAACGCTGAAATGCTACCCGGGTTTCTCGGTTGTTTTCGTAATCCATTCCCAGAAATTGCGGCGGAATTTCCCGCACCCGGATATCAATCACAATTCTACGGACACGCCCGCACAGATAATCCCAGATACCCACAGAGTGCTTTCCAGGGTACACAATCGTAACATCCAGCATGGTATGCAGCATTTCGCCCATGGCGCCAAGAACAAACGCAGTGCCGCCCGCTCGGGGCTTCAGCAGGTGCCTGTAAGGGGAGTTCTGGCGTGCGTGCTTAGCTGGAGTGAAGCGGGTGCCTTCCATAAAATTGAAGATGGTTACCGGTGTGTAGCGGAACTTTTCACACGCAGCCTGGGTTGCAGCCACATCTTTCCCCTTCAGCTCTGGCTTTTTGGCAATCTGCTCCTTGGTGTGGCGATGCATAAACGGAAAGTCTAGCGCCCACCAAGCAACGCCTAGCAACGGAACCCAGATAAGCTGCTGTTTCAGGAAGAATTTGAGCAGGGGGATTCTGCTGTTGAGTACGTATTGTATGGCAGGTATGTCGGCCCAGCTCTGGTGGTTGCAGGTAACGAAATACCAATGTTCGCGGCTGAGGTGTTCTGCGCCCCGCACATCCCACTCGAGCCTGTGCAAGGTGTCCATCACCTGGTTGTTGAACCCTATCCACACCCGGGCGATGGTGTTTAGTACCACTGTGCAACCCTTTCTAACAGGGGTAAAAGGAAGCATTAGCTTGAGTAGTGCAAACAGTATCAGGAATGGGAAAAGTACAAGGGTATTAAGTACCACAAGCAGAGCCGCCAGGGTCCCCTTCAGCGGCGCAGGCAGAAAATCAAACATACGGAAAAATCTCTGATTATCAGTAGGTTAATCGGCAGTCAGCCTTCAGTGGCAGTGCTCTCGCTTTGGCCGGGGAGTAAAGTCTGCTCGGCGCTTGCTGATGCAAGACTTTTCAGATGCGAGGGGCTGAGGTCGCTCAGAATGTCCCGAAATTCAGTGTCGTAGAACGCCAGATTGTTATAGCGGATCATTGATCGAATTTCATCAACATATTCTTCGCCGCGCTCTGAATAACTGATAAGGCCGCGGGCAAGAGAGAGGCCAGACAATGGATCGCCTGCTTCTCGGTCATCCAGGCGAGTGTTGCGCAGAACCTTGTAACTGCCGTGCCGGTTCAGGTTCTGTATATAGGCCCGAACAGAGTGATAGGGTGACGGGAACGCCGCCACTTCATGACTGGCTCCCTCAACGCGGCTCTGGGGCACCAGGCCGCAGCCTTTGGTGAAGCACCATTGGCCAAACAGGTTGTTGCCTCGAGTGGCGAAGCGCGAGGTTCCCCAGGCCGACTCGTTGGCGGCTTGGGCCATAATTAGAGAGGGCGGGATAACGTCTAAACGCTTTTCCAGAAGCGCAAACTGCCCAGGGCTGCCCGGTTCCTCATCCACACGCAAACGCTTGGATTGAGCCGCCAGCCAGGTGTGTTCCTGCTTCGATAATGTGTCTTTTTCGGTAAGGCTATCAAGATAACCCCGTTCAATCAGAATGCGGGAATTGGCAAGCACAATGCGGGGGTAGAGAAATGAGAAGAAAGCTGCTTTCTTTTCAGTGGTATCTCCGTAGCCCGAGAAATCTGGCAGAGCCTCCCGTGCCCATGCGGGCAAGGGTGGTAGTGAGCTTAGCGCGGGTTCAGAGCCGGAGTTGTTGTCACCAGCCAGGCGTTCTGGGGGCTCGTAAAGCCCACCCCCAATGGCGAACGCAACCAGGGGAACAACCAGCATCAGCGAGCGCATTGCAACACACATAAAACCTCTCATCACTACCTGTAGAAGTGCCCGGAAAGCCTATACATTCGGGCGATGTGTTCATGATTATAACAGGTTGTACGAGAAGGATTGCCTTACGGGTTATGGCAGTTGAGTTGCAATCAAAAGCCCCAGCCGTTCTTCACCGTTCAGCACCTCCTGGTATTTGAGGAAAAACTGGCTTTGATCGGCTGTTACAAAGCCTTTCAGTGACAGGTTTCCGGTGCTGAAACCAACCTGCCCATCGCCGTTATCAGTGTATGTCAGGTTTGCAGCCACTTGGCCCAACTCTGGCGGAGCGACGGTTTCGCTATCAACGGCATGGAGTACCTCTAGCGTATCGCTGGCAAGGCTCGCCGTACTGCCCGAGAGTTCCAAAACGCCGTTGTCTAGATGAACAAGCCGGTTGAAACCATCTTCCATACCCAGAACAAAGCCTTGAACCCTATAGCGTCCGGAGCTTGGAGCCCCAAAAGGGGCTTTCTCTGCAGCAATGAGCAAGCCATCACCAATGATACCGCTTGAGGAGCCAGCGTTGGCCAGATTAAAAGCCAGTAGCGAGCCATTTGGCACACTGGCGCCGGTGCCTAGATCTGGTTGGCTAAATGGCCCAGCCGGGCTGTCAACATCTAGATTAAGCCGGCCAATGTTTTTGTTCCCCGAGCTTAGGAGAGCCGTGCGAGGGGTTATAATCCAGCTGTCAGAGCGGTTGCCCCCATTGCTCACAGAAACGGCGCCTGAACTGTCGCGGCTCAAAGTGGTAAATGTCTGGGCCTGGGTAATAGCGCTGTTGGTGGAACCTGAGCGTATCTGCCAGTCGCCAGATCCTGCCTCAACCTGCATCGGTGTCGCAGTTTCCGCAAACCGTGTGGCGAGGTAGACCGTATTGTAATCACGACCATTCAGAACGCCTGCATCGAAACCCTCTTCACGCAGCAGGTTAAGCTCCAGCGCTGAGAGGTAATGAGCTTCCAGTGTCTCTTTCCGCGTGAGCTTGCCCTTTTCCGGTTCCAGCTCAATGGCTTTGCCGGCACTGAAATAGCCAGCTAGCGCTCGATCTGGGCCCTGATTGGCGTCGCCGGCTCCTCCCGTATAGGCATTCAAGAAGTAGGGGTTACGAGTCCAGCCAATGGTTCTGGCGCTATTTCTCCCGGTAATGCTTTGATAAAGCGCGCGCCCCGCCAGTAAACGAGCGTTATCATCCAGCGTGGCGGCACCAGGTGAGGAAGAGTGCGTGTTCAGAGCCCAGGTATCTTCATCCCGGGTAAAGAAATCATTGCCTCGCTTGTGAATCAGCGTTTTGCGGTCGTAAGGAATCTGTGTCGCAAGAGAGGTCACCATGATGTTGAAAATATCAAAGCTGGCGAGTGTTAGCCCCGGGTATCGATAGGCTGGCTGATCACGGGTGCCTGTTTGCTCTTCGCGCCCTAACCGTACGCCCCATTGGCCAGATCCGGTAAAGCTGTTTTCCAGAAATGTCTGCCCCAGTTCCACGCCCAAAAACACCGAGTTGTAGTCTGCCGAATTGGCTGAGATGTTCCCCGAGGATTGGTCGTCGAGCAGAGCGTAGCCCGCCATTGAGGCTACATAGCTGGCAAAATCCTCACGTTGGGAAAGTATCTTCAGAGCGCTGGCAACACTGGCGTTGGTTGGAATATCAATCTCGAAATCGTGTACCTGGTCGGCGAGGGTGGGCCAAACGTATTTGTTGAGACAAAGAGCGTTATTGGTTTCTTTAACACAATCCAGAATGCGCTGATACTCGCCGGGGGTATACTGCGCAAGGGTGTTGCGCACCAGGTACTCAGAAAACGGATTAATCTTAATATCCTGGTCTGCATCGGCTGCCAATGCCCGCATAGTGGCGTTGCCATACTGGGCCTCAATAATCACATTTGGCGCCAGGGGCAACCCCTGTTGAAATTCAACCAGGGTAAATCCGTTATCGTCTTTGCGGGTGGTCAATGCCGGGGTGCCCAGGTTTTGCAGGCTTCTGTCTGTTTGATAAACACGGATGGTGTCTGGCTCAACAATGCGAAGGTTGCGCCGCGTTAGCTCGCCGCTTGGCGCCAGGTTGCCGGGAACTTCCATGGTAATACGGACTTCATTGGCCGCAAGCCCGCCGTTGCTACCGGAATCGCCGGTACTGCCCGGGCTGAAATCATCCACTGGGTTTTTGCTGTCGGCAAAGCTGTTGGTTTGGTTGCGGGCACCGTCAATGGCATCCTCGCCACTTCCGCAGGCGGTGATCAGCGCAATACTGGAGAAGAGAAGTAACCCAAGATTCAGTCGCATGTATGTCCGTCCGTGCTAAAACGTCGGTAAAACCGAGTTGAAGGTATCGGAGGCCAGTCTAGCAGTGCGGGTTTTGGTAAAGCGTGAGGAAGGGCACGAAACGGGCGCCTTAAGAAAACGCGCCCGTTTCGGAAAATCGAACGGGATTAGAAGAAAATCTTCATGCCCGCCATAACACCTTCATCCAGATTAACATCTGCGCTGGAGCGGCCATCCAGCTCAGTATTCAGGTACCGGTAGCCGGCAAACACCTCAGCATTGCGAATAACCCGGTAGTTGGCGCGCAGCTCAACGCTGGTCATATCGTCAGAATCACCAAATGAAAGAATGCTTGGTGCGTAGTGTAGGCCACCGGTGAATGACAGGCCTGGCGCGCGAGGAATGTTCACGGTTGCAAAGCCGCCCAGCCCCACTGCGCCGCCGTCAAAATGGTCTTGCTCATAGCCGATGGCGCGCACACCGATGCCGGCGGTAGTGGGCAGATTACCCAGTGCAGTGCGGCCCTGAGCGTGAAAATCCACGTTGCCAATATGACGGCTGCCTTCATGGTAGGTATAACCGGCACCCAACTGAAGATCGTTGTTGTTTCCGAAGAAGTTTACCTGGCCCTTTACAGAATCGTTGGTCAGGCTCAAGTCTAAGTCGCTTGCGAACACTGGAGCAGCAGCCAGAGAAAGAACCAAAACGGAAATACGGGATGCTTTCATTGTTTTACCTTCTTGATTGCGGTGCTAATAATGAGGCGGATGTTAACGGGCTATTAGGGGGTACCACAACTTACAAGCGTGTAAGGCCGCTGTAAGATTGTGGATAAAACCATGCCGATATACCCACAGAGTCAGTGCTGTGTTGTTTCGCCGCCTTGATCAAGATCGTCTGGCGACGCATTCTCCGCCGGAACCCGATATTCCTCGTTGGCCCAAGCACCAAGATCAATCAGCTTACAGCGGTCTGAGCAGAAAGGACGCCAAGGATTGGTGTCTGTCCATTCCACGGATTTCTTACAGGTGGGGCATTCTACGTTCATGTGAACCTTTAAAATCGTTAAACAGGAGCTTTTGCGGGAGTGCCGTGGGCGTATTGTTCCAGAACAGCCCGTAGCATTTCAATATTGACAGGCTTGGCCACAAAAGAATCCATGCCGGCACGGCGACAACGCTCTTCATCTTCTTCCATAGCGCTGGCGGTAAGCGCCACCACAGGTACCCGCGAGCGCCTGTGAGTGGCTTCCCATGCGCGAAGGCGCCGGGTGGCTTCAAAGCCATCAACTTTAGGCATCACGCAGTCCATAAAAATGAGATCAAACGGATGCCACTGCCACAGGCTGGCAGCCGCCTCGCCATCATTGGCGGTCATCACATCGCATCCCAGTTTCTCCAGCAACCTGCGGGTTAGCGTGCGGTTTACAGGGTTATCTTCTACCAGCAGCACTTTCATGCGCCGAGAAGTAAGCTCGCGGCGTTTCTCCGTGTCGCCGGTGGTCTGCAGAGAAAACCGTGTGAGAAAGCGCCGATCGTCCTTTTTGGCGTCCTCAAAGAGCTGGTTCAAAATAGGGGTAAGGCAGGACTCCCTCAGGGATTTACTGAGAAACGCATCGGCGCCGGCCTGGCGAAAGTGTTCTGCATCGCCACGCTGAGGGTTGGACGAGAGGATAAGAAGGCGCATGTCCGCCCATAATGGGTTGCCACGAACCTGGCGGCACAACAAATCACTGTCCATGTCTGGTAAAAAGCCGTCGAGAATGATGGAGTCAAACGGCTCATTGCTGTCAAACGCCAAGCGTAATGACGTGAGCGCTTCGCCAGCCGATTTAACCGCCTCAATGTGAACCTTGTGGCGCGACAGCATTTCCAGCGTAATCTTGCGGGACAGCTCATAGGAATCCGCTACCAATACCCGCTTGCCCGTCACCATGCGCGCATCCGGGCGCACTCGCGATGTGCTTTCCGGAGCCGTGGGAAGCGTTAGCTCAACCCAAAAAGTAGAACCTTCACCGGGCCGGCTTTCCACATCCAGCGAGCCCTGCATCAAATTGACGAGCTGGCGGCAAATGGTCAGCCCCAGCCCAGCCCCGGGCAGTTGGCGCTGAAATCTCTGGCCCAGCTGTACGTAGGGTTCATACACCAGAGGAATATCTTCCGGGTTGATGCCAATGCCCGTATCTTCCACTGCCAAACGCAGGCGAACCTTTTCATCCCGGCGCCCGAGCACTTCAATGCTGATCAGCACATGCCCGGAATCGGTAAATTTGATGGCGTTGGATACCAGGTTAAGCAGCACCTGGCGGATCCGCACAGGGTCCCCCCGCAGGGCCCAAGGCAGCTCCTCATCAATACGTAATTCCAGTGCCAGGCCTTTTTCCCGGGCACGCCCGCCCAGCATGTGCACCAGATCATTCAGGGTTTCCCGCAGGTCGAAAGGAATATGTTCAAGCACCAGCTTTTGCGCTTCCATGCTGGAGATGTCCAGCAGGTCGTTGATGATGGACGAGAGACCCTCTGAGGCGCTAAGAAGGGTGTGCACGTATTCCCGTTGCTCTTGATCCAGCGGCGTGTCGGTAAGCAGGTTCGCGTAGCCAAGAACCGATTGCAGAGGGGTGCGCAGCTCATGGCTTACGTTGGCCAAAAACTGATTTTTAGCGCGATTGGCCCGTATCGCTTCATCTCGCTCACCTTGTGACTGAATGGTGGTCTGCCGCAGCGAGCGAGTATCTTCCAGTATCTGTAAGCGCATTTTATTAAGAGCCTGCTCAAGCTCTGACAACTCATCGGGGGTTTTGGGTGCTTTGCGCTTTAGCTGCAACGGATCCACCAGTGCGTCCAGGTTCAGCCGCGCGGCGTAATCAGCCATGGATTCCAGGTGGCGTGAGAGTGTAAGGCGAACAATCACCATCAGCCCCAGCGTGCCCAGCATCACCATAATCGACTGGAACAACAGGTTGATCAGGGCGCCATTGCGAAGCTCTGAATACACCTGCTCAATCGACGAGGTAATGGTTAGGCTGCCCATGTTTTCCGGGTCGCGGTAGGTGGAACGGTTGAACACCAGTGGGAAGGTCTGTGAAATAACCCGGCCTTCCGGATAGCTACCGGTGCTGAACTGTTCGCCGGTAGAGGTCACAACTCGGGCGTACTGAATCGCCTTCACTGTGCGCATGTCATCCAGGCTATTGGCTACCTCGCTGAAGTTCATCAGCCAGATGTTGTTGCTCATGCCACCGGAGACCAGCCCCGCAGCTCTTTGTTGGGTTTCCTGAAGATCTGATTTGCGGCGCTCAAACTCACCGATCATCTGCACGCCGGTGGCTACCAGAGAGATTACCAGACTGAACAGCAACACGTAGACAAGCAGCCGCATCGCGAGCGGCCGAATACCCACACGCGTGAGAAACCGGTTTGAAGGCAAGGCACAAATTCCCTGTGTCGACTACAAATTCATCAGACGGAAGTCTAACAGACCGTCAGCACTTCGACACGTTTCCTTGAATCATCGTTTACAAATTGGAAACGCACATTCAGATCATAGAGGTGAACGCCGTAAATGCGCTCTTCATCACGGCCCCGCCGGAATGAGGGGCGAGGGTCGTAACTCACCACATCGGTAATCAAGAGTTTCAGATCTGGGTATTGTTCTGGTGGCAGGCTAGCCAGCTGCGCTTCAGCCTCTGGCAGAAAGATAACCTCTAGGCGTTCAGTGGGCGCGGTTTCGGCCCAGCCCAGAGCTGCATCGGGGACGGAGTCGGAAAATGGCAGGTAAGGTTTGATATCCAGAATCGGCGTGCCATCAATCAGGTCGTGGTCGCTAATCTGCAGGGCCAGTTGGCCCTCTTTGCGCACAAGTCCTTCATTGCGAACCACAGACAACCCAAGACTGTTGGGGCGAAACGGGGAACGGCTGGCAAATACGCCCATTTTTTGGTTGCCGCCCAAACGAGGTGGCCGAACAACCGGCCGCCATTGTGCCCGCACGGCTTCGTGAAACTGAAAGATCAGCCACAGGTGACTGGCCGTTTCCAAACCCCGGAAAGCATCTTCCCGATTGTAAGGCGACTGAATAATAAGATCGGCCCTGGCATGCCGGGTGAGCCCCGGCTGCCGTGGCACGCCGAATTTGTCCTTAAAGCAGGATCGGGTAATAGCAATGGGTGACAGAGCCAAAGCATCTGCGGCAGGAATAGAATGATGTCTGGGCATAGGCCTTAATTTACGGTATGCGTGTATGAGTGCTAAAAGTCCGGGTTAATCCTACCGGAAAAAAACATTTCTACACGAAAAAGCATCGAAGCCTGGTCTTTAAAGCTTTTTTCCCTGGGGAAGGTTAGCGCAGGAATCACCTCAGCAAACAACCAGTCACTGTGCAGCCTGTAGCGCCAGGTAAGGTCGGCAAATGCCGACCTGGTGCGCCAGCCGGGCTGGCTCTCACCAAGAACACCAATACGCGGAGTGAGGGTGGAGCGATTGTTGAGGCGCTTGTCGGTACCGAAAATCTGCGCGGCCTCAAATTGTTTGTCACTGTGTACCCACTCCAGCTCCGAGGAAGACCAGAACCGCCACCCATTACCCACATACCGGCTGGCACTGAACCAGGTTCGGGCACCCCAGCCATCCTTGTGATAATAATAAAGCCGCTGCTGCGCACGCATGGCCCAGCTGGCGCTAGCTTTCCAGCGTTTCTCCGCTGTCGTCCGCCAGAAAGCGTCCGGAGGAAGGTGCAGGCGGGCGCCTATGTCATTGGATAGATTGATGGCATCGCCGATTTGCGAAATATACCGAAAAGCACCGGTTGTTTGAGTGTCTGTACGTTCGGGCTCCGTTAGCTGCCGGTCGCGCTGGCGTTCTGCCAAGGGAATCAGTTCATCACTTTCGCTTTCGATAACCAGGCGCAGTTTGCGTTTGGTGGTGGGGATATCCAGCCGAAACCGCACTTCTGGCTCAAACTGGGCAGGGTCGCCATACTCAGATTCAGTCGCGAAGCCAACGCGCAAATAGCTCTCGTTATTGGGGAGGTTATGGGCCTCGCCGGAGAGAGTCCGATCCGCCCACTGCCCAAGGGCCTGAACCTTTGGCCCCTGAATACGCTCTTGGCGCAAAATGAAGTTGCTGAAGCTCAGCCAATAGGACTCTCGTGGTTCTGCCCAGTGCTCGTCTGGATCAAACGTATAGAACGACAGCGGCAGCGTTTCAGGCACTAGCGTGTCTGACAGGGAATGCTCCTCAACCTCAAACACCGGGTCCATACCATAACTGTTAGAACTGATTCCGAAGAGAGAGCTTGTAATGATCCAAGTAAATGCGAGGCCGTTCCTGCAGCCATACCTAAGGTAGAGCGGCTTAACCAAAGTCCACCATGAACACTTCATGTAACGTGCAAACCTCGGTTAAAACCCTATCTGAGGGCTGGCTGTTATCAATCACGGCATCTGCCCGGGCAAGTCGCTGTTCCCGGGGCATTTGAGCAGCAATAATACGCTCTACCTGTTCGCGGGAATTGGTATCTCGCGCCATGGTGCGCGCTACCTGAACATCCACCGGCACATCCACTACCAGCACCCGTTCTGCCAGTTGGTGCTGGTCGGTTTCTAGCAGCAGGGGAGACACCAGCAAAACATAGGGCAACGTATAATCGTGCGGGTGAAGCTGGCGAACGATCTCCTCACGGATAATCGGGTGCAACAGGCTTTCCAGCCACACCCGCTGCTCTGGCTGCTCAAACACAATTTGCCGAAGGCTTGCCCGGTTCAACGCCCCGCCATTCGTGAGAATGTCTTTTCCAAAATGATCAGCAATCGCGGCCAGCGCCGGCGTGCCCGGCTCCACCACCTCACGGGCCACATCGTCTGCGTCCACCCAATGCACGCCCAAGCTGCCGAACTGCCGTGCAACCGTGGATTTGCCCGACCCGATTCCGCCTGTTAAACCTATAACCACCTGATCAGCCAAACCTGTCAAACTCCCAACAGCCCATACCAAAACGCCTGAATTTCAATCCCAAACCACAAACAAAGCAACCCGGCAGCGGCAAGGTAAGGCCCAAACGGAATCGGCACCTCCCGCCCGTGCTTTTTGAAGACCATTAGGCTGATACCCACCACGGCCCCCACAACAGAGGACAGCAAAATAACCGCAGGCAGCAACTCCCACCCAAGCCAGGCACCCAAAGCAGCCAGCAGCTTGAAATCACCATGGCCCATACCTTCTTTGCCCGTCGCCAGCTTGAACAGCCAGTACACAGACCACAAAGAAAGATAACCAAAAACTGCCCCGGCAAACGCGCTGTTAAAATCGCCCAGATAGCCGAAATAGCTCAACAACAGCCCAAGCCACATCAAGGGCAGGGTAATGCTGTCTGGCAATAGCTGCGTGTCGAAATCGATCACCGTAAGCGCAATCAGCGCCCAAACCAGCAAGAGCGCCAACAAGGTCGATTCGGAAGGGCCACCAATCACCACAGTGATTACCGAAAACAAAGCCGTTACCGCCTCTATAAGCGGGTAGCGAATAGAAATGTGCGTGTTGCAGCCGCTACACTTTCCACCAAGAAATAGGTAGCTGAGAACGGGAATATTCTCCCAAGCCCGAATTTTATGACCGCAGGTAGGGCAGGTGGAAGCAGGGCTGGAAAGCGTTACTGCTTCCTCCTGCTTACGTTTGTCCTGCGCAACTTCCAAAAACGCCTCACACTGGCAACGCCAATCCTGATGCATCATCTTTGGCAAACGAAGAATCACCACATTGATAAAGCTGCCAATGCAGAGAGAGACAAGTGTAATGGTGAGGTAAAAAAGCCAGGGGGTCGAAAGGAAGATATCTAATGTAGCCATTCAAAAACTCTAAGTGATTCTTTTTTATCTATACTCCCCTCTCCCCCAGCGGGAGAGGGGGAGGCGGGCCTGTAGAAACCCGAATGCCTGTCTAAACAACCTGCCCCATCTGAAAGATCGGCAGATACATAGCAATAATCAAACCACCCACCAGTACACCCAGCACAGCCATAATCATCGGCTCCATCAGCGCAGTCAGGTTATCCACCATGTCATCAACCACCGCCTCATAGTGCACAGCTACCTTCTCCAGCATTTCATCCAGGTTGCCGGATTCCTCACCAATGGCCGTCAACTGCACTGCCATCACCGGAAACACATCCTGCTGCCGCATAGAGGCCTGCAACTGAGTACCGCTAGAAACATCGTTCTTAATACGCTGAATGGCATCCCGGTAAACCGCATTACCCGTAGCACCCGCCACCGAATCCAGCGCATCCACAAGCGGAACACCCGCCGCAAAGGTGGTAGACAAAACCCGCCCGAACTTGGCCACCGCCGATTTATCGAGAATTTCACCCACAACAGGCAGTTTAAGCACGTATTTATCTACAAAGTCCGAGAACTTCTGTGACCGGCGCTTGGCTTCTTTGAACAAGAAGATCGTACCCACAATGCCTAGGAGCACCACAAACCACCAAGACTGCATCCAGTCAGATAGCCTAACAACCATTTGGGTAAATACAGGAAGCTCTGCCCCAAAACCCTGGAACAGGCTCTCAAACTGTGGAACAACCTTCACCAAAAGAATGGCAGTAACCACAATCGCGACTGCAACAACGGCAATCGGGTAGGTCATCGCCTTTTTTACTTTTTTCTTCAGAAGCTCGGTTTTTTCAAGATAGGTAGCAATTCTGTCCAGCATCGTCTCAAGCGCACCGGCCTTCTCGCCAGAATCCACCAGGTTGCAGTACAGGTTATCAAAGTGTTTGGGATGCTTTCGCAGGGCGCCCGCAAAGCTGGTGCCTGAGGCAATATCATTCCGGATAGACATCACCAATTCCTGCAAGCCTTTGTTCGCAAGGCCGTCAGAAACTATGTCGAAACTCTGAACCAATGGCACACCCGCTTTCATCATTGTTGCCAGCTGGCGGGTGAGCATAGCAATATCAAAGGGCGTGATTTTCTTACTGCCACCACCAAACAAAGGCTTAGGCTTCTTCTTCACTTTGTCTGGAATAACACCTTGTTTACGTAGCTGGGCTTTAACCAAGGCCAGGCTAGACCCATTAAGCTCGCCCTTGGATTTATTGCCTTTACGGTCTTTACCTTCCCAAATATACGATTCCAGCTTTTGCGCTTTCTCTGCCATGCTTAATCCTTCGTCACGCGGTTGGCTTCCTCAAGGCTCGTTACGCCTTCCATCACTTTAAGAAGTGCGGAATGGCGCAAGTTCCGGAAGCCTTCGGCCTCAGCCTGCTTTGCAATTTTGATGGAGCTGGCTTCTTCCATAATCATGCTTGCCAGCGTTTCAGTAACCTTGACCACCTCGTAAATACCAACGCGGCCTTTATATCCACCATTGCATTTATCACAGCCCTTGGGGTGGTACAACTTGAACCCTGTATCAATTTGTTCCTGTGTGAACCCCTCGGTCAAAAGCACGTCTTTTGGGACATCTCCCGGCTGTTTGCACGCACTGCACAAGCGCCTGCCCAATCGCTGGGCCACAATCAAACTTACCGACGTTGCAATATTAAACGCCGGCACGCCCATGTTCATCATACGGGTAAGGGTTTCTGCAGCGCTGTTGGTGTGCAGGGTAGACAGAACCAAGTGCCCGGTTTGGGCGGCCTTGATGGCAATATTGGCTGTTTCAAGATCCCGAATCTCACCCACCATGATCACATCCGGGTCCTGTCGCAGAAACGCCCGAAGCGCTTCGGCAAAGCCCAGGCCAACCCGGTTGTTCACGTTAACCTGGTTAATGCCTTCCAGGTTAATCTCCGCCGGGTCTTCCGCCGTGGAGATGTTGATATCCGCCGTGTTAAGGATATTCAGGCCAGTGTATAGCGATACCGTTTTACCAGAACCCGTAGGGCCGGTAACCAAAATCATGCCCTGTGGCTGCGCCAGCGCATCCATGTACAGCTTCTTCTGGTCTTCTTCATAGCCTAGTGCGTCGATGCCAAGCTTGGCCTGGCTGGGGTCCAGAATCCGCAGCACAATCTTCTCGCCCCAAAGCGTAGGCAGGGTGTTCACCCGGAAATCAATGGCCTTGGTTTTAGACAGCTTCATCTTAATCCGGCCATCCTGGGGCACCCGGCGTTCCGAGATGTCCAGTTGCGCCATAATCTTTACCCGGGCAGAGATCTTCGGCGCCAGCTTAATGGAAGGCCGCGACATCTCCTTAAGAATGCCATCTGTTCTGTAACGTACCCGGTAGGTTTTTTCGTAAGGCTCGAAGTGAACATCCGAAGCGCCGCCGCGAATGGCGTCCAGCAGCATTTTGTTCACATATTTTACGATGGGCGCGTCGTCTACCTCATTTGGAGCAACCGCGCTGTCATCGTCTTGGTCGCCGCTTTCCGTCTCCACGCCCTCCAAATCTGCATCGTCCAGATCACCCATGGAGGAGTCTTGGGATTCCAAGTATTTGTCGATGGCTTCCCGCAGCTTGGCATCGTCTACCAGAATCGCATCGGTACTCAGGCCGGTGTTGAACTTGATCTCGTCCAACGCCTGAATGTTTGTAGGGTCCGACACTGCAATAAAAAGGCGATTGCCACGCTTGTAAAGAGGGAGTGCGTTGTGTTTTCGCACCAACTTATCGTCTACCACGCCCTCTGGCATCATTTCTGGCAGAAAGGATGAGAGATCCAGAACGGATACCCCAAACTCCATCGCCGCAGAAAAAGCCAGCCGAGAGCTGTCTGCCAGTTTGTTCTGAGTGAGGTACGTGATCAGCGGAATGCGGTTTTGGGATGCTTGAATGAAGGCATCCTTGGCGGTTGCTTCATCAAGGAGGCCGTCCTCTACAAAGCGCCGGGCCAGGCCGGTTAGGGTGATGTTGCTTTTGTTGGTAGCCATAAACTGAGTAAAGACTGCTGCCTAAGTGATTGAAAAGGGTATTTCGTCGGTTGCAGAGAGTTTAGATGGCTGGTCTGGGTTTGGAAAGGTGTGTGGCCGAATTGCAGTTGCCAACTCGAGTTGGGTTTCTGGGTATAGCTGGATGTGACAATAAGGGGCGAGTGACAAATATTGTCACCGAATGACAGAGTGCGGCTCTAAGTTTATTTCGAAGACATGTCGCGTTGGAAATGAAATGTAGATCTAGGTGATTGATTAATATCGCGTAGCCTTCTGCAGCCATAACTTGGCACGGGCGATGCTTGGTAATCTTCAGGCTCAAAATACCGGTTACGGGGCAAAGCTCCACCGGCCCCGGGCCATTTAGAGTTTCTTAACGACAAATGCAGAGGTCGAATATGAAGAACATGAAAATCAATCACGCCCAGGCGGGTTTCACATTGATCGAGCTGATGATCGTTGTTGCGATCATTGGTATTTTGGCTGCAATCGCTATTCCGCAGTATCAGGATTATACGGCTCGCTCTCAGGTTAGCAGAGTTGTGGCGGAGATATCATCAGTTCGTACCTCGGCTGAGGAACTGCTCAACCGAGGTGTTACGCTATCAGCAACTACAGGGGGCGACGGTTACGTAGGCTTCAATGTTGAAAGCTCAGATCTAGTTGGAGTTGGCACTGATGCTGCCGATGCTGCTGGATTTACAATTACCAACCCTGCCGGTCCGGCCGTAGTGCTGGTTGCCCAGCTTGGAGGAAGTGCAAATGCCGTGGTCAGAAACGCAAAAATTAATTGGTCGCGTTCGGCCAGTGGCGAATGGAGTTGCTATATAACTGATGAGCCGACCGATGGCTGGAAAGACAGTTTTGCCCCGAGTGGTTGTCAGCCGTCGTGAACTTGAGCTGATGGACAGTTTGTGAATCTTTGAGTCACAGCTCAGCCCTTAAAAGTCCGGATGCGTAGCTTCCGTAATATTCATGGCTATGACTAAGGACAGGCACAGCTTAGCCTGACCTGATTTCCAAAGGCCCTGCGGTTTCGACCCCCGGGCCTTTGTTGTTTTTGGCATAGGTGGCTTTCATAACGATCATGGACAAAAACGATCATGGACAGGCACGCATAGCCTGACCTGATTCCCTAAGGCCCGACGGTTTCGACACTCGGGCCTTTCGGTCATGTCAAGCCACACGTTGGGGT
>NZ_JBQDKB010000013.1:0-62944 GCF_052094685.1 Marinobacter sp.
AAGGTTCGGAAGCAAAGCCCATGTCAACGACGTCTCTCGAAAAGAGCAAAATCCGGATTCTGCTGCTGGAAGGCGTGCACCAGTCCGCGCTAGACACCCTGAATGCTGCAGGCTACACCAACATTGAGTATCTCAGTCACTCTCTGACCGAGGAAGACCTTATCGAGAAGATTGCCGATGCGCACTTTGTCGGTCTTCGCTCGCGTACTCAGTTGACCGAGAAAGTATTCGAGGCTGCTAAAAAGCTGGTGGCCGTGGGCTGTTTCTGCATCGGAACCAACCAGGTTGATTTGCAGGCGGCTACCCGTCGTGGCATCGCCGTATTCAACGCGCCATTCTCCAACACTCGCAGTGTTGCTGAGTTGGTGCTGGCGCAGGCTATTCTGCTGCTGCGCGGTGTTCCTGAGAAGAGCGCCAAGGCGCACCGTGGCGAATGGCAAAAATCAGCCAAAGACAGCTACGAGATTCGTGGTAAAAAGCTGGGCATCATCGGTTACGGCAACATAGGTACGCAGTTTAGTGTTCTGGCTGAGAATCTGGGCATGGATGTGTACTTCTACGATGTAGTCTCCAAGCTGCCTATCGGCAATGCCACTCAGGTAGGCTCATTACAAGAGCTTCTCAACATTTCAGATGTTGTGAGCCTGCACGTTCCAGAAACAGCTGCAACCAAGTACATGTTTAAAGCAGAGCAACTGGCACAGATGAAGCCCGGCTCTATTCTGATGAACGCTTCACGGGGTACGGTTGTTGATATTGAAGCTCTGGCAGACACACTGAAAAGCGGCAAGTTGCTGGGCGCTGCTATCGATGTGTTCCCAGTTGAGCCTAAGTCCAACAATGAAGAATTTGTGTCTCCATTGCGGGAATTCGACAACGTGATCCTAACCCCACACGTGGGCGGCTCCACCATTGAAGCCCAGCAAAACATCGGGCGCGAAGTGGCTGAGAAGCTGGCTATGTACAGCGACAACGGCACTTCGGTTTCTTCTGTAAACTTCCCAGAAGTCGCTTTGCCAGCGCACCCAGATCAACACCGCATACTGCACATTCACGAAAACGTGCCGGGCGTGATGTCTGAGATCAACCAGGTGTTCTCCGAGAACGGTATCAACGTATGCGGTCAGTACCTACAAACCAAACAAGATATTGGTTACGTAGTGATTGATGTCGACAAGGCCTATGGTGAACTTGCCCTAGAGAAGCTGCTCAAGGTAAAAGGCACCATCCGCGCCCGCGTGCTGTTTTAAGGGGCTATCGTCCTCATAAAAAAACCGGAGCTGTTATGCAGCTCCGGTTTTTTTATGTCCGGACAAGGCCGGGAGTTCAAACTGGTTTTAGCTTACTTCGTAGGGATCAGCGTTAGCTCAACCCGACGGTTCTGCTCACGGCCACCCGCGTTGTCGTTAGAGGCAATAGGGTAACGCTCGCCGTATCCAACTGCACGGGTACGCTTAGACTCGATACCTTGGTTAAGCAGAAAGTCTCGCACGGTGCCCGCACGGCGCTCACTCAGCAACTGGTTATAGCTATCAGCGCCGGAGCTGTCTGTGTGCCCTTCAATCTGGATGGCGGTTTTGCTGAACTCTTTCACCACCAGTGCCACCGACTCCAGAGTATCTGTGAAACCCGGGCGGATGGACGTTTCGTTCAACTCGAACGTGATGTTCCCGGGCATGATGAGCTCTATTTCATCCCCATTACGAACAACCCGAACACCTGTGCCTTTCAGCTTGTGTCTCAGCTCTGCTTCTTGCCGATCCATGTAATAGCCAACGCCACCACCAACGGCTGCACCGCCTGCCGCACCAATCAGTGCGCCTTTACCACGGTCGCTCTTGCTTGAGGTTGCAGCGCCTATGGCTGCACCACCGATAGCGCCGACAATGCTGCCTTTGGTGGCATTCGAGGTTTTCTCTTCATCTGTGTATGGGTCATACGTCATACACCCGGCAAGGCCCATGGTCGTCACTGCTACTGCGAGCATCGTTTTCTTCACAGAATTCTCCTGTGGTTGGTTTTTTCTGCAGGCGCCGTTCAAGCTTCGTGCCGTCAAATCTCCCTAATCTTCTCATCACGACTTCAGGAGTTTTCAGGGGCGCCGGCGGTTGTCTCCTTAAACGTATCAATAATCGTATTGAACACAGTTGCTTGTAAATCTTTGGCTTCATTTACCAGATGGTGTCTGCCGTCGGCGATTTTCACTACTTCTACCGATGCAAACTTATTACGGATAATTCTCAGATTGTGCTGCCAGTCTACTGTCTGGTCTTTTTCACCCTGAACAACCGTAACCGGGAAGTTTACCGGGCGGGCAGATTCGATGTGTGGAATCCAGGTGCGCAGCGCGCTTACCCAATCCACGTGAACGGCTCTTGCTTGCAGCGGATCGTACTCCCGCAGGAAGCGCAAAAAGCGGGTATTGCCACTGTTCGCTGAAAACGCACGCTGCCATCGAGTAAGAAATGGCTTTGCCACCGTGTGCAACACTCTGGCACCTAACCAGCCTGCTGGCCGCACCAGAGGCGCCAGCAGTACCACTTTACGAAACTCCGAGGTTTCCCGCGAGTGGTGGTTCGACAGTAGGTAGTCAATCAGGATGCCTCCTCCCGTACTCTGTCCAACCGCAAACCATGGCCCACGGATTTTGTCACGGACATGAGTCAGAACTTCTGACAGCACCCCCTGATATTCCAGGAAACTGCCAATTGCCGCCGGTGTTCCGCTGGAAAGCCCATGGCCCGGCTGATCATACGCCAGCACATCAAAACCGGCCGTCAGGCAACGATCAATCAACTGGCTATACAAGCCCACATGATCAAAATAGCCATGCAAAATGAACACAGTGCCTCGCAGCGCACGAGGTTCCGGCAGCCGGAAATAATGCACCATGACGTCATGCTGATCCGCCGTGACATAGCCCTGATGGTATTCAACTTCCGGGTGTTCCACCCAGAGGTCAAGGCCATAAAAATGGCAGTAAGCCACCATTTCTGTACTGAGCTCTCTCCGCTCTTGCGGATCAAATGGCTCAAGCCTGTCCAGCAGGGATCCACGATCCCAATCCGGTATTTCTATGGTATCTGTTTTCCAGTACACGTAGAGTTAAACGCCTGTCATGAATAGATAATACGAATGTTGATGCACAATCCTAACCCATAGCGGGGGCATAACACAGATGTTGCAACATGTTCTTGAAACCGCACTGCGCCAGACCATGAACCGTTTGGTCAAGCCGTTTCTTCGCCCGGCAATACCGGTTTCAGTACAACGTACAGTAACTCGCCAAGCCTACCGAAGCTCGGTACCGCCCCGTGGCTGCCGATTCCAGGCAGGCACACTAGCAGGCATACCGGTTATCAGTAGCTCCTTTGGCCAAGCCACACGCGGCGCCGTGCTGTACCTGCACGGCGGCGGCTACATCATTGGCTCTGCCGCAACCCATAAAGGCCTTACTGGACACCTCGCCAAAGCAAGTGGGTGCATGGTGGTTGCACTGGACTATCGCCTTGCCCCAGAACATCCTTTCCCGGCCGCATTAGACGACGCCGAAGCCGCTTGGCTGGCGCTGATTGATGAAGGGTTTACGCCCGAACAAATTGCTATCGCAGGTGATTCTGCCGGTGGCGGCCTGGCGATTGCACTGGCTATGCGCTTGCGTGACAGCAATCAACCGCTGCCAGCATCCCTTACGGTTTTTTCACCCTGGACGGATATGACCCAGCAAGCGCTGTATTCACCAACGTGCGAACCGGTGCTGCAAGTAAGCTGGATAGCCAAGGCTGCCACACTTTACGCCGGTCAGGAATCCCTGCGCAATCCCCTGCTTTCACCCGTGTTTGGGAATTTCCAGGGCTTGCCACCGCTATTGATTCAGGTCGGGAGCCAGGAAATTTTGCTTAACGATGCGGAACGACTTGCAAGAGCAGCCCGTGAGGCTGGCGTAAAAACCCAGTTTGAGGTGTTCAACAACCTTTGGCACGTGTTCCAGATTCACTGCGGGCAACTAGACAGAGCTACCGCTGCCGTGACAACCGCAGGCGAGCATATCAGAGAGCATCTGGCAGACTGAGCGTGCCTAGCACAAGCGCTTCTTTGCGCCGCCTTGGCCACTGTTTAATATGCCATTCCAGCTTTGATGCCCGGCTACGGTCGCCTGCCGGCGAATAGAACACCAGCTCCAGCGGGCCCTTTCCCCTCAGGCTTCGCGCGCCCTTAGGGGCACCGGCCTGGTGTTCGGCAAAGCGGCGGGATACATCGGTGCTGATACCGGTATAAAGCGCGCCACTGGCGGTACGAACCATATAGACAAACCAGTCACTGGCCACCGACTAGCCCCTTCTCACGCGACTTCAGCTTTTTTTGCTGTAACCAGAGGCCCAACACGATTAGCACCAAGCCGATATAAGTCGACGGCAGAATCTGTTCGCCAAGAATAAAGTAGATGAACACGAGTGACAGGAACGGCGAAATAAAAATCAAATTGCTGACTCTGGATGTGTTTTCCGCCTTTTTCATGGCATAAGACCAGAGCACAAAGGCTATGCCCATCTCGAACACACCTACATACACCGCAGCAGCCAACGAGCTTGTTACAGGCAGCGCCAACCCCTCAGTCCACCAGCAAATCAGCACGATTACCGGTAGGCCGAACAGAAAGTTGAGAAACAACCCAACCACCGGGTCCCGAGTATCACGGGTAGCAATAATCCAATAAGAGGCCCACACCAGAGTGCTGCCAATGGCCAGCGCGACACCTAGCGGATCTGAAAAACTCAATGTGGTCACGGCACCCCGGGTAGCAATTACCACCACCCCGGCGTAACACACCAGCCCGGCCAGAATATCCAGCTTACGCAGTCGATGTCCTAAAAAGGGCACCGACAGGTATGCCAGAACCAGCGCCCAAGTATAATTTAACGGCTGGGCCTCTTGGGCAGGCAACCGGTCAAAAGCACCAAAAAGCAGAAAGTAGTAAAGACAGGGGTTTATCAGGCCCATACCAAAGGATTGAACGTATTGCTTTTTTTCCAGTGAAAACACCAAATGCCAGCGCTTCTGCAACACTAAAATAATTGCCATAACCACCACAGATGCGGTGCAGGCAACCAGCAGCATCTGCACAGGCGCAAGATCTGCAAGGGCTAACTTGAAGGCCGTCGCAACCGTGGACCAGAGCAAAACGGTGCCCAGCCCATACAACATGGCCGTTTTCTGATCTTTCATTCCGGTGCTCCTGGCTGATCTCGTACACTGCCATTTTCAGACTGGTGCTCATCGCCGTTTTCACCAGTCGGCTCACTGGCGGCCAGCCAACGGTACAAAGTACGCCGGTTAATACCTAAAATTTGTGCGGCACGGCGTTTGTTGCCGTTTACCGCTTGCATCACCTCTCTTACATAGCCCTGTTGCAAATTATCCAGCGTCGGCCATTCAGAGATGTTGTCATCTGCTCGAGTAGACTGAGGGCTGGAAGCACCGCCTTGGCGCTTGCGAATACGTTCAGGCAGATGATCGGGTTGAATGGTATCGCCTTCACAGAAGGTCACTGCCCTCTCGATTGCACTACCCAGTTCACGGACATTCCCAGGAAACGGGTAATCCATCAGGGTGCGGGAGCTTACTTCACTGAGTTTTAGAAACCCGCGCTGATGCCGGCGCGCAGCTTCTCTTACAAAATGCATAGCAAGCAGATCAACATCATCCCCACGCTCCCGAAGTGGCGGAATACGAAGGCTCAGGGTTTCCAGCCGGTAGTAGAGATCTTCCCGAAAGCTGCCCTCGCGCACGGCTTTGAGCAGATCCACATGGGTAGCCGCCAAAATTCGCACATCCACCGACTCTTCCTGGTCCGAGCCAACCGGTTTAACCATACCTTCTTGCAATACCCGAAGCAGCTTTGCCTGCAACCCCAGGGGCATTTCCCCAATCTCGTCCAGCAACAAAGTGCCGCCGTGGGCTTCTGCGAACAGGCCTTTTCGGGCCTGACGGGCACCGGTAAACGCACCCGCTTCGTGGCCAAAAAATTCACTTTCCATGAGTTCCCCCGGGATACCCGCGCAATTAACTGCCACAAAAGGCTTGGCATCTCGCCCACTGGCCCGGTGGATGGCTCTGGCTACCAACTCTTTACCGGTTCCGCTTTCGCCACAAACCAACACTGCGGCTTCGCTACGGGCAATCTGACGAATTTCCGTACGCAGCCGAACCATGCTTTCATGCTCGCCAATCAAACCAAGAGATTCGTCGGCGCCATTGTGGGCGAGAAACTGCTGAAGTTGCCGGGAGAGATCCGCCTGGGTCAGTAAGCGTCGTATTTTTAGACGCAGGTGGTCAGTGGACAGCGGCTTGGTCAGAAAGTCATCCGCGCCTGCTTTCAACGCATCAACTGCCTGATCCACCGTTCCGAATGCGGTAATGATAATAAAAGGCAGACTGTGCCCGCCTGTTTGGGTGGCCTTAAGAAGCTCCAGCCCATCGCCATCCGGTAAGCGTAAGTCTGAAACAACCAAGTCTGGCGTTTCTGTTGCGAGCAGCCGACATCCCTCGTTCACCGTGCCGGCGCGAGTTACCCGGTAGCCATCCAGCTCCAGTTCCTCGCTCAAAAGCAGGCCTAGACTGGCATCGTCTTCTAGCAGCAGTATGGTTGCCTTGTGTTCACTCATGTTGTCGTCTCCACCGGCCAGAACAAGCTCATTCTGCAACCTCCAGCTTCGCTGGCTTCGATTTCAATTCGGCCACCGTGTTCTTTCAGTACACTACTGACTACCGCCAGCCCAAGCCCTGTGCCTTCCCCAGCCGGCCGGGTGCTATAAAAAGGTTCAAACACCGCTTCCCGCTTTTCCGCCGCTATGCCCGGGCCATCGTCGTCCACTCGCACCTCCCATTCGCTGTGGGCATGATGCAAGGACAAAACAACTTCAGAGCGTGCTGCCTGGCAGGCATTGCGCACCACGTTAAGACACGCCAGCCCCAATCTCACCGGCTCGGCTTTTACCCGGGCATCCACCTCTAGGCCTGCGCTCAGCAAACGCTTTCCGCGACACTTTTTATCCTCACCGGCACGATCCAACACATTCTTGAGAACAGCATTAAGGCTGACTGGCCGCCTTGAATCGGGCACATGGCGAAAGCAATCCAGCAGCTGCTGAATAATAGTGGTCATGCGCCCCACCTGGTAACCGATATCCTCCAATTGCCGGCGCTGCTCACTCGATAGTTCATGACGTGCCAGAATATCGGCGCGCCCCTGAATGACATTTAACGGCGCGCCCAGCTCGTGAGCGACACCACCGGCCACGCGACCAATCATCGCAATTTTTTCCTGATATTCCAGGCGCTCAGCGAGTTGACGTTCTTTCTCCACTCGCTGCTTTATTTCCTCTTCCGCTCGGGCCATACGTTCGCCCATCTCCCGCACACCACCATATATTTGCCGCAGCTCACGGGGGCCAGACGGCTTCGCATCAAGCCGCCAATAGCCAGGGGCCAGCTCACCCATGATGCTCAGCAACCTGCTTACATGGCGGCCAACAGCGCCATAATGCCCAAGCACCACCACCAGAATGATCGTGACCGCCAGCGCCGACCAGATAGACACGGCCCACAGGCGGATTGAAGCCAGCAGCTCATAAAAATCGCTGCGCCTTCTGGTGATCTGCAACAGACCCTGTATTCGGCCGTCATTAGCCACTAGGGGCGTGAAGTGGGAGAACACTGACTGCCCGTCTACTCGCCGAAAGGCTCCGCCAAGTTCACCGCTGTTGATCACCTGTTCCGCGCTGGCGCTGTTCCCCACATCTGTGTCAGCAAGGCCCAGGCTGGCGATTCTAGCGCCATCTTTATCAAATACCGACGCACCAGAGACCCGACCGATCCGGAAAATTGATTTCAGGGAATCGCCAATCACCAGCTCGTCTTTTTCTTGCATCGCCCGGGAAAGCGGGCCGCTGGCAGCGCGAGCCACCAGTTCCAGATCTTCCTGTAAGCGATCATTCAAAGCTTTCTCTACAGCCCCAAACCCCAAATATATGCCAAGCGCACTGATAACGAGCAAAGGAACCACAATGCTCAATACGAGCGTTAGCTGTATCGACCCGATGATCTGCCCGGCGTTTCTCAAAGAAGGTTTCATTCTGCCTCCAACGACATAATTGCCACACTCTTTTGCCACATGTGGCATTTCGCCACAACCCTTATTACTTGGGGTTAATTGATAAAATCCCGTAACACCATGATTTTAAATAATATATATATATACAGAGAACCTGGCACGGCACGTGTATTAGTTTTTGGTGACTGCAAATGAAACAGGAGATGTTGATTATGAATAAGCTACTTGTATCCATTACCGCATCCATTGCTCTGCTTGCCGCCGGACCGGCCTTGGCTCAGCAGAACCAGCAAAGCCCGGCAGCCGCCGGAGACTCCAGCGGCTACTCCAACCCAGCAGCTGCGGGCACTCAGAAAACAGACTATACCGATGCGGAATTGAAGCAATTCATCTCGGCGCAGGAAGGCATTACAGATGTGCGAGAAGAGTACATCGAGAAAATTGAAGGGGCCGACTCTCAGGAGAAAGCACAAGAACTGCAGATGAAGGCAAACGATGAGATGGTATCAGTCATCGAGGATGCCGATATGGACATCCCAACCTACAATGCCATTGCCACCGCGTACAGCAGCGAGCCGAAGGTACGTAACCGCATTGAAGCGTTGATGTAAACACCGGCAGAAACCGGACCAACTGTTCGTCAGTTTAGCCCCGCATTTGCGGGGCTTTTTGCATTGTAGGTACCACCAAGCCAAGTCAATTTCCCGTAACCGGTGCCGATACAAACCTCACACCTTGGCGTGCCAGCTCTGCGGAACCGCGCGCCGTGAGTTCGGAAATAAATTGAAACTGTTCTTTGGGGTCAAACGGGTAAGCCTTCAGCCGATAGTGCATGCCCCATGGCTTATTAAAAACAATCACCAACACAGGCTGCCAGGTTTTTGTTCGCGGGCTGGTAAACGCTACGTCTCGAAGCATCTCCCGCACCAGGCTCACATCGTGGTTCGCCTCAAGATGAAAATCTGCAACACACATGAGGTTGTCGGTGCCATCGTTACCGTTTGCGATCAAAGAGTTCCACAACTTATTGTGAGGAATGATCACCACTGTGTCATCGGGCGTAACAATCTCGGCCGCGCGAGCACCTATCGCCCGCACTTCGCCATAATGGCCGTCCACTTCAATCCAATCACCTGGCCGATAAGGCATTTCGTACAACGTAACAATACCGGCGATCAAACTGTTGGCGTAATCCTTGAACGCAAAACCAAGGGCCAAAGCCAGCGCGCCAAAGATGGCCACCATGTTCTCAAATGACGGCTCAACCAGTATTGGAATCACAATCACAATAGTGGCCAGAATAATCAACAGGCGAAGCAAGGGAACGGAAGCTAATAGATAAAGGCGTGGTTTGCCTCCCAGCCTCTCAGCTACCCGGGGCAGCACTTTCTGAACCGCCAGTGTGATCAGTGAGGCGATCACAACAACCAGCAAAGCTTTCAGCAACGCCTGCCCAGTAATGGACGCAAAGGCCTCCTTAATTCCAAGATCTTCCATCATGGCTGGCTCCTAAAATTG
The DNA here is from genome assembly GCF_052094685.1 of Marinobacter sp. Classification (GTDB taxonomy): domain Bacteria; phylum Pseudomonadota; class Gammaproteobacteria; order Pseudomonadales; family Oleiphilaceae; genus Marinobacter. The sequence continues at coordinate 9,632 of NZ_JBQDKB010000013.1, forward strand.
GTCTACCGGGAATCCCCAGCTCTGCAGGTGGCGCCTGATGGTAGGGTAGCCGATAGCGGTTACCTGCCAGCGTTCACTAGGCTGATCGTAGATTACCAGCTCAGCACGCATCAGACGGGAAAGCACGAGACTCAGTTCGGCAGCAGAAACACCAGTAACAGCCTCCAGTGAGGCCGCATTAAGGCCGTTGTGTAACAATAATCCGTGAAGCACAAACCCAGTGACGCTCTCTTGGCTCTGGGGCATTGTCGGCAAACTCAACTGAGCCAGCGGCACAACCCAGCAATCTGCTGCTCGGCTCTGTTTTTCTGCGTTTTGGTCGGCCTCATCCAGGTCGGCACCCTCATCCGGCCGCGCACGCAAAGATCTCTGCCAGATAGCCAGGGCTACGCCGGCGTTACCACGGGACGTAGCGGCCAGGTCACGTAAAAAAGTGCTGTATTTACGTTTTTTACTACTTTTGTCTTTTTCAGCTTCGGTTGTTTCGGCGAACGGCAGCACATATAGGCCATCCCCCGTCATTCGTGCGATCACAGATGATTTACCGTGACCCGACGCAAGATGCGTAAACCATATGCTCAGCAGTTCGGCATCCAGGGCTGCGGGGGTCCAGGGCGACATCTGGGCATCCTCAAGGTAATGCCCCCAGTATCGCCAGCACCAGCTTGAGCACCCAACAATACCTGCACCTGCCTCGCCATCTGCGATCCGGCGAAATAACTCTTTAACCAAAGCCAAACCCGAAAGACGCCTGAGCCAGAAATCTGCAAGCTCGGGAATCACCCAAGGCCGAGACAAATCCTGCTTATCCCACCATTCGATTGCACTTTGGTCGTCAAACAACAACGTATCCGGCGGTGAAATGACACGCCATGCTTCGCCCCTGGTTTCACACAGGCCTACCGGGTCAGGTTGTGAAAAGCGGGTAAGCGCCTGCTCCACGCCAGAAAAAGGTGGGGCGACCAGGCAGGCGACCTCTCGGATGAGTGAACCGCTGGATCGTGCGCTCTTAAGGCCACACGCAATAGCTGCAGCCTGGTCTGAACGATTCGGCTCTGGCACCAACCGTCTTTGCTGAGCGGCAGACAGCTCCGGCAGTTCATCCATACTTTCAAAAGGATCTTCGGTCTGGGACACACCTGCCCGCAACTGTGTAAGGACGTTGCGAATGGCATCCTTGAGCGAGCGGTGCACGGATGTTTGCGGCAATGTCCATTGTTCAACAGGTACCAAACCACCTGGGAGGCAAGGATCAACTTTATTCTCGTTCGTTTTATTCATCATTCCGGTGTCAACCAGCCGTGTTCATGCGAAAGGCCGAGAGCCTTCTCTGCGGCAACATCCTCAATCATGGCAGCAAAGCGATCACCAAACCCCCATGGTGGGTTGATCACCAGCATACCGGAACCAGTCATACCTCGCTCCGGCGGCGTTTTCAGGTGGACTTCGCTGCACCACACCTTGCGTAGCGGGCTGTCTTTTACCGCCTGTTTCAGAGTAGCTTGTAAATCACTGGTTAAAACCGGGTACCACACAAGGTAAACCCCGTGGCGGCACTTCTGCCAGGCTTTGTGCAAAGTATGTGCAACATCAAGGTACTCAGATTTAATCTCGTAGGAGGGGTCAATCAGTGCCATTAGCCTGGGCTGCTTGGGTGGTAGCTGCCTCAACAACCCCTTCAGGCCGTCTTCGTGCAGAACCCGCACTCTCTGTTCGACGGCCCAATCAGCAAGTTGGCCACTTTCAGAGGGGTGTAATTCAAAGGCCGTCAACGAATCGCCGGGGCGCAGACTCTGACGAATCCAGGCTGGAGAACCGGGATAAACAGCCAGCTGGCCCGCACCTGCGTTGAACTGCGATAGCACCTGCATAACCGATTGCCAGTCGTCAGAGCTTAGACCGCTCCGGTGCGCCCAAAGCTTTTGCACGCCGGCATCCGCTTCTGCGGTTTTCCGAGCACGCTCGCTCGTGAGATCGTAGATGGCGCTACCGGCGTGGGTATCAAAGCAGGCTATAGCGGAGGGCTTCGCCTGCATCATGGAAAGAATAAGCGATAGTGCCGCATGCTTCTGAACATCAGCAAAGTTCCCGGCGTGGAAAGCATGGAGGTAACTCAGCATAAATTGGCTCCCTAGCAACAGGAGCCATTAAGCCCGAGCGGGCACCGTCAGTGCAAGGAAATCAGGGGTTCATGGCCGTTCTCAAAGGAAAGACGTTAGTCAGTACCTCTGCTTGCGGGGGACGATTGGCAAGCGCCCCACTTCTCACTACTCCCTCGACGCACACTGTCTTTCTCAGCTGATTTGCGCAGTGACTGCCAAGCTGAGAAAACACTTTTTGAAGAACCTGCCAACCGAACCACTGATTCACTCATACGCTTCCTCCCCCGAATAAAAAAATGCTCAGGTCGGAATTTAGCATTACAAATCTTATTTGCAAATGATTCTCATTAATAAATATTATGTCGCCTTACTAGTATTTATCGGTGTGCGACACACGCCTAAGTATTCTTGCGTTGCGATGCTTTAGCCAACATAATTACGAACGATAATACATCCTATTACCATAATCGTTCCTCGAATTCCGGAGTTCTCAATGAAAACAATGTTTCGACCGGCCCCTCTGGCACTCACTATCGCCGCCGCCCTGAGCGCTGGCTGTGCCAATACCACCTCGTCAGATTCAGCCGCCTCGCAGCCCGCTACCAAAGCCTCGGTTGTAGAGCACTACGCCAATTTGGCCCATGCCGGTTATGAAGATGCACTGATTACTGCCAAGGCCCTGGATGAAGCTATCGATCGATTGTTGGCCAACCCAACCGAAGCCAATATGAAGGCTGCCAAAGAAGCCTGGCTTGCGGCGCGGGTGCCATATCAGCAAACAGAAGTGTTCCGCTTTGGTAACGTGGTAGTAGACGACTGGGAAGGTCAGTTGAACGCTTGGCCGCTGGACGAAGGCCTGATCGATTACGTGCAAGCGGACGACTACCAGTATGAACTGGGTAACGCCGGAGCCACCGCTAACATCATTGGCAGCAAAAGCGTAAATGTTGGTGGTGAAACGATTGATGTCACCAACCTGACCCCCGAACTGCTTGCCGACCTGAATGAAATTGGCGGGTCAGAAGCAAACGTAGCCACCGGTTACCACGCGGTTGAGTTTTTGCTTTGGGGCCAGGACCTACATGGCTTTGAGCAGGGCAACGGCGAGCGGCCGGTAACCGATTACCTTACTGGCACCGACTGCACCAATGGCAATTGCGACCGCCGCGCGGACTACCTAGACGCAGTCACTGACCTTCTGGTGTCTGATCTGGAATGGATGGTAGGCCAGTGGGCAGCGGATAATTCAGACAACTACCGCAGCCAACTTGTGAGTGCCAGTGCTGACGAAGGCGTTCAAAAAATGCTGTTCGGCATGGGTTCCCTGTCGCTTGGCGAACTGGCCGGCGAGCGCATGAAAGTGGCTCTGGAAGCCAACTCATACGAAGACGAGCACGATTGTTTCAGTGACAACACTCACAACTCTCACTATTACAATGGCCAGGGTATTCAGAACGTCTATACCGGCAATTATCGTCGTGTAGATGGCAGCCTGGTATCTGGCCCTTCACTGTCTGATTTGGTAGCACAGAGCAATCCTGAGCTGGATGCCAACTTGAATGAGCAGCTAAAGGCTTCTATGCAAGCTTTGGGCGTGATGAAGAGCAAGGCAGAATCAAGCCAGAACCCCATGCCATTTGATATGATGATCGCACCAGGCAACGCAGAAGGTGCAACCATCGTAAATGGCGCGATTATGGCACTGGTTGAGCAGACAGGTTCCATCGAGAAAGCAGCCCGTCAACTGGGCCTTGAAGCCCTGTCGCCAGACGATGCCGGCCACGCTTTCTAATAACGCATTAGAAGCGGACAAGTTTCCGGGGGCGTAAGCCCCCGGTACTCATAGAATAAGAACAAGCCATGGAAAGCCTGCTTTGAAAAGAGCGGATTTTCCATGGCTTATTCATTTGTATGGTAAGAATTCATGACCCAAAAACGACTCATGGCAGCACTGGCACCACTGCTTCTTTGTGGTGGCTTGAGCGCTCACGCTGAAACCCATGCGGGTTTCCCAATACAGGACACGCCCAATACCGGCGGTGATGGCACCGTTGAACAGCCAGACACCAATGCTTACTCCTTGCCCCAGGGCAACCTTTCGATGACCAAGCGCCTGGATTTCAGCGTGGGTAACAGCTTCTTCCGTAACCCGTGGGTTGAAGCGCCCGCCAGTACCACCGCGCGGGATGGTTTAGGCCCACTGTTCAATACCAACTCCTGCCAAGGTTGCCATATCAAAGACGGTCGCGGGCATCCGCCCAGCGATGTTGAGCGGCCAGTATCCTTGTTCCTGCGTTTGGCCGTGCCGGCAGACCCTCACACAGACGCGGACATTTTGCGCACCCATGGGTTCAAACCCGCCCCTGTGTATGGCAGCCAACTACAAACAGCCGCCCTGCCCGCAGCCAAGCCAGAAGCCGACTTGGTGTTAACATGGGAAGCAGTGACTAAAACCTATGCAGATGGCACTCAAGTAGAGTTGCGCAAGCCTGTATACAGCATCGAGAACCCGAACTACGGCCCTTTGCCCGACAACCTTCTGATTTCGCCCCGGGTAGCGCCACCGATGATTGGTGTAGGGCTGCTGGAAACCATCCCCATTGCCGATCTCGAAGCGATGGCTGACCCCCAAGACACGGACAATGATGGCATTTCCGGCAAGCTCAATCAGGTTTGGGACATAGCTAGCAAGCAAACAGTACCCGGCCGTTTTGGCTGGAAAGCCGTGGAGCCGAACGTACGCCAGCAAAGCATGGGCGCATTTGCGGGGGATATGGGGCTGACATCCAGCCTGCACCCCACCACCGACTGCACACCGGAACAGAAATGTGAGCGGTTCGCGGAAGGCGGCGAGCCAGAAGTCAGCGACAAAATTGAAAATTTTGTGACTTTCTACTCAAAAAGCCTGGCAGTTCCGGCGCGGCGCGATATGAACACCCCATCTGTGCAGCAAGGCGCCCAACTCTTTAACGAAACCGGTTGTGCCGCCTGCCATACGCCCAAGCACATCACGGGAACGGACGATGAACGCCCAGACTTGAGCAAGCAAACAATCTGGCCCTATACAGATCTGCTGTTGCACGATATGGGGCCTGCCCTTGCCGATGGCCGCGACGAGTTTCTTGCCAATGGCAACGAGTGGCGCACAGCACCGCTTTGGGGTATTGGTCTGGCACAAACAGTTAACCCGCAAGCCGGCTTTTTGCACGATGGCCGCGCACGCTCTCTGGAAGAAGCCATACTCTGGCATGGCGGCGAAGCAGCCCCAGCGGTGTCGCGTTTCAGCGAATTTGGCGCCGACAACCGCCGGGCCCTGCTCGATTTCCTGAACTCACTTTAACGGAACCCTATATGCAGCGACTGACACTTTCTATCTGCCTGGCCTCATCGCTCGCAGCCTCCCCTCTGATGGCGGCTGATACTAACAGCGCCAAGTACCGGGCACAGTGGCACAGCGACATTCGCACGGGTTATCAAAACCTGGCCAGCCAAGGTCAGGCACTGGCAGACCAAACAGAGATCTATTGCCAAGCGCCCTCCGCAGAAGAACTTGAGCAAACAAAACAAGCCTGGCTGGATGCATTCCTTGCCTGGCAGAAGGTCCGTTTTGTGGATTTTGGCCCAGTAGAACAGGAAAACCGCGCCTGGCAATTACAGTTCTGGCCAGATCCCAAAAACCTTGTCGCCCGCAAAGCCACGTATTTGCTCAAAGGTGAGGCGGCCATAAACCCCGAAAAAATCAACGAATCCGGCGTGGCCGTTCAGGGCTTCCCGATGGTGGAATACCTCCTGTACGACCAAGCGTTCAGCGAAGGCAGCAGAGCCCTGCCAGCTGACCGTAGTTGCCAGCTGCTAGTTAGCGTCTCCAACCACATCGCTGAAAACGGCGAAGCCCTTGCCAATGATTGGGGCAACTTTAAAAGCAGCTACGTAAACAATGAGCAGTACACGGATACTACCATCCGGGCTGCAATGGCCGGGCTGGAACTTCTCGAAGAGCGCCGTCTTGCCACACCTATGGGGCTGCGCGGTAACGGCCAACGCTCGGTATACCGTGCTGATGCCTGGCGCAGCGGGGCCAGCCTGACTGCGGCGAATGCAACCGTGCAGGGACTTGAACAACAATTCCTGCCGGCGTTCTCCAAGCTTCTCAAAGACCGTGGATATGCCGATCTTGCTAGGCGTATTGAGGAACAAGCCGGAGAAATACAGACCAAATTCCCCGAGTTAGATCGCCCAATGGCGCCGTTGCTGTCAGACGACAGTGAGTTCAGAATACTGCAAAGCCTCTATGTGCATGTTTCTCAGCTGACAGCGCTGGTGAATGACCGGGCCGCAGTTGAGCTAGGTGTTGTGCGTGGCTTTAACTCCAGCGATGGAGATTGAGGACACCGTCCATGCCCGAACTGACCCGCAGAAGCCTCATCAAGGCTGCCCTTGCCGGCGGCGCAGCGGCCACACTCACCGGGTGTAGCGTGCTGCCCCGCAAAGCCAACAGCGATGGCCCGCAGCAGTATACTGGCGCCATTGGCTTGCCAGATGGCAACTTTGCCGTGGGCGCTATTGCACCAGATGGCAACATGCTCTGGCAGTCGCCCGTAGCTTCCCGTTGCCACAGTGGCTGTAACCGCCCGGGGGCCGCCGAAGTGTTGTTTTTTGAACGCCGGCCCGGCTGGTCGTTTTACGTACTCAACAGTGAAACCGGCGAACGGCTGCACCGCATAAAGTCGGCGGAAGGCGAGCATTTTGTGGGCCATGGGGTATTCTCCCCGGATGGCCGATTTCTTTATGCCACTGCCAGCCGCTATGAACCCGGGGAAGGCATTGTGGCTGTGTACGACAGCCATGATAATTACCAGCGGGTGAACACCTTTGAGCTGAACGGCGTAGGTCCGCACCAGCTCACTCTACACCCCGACGGCCAAACACTGATCGTAGGATTAGGCGGCATTCTCACCCACCCGGATTACGACCGAATCAAGCTTAATCTGGATACCATGAAACCCGCGTTGGTTCTTGTGGACAGGCTCTCTGGTGAGACCCTCGGCCGGTTCAAGCCCTCCCATCCCCAGCTCAGTACCCGGCATGTGGATGTAGCACCAGACGGCACTATTTATGCCGCCTACCAATACCAAGGACCCGTCCATGAACTGCCGCCGCTGGTTGCGCGTTATCGCAACGGGCGCTATGAAGAGATTGATCTGGGTAAATCGGTGCACCGGGAGCTGGGCAACTATATCGCCAGCATTGTCGCGCATCCCGAGAACGACTTGGTTGCCATGGCATCGCCCATTGGTGGCACCGCACTGATCTTCAACAGCCGCTCTGGAAAGGTAATTGAAAAAGCCTCGATAGCCGATTGTGCCGGGGTAGAAGCCTTGGCAGGTGGGGACTTCCTGGTTTCTTCCGGGCGCGGAAAACTGGTTCGAATGGGCAAAGGGCAGCCGGCAACCGAGATCGCCAGCATGTTAGTACAATGGGACCATCACCTTGTCTGAAGAACACACTAATACACAAACCGGCACGATCGGGCATTCTGTTGATCGGCTCTACAGCTTGGTTGCCAATGAAGAAGACGCTCGGGTTTGCAAGGATATTCCTGCAGACGCCTGCCACGTTGTGCCACAAAACTTCTTTCTGATTCTAGCAGCTAACGTACTGACCAAACTGGGCGACCTTCTGATCAGTCCCAAAACCGTGCTGGCATGGTTGATGAGCGCCGTAGGTGCTCCGGCACTGGTGGCCTGGCTCGTCCCCATTCGGGAATCTGGCTCCATGGTGCCACAGATGGTGATCGCCGCCTGGGTGCGGCGCAAGCCGGTACGCAAATGGTTCTGGACCTTGGGTAGTTTTGGCCAGGCTGTGAGCGTGGCGGCCATGGCAGCATGCGTCTGGTTTTTGGAGGGCTATAGCGCAGGCGGTGGCCTCATTGGTGCACTGATCTTGTTTTCCCTGTCACGGGGTTTTTGTTCTGTGGCCATGAAAGACGTACAGGGAAAATGCGTACCAAAGACTCGCCGGGGCAGACTCTCTGGCCTTGCATCCACCATTGGCGGCACCGCCACGGTGGCCCTGACGGTTTTGCTGTTCTGGAATCGCGGCGAGCCCACTCTCGCCTTTTACAGCCTGTTGCTTCTGCTAGCGGCTGCACTCTGGGTTATTGCCGGGTTCTTGTTTGCAGGCGTAAAGGAGTATGAGGGCGAAACCGGGGGCGGCGGCAACGCCATGACAGAAGCCTTTAAAAGCCTGTCATTGCTCCGTGATGACGCGCCATTTCGCAACTTCGTGATCACCCGCGCACTGCTTCTGTGTTCTGCTTTGGCTTCACCCTACTTTGTGGTGCTGGCTCAAAAAGAATCGGATGCCAGCTGGATGTTGGGCGTGTTTCTTCTGGCAAGCAGCTTAGCCAGTTCTGTGTCCGCCAGTTTTTGGGGCTGGATGGCTGATGTATCGAGCCGCCGGGTGATGATTCGCGGCGCAGCCATCGCCAGTGGCGTATGCCTGACAGTCGGGCTTACGGCGCTATTTGCCGGCACTGGCGTTGGTAATGGCTGGTTTTATCCGCTGGCGTTTTTTGTGCTGAGCATTGCCCATGCGGGCGTAAGGCTGGGCCGGAAAACCTATCTGGTAGATATGGCAGGTGGCAACAAACGAACAGACTACACTGCGGTGAGTAACACGGTGATCGGTTTTTTACTGCTTGCTACGGGGGGCTTCACTGCCCTGATATCTCTGATATCAGACGCCGCTGTTATACTGGTACTCGGCTTGATGGGTATGGCCGGGATGTTCAGCGCTCTTCGGCTAAAAGAAGTCACCGAGGACTGACACGTCACTCCTAGGGCAATTACGTTAGATAGGTGCCTTGCCATCATTCAGTGCCAGGGCACCTTTTACAATACGGTAGATCAACCAGATCGCGATGCCCAGAAGAATGAACCACCCAATAATCAGAAAGGTGGTCACAACACCGATAACCGTCCATAACAGCCCAATCCAGAAGGTGCGGATCTGCCAACGAAAGTGCGACTCAACCCAGGTGCCGCGAACATCGTCCTGCTTTACGTAATTGATGATCACGCCAACCAGTCCGGTTATCCCGCCCAGAAAAAACGACAGTCCTTGAAGGATATAAACCACCACAGCCAGATTACGTGCAGGATCGGAACGGCGCGACAACTCATTCGCTTTCGCATCAGCAGGAATGAATTCCGAGTCAGCCAAGGTGCATCTCCTTTTTCAATATGAATTGGAAGTTTAACACAGGCTCTAGAGCTGGCCTTCCATTCACTCGATCAGTGATTGTCCGGACGGTACCCAAGCCGGAAGCCGCCCCAGTGCCTGCCATTCACATACACCGGAACAGAGAGGTCATGCATGATTTCCCCAGTGTTCCGACGGTAGGTTTGTAGCTACATATTTTCGGTGTGACTGCCACAACGAATCCCCGTGCGATCATTTGTAACTTCAGCTGATCTGCAGCGAAGGAAACCTGTGCCGCAGATATGGCACTTTTGTGAGCGCTGCCCCCAAGGGCCTTGATCAGTGCCCGCCCCGGCTGGGCATCTACAAGTAATTGTTCACACTTGGCTCGCAACAACAAGGCCGATGACTACCCCAATAAACAGAGAGGCAGAATCCAGGCCTAACAAAGGCACCACCACAAAGCAGGCAATCGCAAGATCAGTAGAGACTGCTCCTCCAAAACAGATCGTTGCACGGCTAAGCCACCCCATAAAAATCTCATTGTTGTTATCATTTTGCTCGTAGTTTTTGTTATATCTGATAGCTACACGGTTATACGGCCAGGGTAGAGACTAAGGAATTGACGCGGGTTAATAACTCATACTTTAGCGTATCTACTACACTTAACGGCCAGATTGATCACTTATTGAACAAAAAACCGCAAACCCAACAAGCCCTTTCAAACAGACTTGCAGGTTTGCGGCTTTATAAAAGGCCAGCCTTTCGCTTAGGCGCCAATTACGCCACTGTCGTTGCGGGTCACGATAACGGTGGCATCTCGGGGGTGATCACCCTCATTGCCAAACGGCCAGTCTTTAGCCGGGTGCTGAATATTCACAAACATGGTTTTGACATCCGGCGTGGTCACCACACCTGTTACCTCACAACCTTGCGGACCCACGAAGAAGCGCCTGATATCTCGGGTTTCGGGGTTGGCCGCGAGCATCATATTGTTCTGATACGGCGGCGCATCGGAGCCATCGGTCTGAATCCAGAGGCGGCCATTGTAATCAAACCACAAGCCATCTGGGCTGTTGAAGATGTTGTCGTCCGTTAACGACACCATAACCTCCCCATCTGCAACCGTTTCTGTGCCCTGCTCCCCGGCAAACACAAAAATATCCCACTGGAACCCAGTTCCGGCATAGTCATTCTCTGACTCACTCCAGCGAATAATGTGGCCAGTGCGGTTTTCTGCATTGGGGTTGGCCGCATCAACCTGTTCCTCTGTACGCTGGGAGTTGTTGGTTAGGGTGAAATAGACCTCGCCAGTGTTCGGATCAACCGCGCCCCATTCCGGGCGATCCATAGGGGTAGCTCCCGCTATATCGGCGGCCAGACGTGTGTTCAACAGAATATCCGCCTGGTTTTCAAATCCCTCAAACAGAACTTCACCCACTGTCGAGCCCTGTGCTGCCTCAATACGAGATACAAAATCTGGATCGTCAAGCGATAGCGACAACCAGTCGCCAGAACCGTCCTCGTTATAACGCGCTACATACAGCGTGCCTTCATCCAGCAAATAACCGCTGGCGGTTGCTGCATAGTAGGGCCTTGAGGATACAAACTTGTAGATGTATTCAAAGCGGGAATCATCTCCTGAGTAGCAGACAACTGGCTTGCCCTCCTCTACCGGTGCAAAAATCACGCCCTCGTGGCCAAAGCGACCCAGCGCCGTGCGCTTCTGAGGCTTGCTTTCCGGCGTAAAGGGATCGATTTCGACCATGTAGCCGAAGGTGTTGGCCTCGTTGCGATAGTCGTCTGCGCCGCTCCGTCCAGTAGGCGTAATGTTGAACCTCACGTATTGGTCATTACCACCTTCTGCGAGCTCCCAATCGTAGCGGGTTGAACTGCCAACACCGTGACGGGTCTGTTCCCGTGGTTGCATTTGCGCGCTGTTTGCAAAATAACCGTGCCAGTTTTCTTCCGCAGCAAGATAGGTTCCCCAAGGCGTTGGACCCATGGAGCAGTTATTTAACGTGCCCCGGGTCTGGGTGCCATTATTGCTGAAGCGAGTCGCGAGCTTCTGGTAACCGCGAACTGGCCCGCGGATATCCATATCGGTATTCCCGGTAATCCGACGATTGAACGGGCTTCCGAATACTATGTCCCAGGTGCCCGCACTGTCTTGCTTTATATGAACCACGGATACGCCGTGTGCGGCAATTTCCTTACGCACTTCATCGGTTGGGCGCATGCCGTTCTGGTTGTAGGTTGGGCCGTCGGGATGCAGAGCAGCCTGATTAATATACTCATGGTTCATTACCAGCAACCCTTCGTCAGAGCGGTTGCCGCCAGCTTTGAAATCAATCGGGAAAAAGTGCATGCCATCGTGGTGCATGCCTACCTGCTGCTCCTGGTCTGCACCTGAGCTGGAGGCGTCTGCCCGAAACGCTGGGTAAGATCCGGTAATCGGTGTTCCCCAGGGTAGAAAAGCCCTGGCGGAGTAGCCTGTAGGCACAACAACTGTATTGGCCGTGGAAACGGCGATCGCCTCAAAACCAAGATCGGTTGCCTTGGTGTTATCGGCATCAGGGGTCGTGCCCTCACCATTATTGTCACTCTTACTGTCGCTACCACAGCCCGCAAGACCGACGCCCATGATACTGGCCAGCGCTGCGCCAACGCCGCCTTTCATAAGGGTACGACGTTGCACGCGAGCGGCCAGCACTTCTTGGAATGCTTTGTTGCCAGAATGGTTTACAACAGGTTCGTAATCGGGATCCAGATAGTTGGGATCAAGGTTGTGCTTGGCCATGTTTTGTCTCTCTTTGTCTCTCGATAAACAACAAACGGGTGTTGTCGAAAGGACAGTGTCGACAAGAGACATGACAATGCAGAGACAGTAAAAAGACAAAACCGTTAACCTTTTCTAAAAAAGACTAACGGTTTTAAAACTCTCTGGTGGAATTACTCCGGCGCAAATAAAGCGCGCCGGAGCATAAAAGCGACTATTTGGTCACTTCGTCATAACCTTCTTCCATGGAGTCGCCGGCTTCTTCAGCGGCGTCACCCATCTCATCGCCTGCGTTTTCGGCACCTTCTTTCATTTCGCCCATCACGCCTTCGTCCTGACCGGTGGCTTCTTCGTAAGTTTCTTCCATCGAATTGCCTGCATCGTCCACCATTTCTTCAGCGTTGTCCGCAGCCTTATCGAAATCAGCTCCTTCATTATCCTCGGAGCTGCAAGCAGCAAGACCCAAAGTCAAAAACATAAGAAGTGCGCTGAGAGTTAACTTATTCATAACATATCCCTCTGTTGGTAAACGTTTGTAACCGTGTACAGAGTAAAGCCATGTCCGGCGCCACACAATTACCTGCCGATTACTCTTTGTTTAGCCTGCCGGGATCGTTTTGTCATTTCGAGCCAACCTCCAAACCACCCCTTCAATTTGTTGCATTGATAGATTGTCCGACATAAATTTGAATTACGCGCACCATATTGGAGAGACACCATGAAGGCAAAAACCCGTGACCATTTGGATTTAAAAATGGCCAAAAGCTCGGAAGAAAAACAAACAGCCTCTATAGCCAACACTGCAAAGTGGAAAGATCCAAAGCGCTATCTCTGGCTTTTAGGGCCAGCGTTGCCTGGCATAGGCTTGGTAGCACTAACCGGCTATGCGGTGGCTCCAAAAAAGCTTAGAGCGCTTGCCTGGACAGGCCCCGCACTGGTTCATGGCATTATTCCGGCCCTGGATCGCGCCATTGGAGAAGATCAGAGCAACCCGCCAGAATCCGCAGTCGGCTCACTTGAGCAGGACAAGTACTACGACCGTATCGTAAAGGCGTTCATCCCTACGCAGTATGCGATGACGTTTATGGGGGCCTGGCTGGCCAGCCGAAAGAAGACACCCATTGAGGACAAAATAGGCCTAACGCTGACCGTCGGTGCCATCAACGGCGTTGGCATCAATACGGCGCACGAGCTCGGCCATAAACCGAACAAATTTAATAAGTTGATGGCAATGGCGGCTTTGGCCCCAACGGGCTACACCCATTTTGTTGTTGAACACAACTTTGGCCACCACAAGCGGGTAGCCACTCCGGAAGATCCCGCGAGCAGCCGCATGGGTGAAAGCTTCTGGAAATTCCTACCGCGTTCGGTGTTCGGTGGCATGAAATCATCGGTAAAAATAGAGAAGGCGCGTCTGGCTCGCAAAGGCAAAAGTTTCTGGAGCCTAGACAATGAACTGTTGCAGGGCTGGGCCATGAGTGCAGGGTTCTTTGGCGCTACAACACTGGTCTGTGGTCCCCGGGCCGTGCCGTTCCTTGTTGCTCAGGCCGTTTACGGCGCCAGCTTGCTGGAGAGTGTGAATTACATTGAGCACTACGGGCTATTGCGCCAGAAAGACAAGAGCGGGAAATATGAGCGCACACAGCCGGAGCACAGCTGGAACAGCAACCATATTGTGACAAATCTGTTCCTGTACCAGTTACAGCGTCATTCAGATCATCACGCTCACCCACAACGGAGCTATCAGGCTTTGCGTCACTTCGAGAAGGCGCCACAGTTGCCCGGCGGTTACGCGTCTATGTTACTGCCAGCCTACATGCCGCAATGGTGGTACGAGACGATGGATAAGCGGGTGATTGATCACTACGAAGGCGACCTAAGCAAGATTAACTGGGATCCGGATCGCAAAGCGCAGCTCATAGCGAAGTATGCGGATTATGCTGCCGGCGTAGCTGCCGAAGCCGAAAAGCTTCGGCAGCTTAGCGCCTGAGGCGGTTAGAACCACTCTGTTTTCATGTTCAAACAGGTGTCGTCCATGTTTCGCAGTAGCACCAGGTCTTGGGCTACTGTTGGCAACTCCCAGTGGAAGAAGTACTGGGCGGCCTGAAGCTTGCCTTGATAGAAATTGCGCTCGTCATCGCTGTTGGCAGAAGCCACAGCATGGGCGGCGGCGTTGGCCTGGCGTAGCCACATCCAGGCAACGATGATGTGGCCGAACAGATGCAGGTAGCAGGAAGCATTGGCGAGGGTTTTATCCACTTCGCCACTCATCAAGGATTTACCTAAGCTTTGGGTAACCTTAACGGCCTGCTGCAGTGTTTCACTCAAAGACAGCGCCCATTGTTGGCAGCGATCCGTGGTCGCGCCCTGCAAATCCACCTGCATTTCCTGCATGAGCAGTTGCAGTCCGTGGCTTTGATCCTGCCATATTTTACGGCCCAACAAGTCCAGACCCTGTATTCCATTGGTGCCTTCGTGAATCGGGTTCAGGCGATTGTCGCGCCAACACTGCTCCACCGGGTACTCACGGGTGTAGCCGGCGCCACCATACACCTGAATCGCTAAATCGTTAGCTTTGGGGCCGTACTCAGAGGGCCAGGCTTTGATAATCGGTGTAAGTAGGTCGAGCAGCTTTCCGGCTTCGGTGCGCTTTTGTTCATCCGGATGGGTATTCTGGTCGTCCATTAAGCGAGCACCATACAAGCAAAGCGCTAACCCGCCTTCACTGTAGGCCTTTTGAGCCAGCAACATCCGGCGCACATCGGCGTGGTCGATGATTGGTACTTGCGGGCTTTCCGGGTTCTTTTCCGACGTTTTACGGCCCTGTAGTCGATCTTTAGCGTATTCCAAGCTGTGCATATAACCCCGATAACCGATCACAGCCGCACCAAAACCAACACCTACCCGAGCTTCGTTCATCATCTGGAACATGTACTTCAGACCCTGATGAGGGTCACCCACTAGATAGCCATGGCAAGGTGCGTCGTCACCAAAGCTGAGCGCTGTGGAGGTGGTTCCACGATAACCAAGTTTGTGAATGAGACCGGCGAGGCTAACACCGTTGCGATCCACGGAGTTGCCCTCACTGTCTACCCGAAACTTGGGAACGATGAACAGGGAGATACCTTTCACCCCCGCCGGAGCGCCTTTGATTTTGGCTAGCACCATGTGAACGATGTTTTCGGTGAGGCTCTGCTCGCCACCGGAGATGTAGATTTTTGCGCCTTTGATCAGGTGGTGGCCTTCATCTGTTGGCGTGGCCGAGGTGCGAATATCTGCCAGCGACGATCCTGCGTGGGGCTCGGTGAGCGCCATGGTTCCGGTGTAGCGGCCGCTGAGCATATTGGGCAAGTAGCTGGTTTTCTGTGATTCGTTGCCGAAAATACGAATAAGGTTCGCAGCTGCAGTCGTCAGAAATGGGTAACCCGCGGTGCCGGGATTAGCGGCGGTAAAGAAACCGTTGCAAGCGGCCATCACAGATTCGGGCAGCTGCATACCGCCCAGTTCGTAATCATAGCGCCCCGCGATAAAACCAGCCTCGGCATAAGCATCGAAAGCTTCCTTCACTTCTGGCAACATTTCCACTTGCCCGTTAACGAACTTGGGCTCGTCTTTATCAGCCGCGCTGTTATGGCTGGCAAACTTCTCTCGGGCCATTTTGTCGGCGGTTTCGATGACGGCATCGAAGGTATCGCGGCTATGTTCGGTGAAGCGATCGCGACTGGTTAGACTTTCAGTATCGAGAACTTCGTAAAGTTGAAATGCCAGATCGCGGCGGTCTATCAACGTGTCAGTCATTTGTGCGGTTTCCTAATGATTGGCTGGGGCATCTGCTTATGGCATACAGGCTCTCACAACCGGGTTTACCTGGGAACCCGGTTTGGCCCGGGTTATGCATTGGTTTACTCTAAAGGCCTCTGGCTGACTGTTTCCGTAAAGTATATTGACAGGTGTTATGTGGGAGAGAAGTGCCATGAACGCACCAGTTCGACAAACCCAGGCTGAAGTTCTTAGTCGGCTATACAGCCTGAAGCTTGCACAGATTGAACAGGCAACCCATCAGGGCAACAGCCTGCGCAGCCAGGTGCTGGAGGCCGAAGCCGAGGCCATTTTCAACGCTCTAAAATTGGCCAGGTGACGTAAAGGGGCCTAGCAATGCCCCTTTACGTCACTCTTAAACATTCTTTCTACCCTTGATCGATCACAAGTTGACTTGACCTGCGAGCCCGGGCACGTATCATCAGTTTCCAGGTTTTACTAACGGAGCAACCATGACCGCAAGGTCCGTCGGCTGCATGCAGATCAATCGTCCCCCCATTACCGCTGACATCTCGCGGCATCGCGGGCGTTTACCTTACTTCCCAGACCCACCGGCCTCCCGCTGATCCAACTCCTGTTGTCCGCCATAATCGTCGCGATGCGACTTATGCAGAGCGGCCAATCGGGGACTAGACTCAGGCTCACAAGCCATCTCCATTCATAAGAAAAGAAAACCGCTAACGAGGTTGCGATGTCGCTACCGCTGGTTGTACTACTGCCCTTTTTAGGGGCCATAGCTGCCCCCCTGTTTGCCCAGGGTGGGCGAACAGCTATCGCAATAGCATCATCTGTCCCTGCACTGATTGCACTGGCAGCTCTATTTCCACACTGGTCTGTTCTAGCTGCAGGCGGCACGGTGCTGCACAGCTATGAATGGCTTCCAGCTCTCGGGCTCTCTTTCAGTTTTCGCCTGGATGGCCTAGCACTGTTATTTGCACTGTTGATACTGGTCATCGGCCTTCTGGTGATTCTCTACGCCCACTACTACCTAAAGGCCCATGAGAATGTAGCCAAGTTCTACTCCCTACTTTTGTGTTTCAAAGGCTCGATGCTGGGCATAGTACTTTCTGGCAATTTACTGTTGATGCTGATTTTCTGGGAGCTCACCAGTCTAACCTCATTCCTGTTGATCAGTTTTTGGACTCACAAACAGGACGCAAGGCGCGGCGCCCGTATGGCGCTCGCCATAACCGGTGGCGGCGGGCTGGCCCTACTGGCGGGCATTCTGATTATCGGCAACATTGTTGGCAGTTTTGAACTAGACGACGTGCTCGCCGCGGGCGATCAGATCAAAGCACACGCCTGGTATCCGGTGGCACTGACCCTGGTTTTGCTCGGCGCCTTTACCAAGTCAGCTCAATTTCCGTTTCACTTCTGGCTGCCCCACGCCATGCAGGCACCTACGCCGGTCTCTGCTTATCTGCACTCTGCCACCATGGTAAAAGCCGGCATCTTTTTGATGGCCCGCCTTTATCCAGCTTTGGCCGGAACTGAGCAATGGTTCTACATGGTCAGTTTCACCGGCATGGCCACCTTGTTGCTTGGCGCCTATATCGCTATGTTCAAACATGATCTTAAAGGGCTGCTTGCGTATTCAACCGTAAGCCATCTGGGTTTGATCACCCTTCTGCTCGGCATGGGCACTCAATTAGCCGCTGTTGCTGCGATATTTCACGTAATCAACCATGCCACCTTCAAGGCATCACTGTTCATGGCGGCCGGTATCATTGACCATGAAACAGGCACTCGCGATATGCGCAGAATCAACGGGCTTTGGCGCTACATGCCCCATACCGCCACCTTGGCAATGGTTGCAGCCGCATCCATGGGTGGGGTCCCGTTGTTGAACGGCTTTCTCAGTAAGGAAATGTTCTTTGCGGAATCCCTTCAGCTCAATCTTCCTGGCTTGTGGGCATGGGTTCCCCCCATTATCGCAACCTTGGCGGGCATCTTTGCCGTGGCCTACTCGGCTCGCTTCATTCACGATGTTTTCTTCAACGGCAAGCCGGTTGACCTACCCAAATTTCCGCCCCATGAGCCGCCGCGATACATGAAAATCCCGGTAGAGATTCTCGTTTTCGCCTGCATCATGGTTGGCGTGTTCCCGACCATCTCTGTAGGGCCGCTGCTATTCTCCGCTGCGTCTGCCACTTTAGGCGGTAACGTGCCTGACTATGAACTGGCGGTTATTCATGGCTTTAACCTGCCGCTGCTGATGAGTTTTATGGCCTTCTTTGGTGGCCTGCTCATGTACAGCCAGCGCCAACGCTTTTTCGACTTCCATGCCCGCTTTAAGGAAATTGACGAGAAAGCCGTGTTTGAAAACGTGGTTTCAAAGTTCGTGAACATGGCCAACCGCTTTACGGGGTGGCTGGAAAATGGCTCTTTGCAGCGCTACGCCATGCTGTTGGTGGTAAGCGTTATTGCGGTAACCGTAATGCCGCTGATAGACAACGGTTTCTCTATCGGCGAGAACGGGCTGAGTGCAATAGATTGGCCAACGGGGATTGCGGCCTGCGTGCTTATAATATCTGCACTGGCAACGGCCGTTTGGCACCGAGAACGTTTTTACGCTCTGGTACTTCTTAGCGTTGTTGGGCTAACTGTGGCACTGGCGTTTGCCCGCTTCTCGGCACCGGATCTGGCCATGACACAGCTCTCGGTGGAAGTTGTCACCATTGTTCTATTAATGCTCGCGCTCTACTACATGCCGTCCTGGACACCCATGGAGAGCTCTAAAGCACAGCGTATCCGCGACATCTTCATCGCCCTGGCGGCAGGCACCGGGATGACTCTGATCACCTTGGCCATGCTAACCCAGCCGTTCAGCTCTATTTCCGAATTCTTCCTGGAAAACAGCAAACCGGGCGGCGGTGGAACCAACGTAGTTAACGTCATCTTGGTCGACTTCCGTGGCTTCGATACCTTGGGCGAGATAACGGTACTGGCGATTGCCGCGCTTGGTATCTACGCCATGCTCAAAAACACCGCGCTAACGCCTCCCCCGGGAGATGGCCTGGGGCACGCCTGGACACGAGATCATTATCCGTTAATGCTCAGGCAAATTGCCCGACCCATGCTGCCACTAGCACTCATGGTATCTGCCTATATTTTCCTGCGGGGGCACAATCTGCCAGGCGGCGGCTTCATTGCCGGCCTGATCACTTCGGTGGCGCTGATTCTTCAGTATATTGCCAGCGGTATGATCTGGACCCAGGACCGCATTCCGTTCCGTTACCATAACGTGATTGGTATCGGCCTATTGTTTGCAACCATTGCCGGCGCCTGCAGCCTGGCTTTCGGCTACCCCTTCCTGACAACCGCATTCGGCTATATCACCTGGCCCGTTGTGGGCAAATTCGAGGTTGCCTCGGCACTGGTGTTTGATCTGGGCGTTTACATGACAGTCATTGGCGCCACTCTGCTGGCACTGGTCAGCATTGGCCGGCTGTCTCCTCATTCGGCCATCAAGAGCAAACAGGAGGGCGTGTAATGGAACTGTTATTTGCACTGGTTATCGGTGCCTTAACGGCATCCGGCGTTTATCTGCTGCTACGCGCCCGAACCTTTCCCGTCATCATGGGGATCACCCTGCTGTCTTACGGGGTAAACCTGTTCCTGTTTGCCACCGGGCGCCTCGCCACCGGCCAACAACCTGTCATCGGTACGTCAGCCGCCTATGCGGACCCACTACCCCAGGCACTGGTGCTCACGGCGATAGTTATTGGCTTTGCTATGACAGCATTTCTGGTTGTTCTGTCTCTGCGTAGTCTGGCAGACAATGAAAACGATCATGTGGATGGCCGGCGCGATGAATCATCTCCCTCATCAAAACAGGAACGGGAGGTAACCGGTAAATGACTCACTGGCTTATCGCTCCCATTCTAATACCACTGCTCGGCGGCATTCTGCAGGTCGTTATGGGCTACGCTCCAATCAGCCTGCGCCGTACACTGGCATTGACTACCACGGTACTGATGCTGGCATCTGCCATAGTGTTGCTGGTGCTTGCCAGCGACGGCAGCTACCGCATTTATGCGTTTGGCAACTGGCAACCACCGTTTGGCATCGTTCTGGTTCTAGACCGGCTGGCAGCGCTAATGCTGGTGCTAACAGCGGTTCTCGGCCTGTTCTGTCACATTTACGCCAGTGGCGGCGCCGATGAGGGTAACCGGCAGTTTCATGCACTATTTCTGTTCCAGCTAATGGGCCTGAACATTGCCTTTCTCACTGGTGATTTGTTCAACCTGTTCGTTGCCTTTGAGGTGCTGCTTATTGCCTCTTACGGGCTGCTAATGCACGGTGGTGGAACGGCGCGAACCGTTCCCGGGCTTCACTATGTCGCTCTTAACCTTGTGGGTTCCGCACTATTCCTGATTGGTGTCGGCATGATCTATAGCGTTACCGGTACGCTGAATATGGCGGATTTGGCTGTAAAAATCCCGCAGATTACCGGTAATAACCTGAACCTTGTGAAAGCCGGCGGCATGATGTTGCTGGTGGTTTTCGGCCTGAAGGCTGCTATTCTGCCTCTGTGTTTCTGGCTACCCAAAGCCTATGCACGAGCAACCGCTCCGGTTGCTGCACTGTTTGCAGTTATGACCAAGGTAGGCATTTACGCCATTGTGAGAATTTTTCCGCTTATCTTTGGAGAAGGTGCCGGAGAACTGGCGAATCTTGGCATGGACTGGCTATTCCCACTGGCGCTGATCACTCTCAGCATGGGCGTTATTGGCGCTCTGGGTGCAGATAGCCTGAAAACACTGGTGGCCTGGCAAGTTATTATCTCCGTAGGGACTCTGCTTGCACCTATTGCGCTTGGCTCCGTGGCCGGTCTGTCTGCCGCGTTGTTCTATCTGGTCAGCACCACGTGGACTGTAGCCGCTCTGTTTTTGGTTTCCGAGCTGGTCGCAAGCCAAAGGGGCTTGGCCGGCGACAGCATCGTTACTGCGCCGAAAATGCGCCACCAGACATTCCTGAGCGTGCTGTTCCTTATCGGCGCTGTGGCCGCCGCCGGTTTACCGCCACTAAGCGGCTTTTTTGGCAAGCTACTGATTCTCCAGTCGGTTGAGCCCGGGGTTGAAATGGCCTGGTTATGGGGCGTTCTGTTAGTAGGTAGCTTCCTGACACTGATAGCATACAGCCGCGCCGGCAGCATCGTTTTCTGGTGGCACGTAGATGGCCACTTGGAAACCCCAGAACCCATGAACTACCGAGTTGCAATCTCCACAGGCATTCTTTCCTGCCTCACCATACTGATCGTTGTGCTGGCAGGCCCGGTAAGCGATTACACTCGCGCCACCGCTGAACAGTTGCACGACAACCGTGGCTATATCAATATTCTGCAGACTCCCGTACATGTTCCGCAGAATCCATTGGTTGGGGAGAGTAACTGATGTTTGATCGTCTGAGTTTTCCTCAACCCTGGCTGAGCTGGATTCTGTTCCTTACCTGGCAGATCCTCAGCGATGGGGTAACCGGCGGCAGCGTGGTGCTTGGGCTCATCCTGGCTTGGCTGATTCCCCAACTCACTCACGGGTTCTGGCCCGAGCGGCCTGGCTTTACAAGGCCCTGGCGCATGCCGATCTACATACTGCGAGTGCTGAAGGACATTGTGGTCGCCAGCTTCTCTGTGGCCTGGCTTATTCTCAGCCCCCGCTCACCGCGCCCGGCTTTTATCAGCTACCCGCTGCAGCTCGAACATCCGTTAGCCATATCCATTCTGGCGAGCACCATCTCGCTCACCCCAGGAACCGTCAGTGCAGATGTAAGCGATGACAACAAAACCTTGCTGATCCATGCCTTGGATGCAACCAACGATCAAGAAGTTATTGATACCATTTACAACAGCTACGAAAAGCCGTTGATGGAGATGTTCCGATGATCACCATTGCGCTATACCTCACCATCGGCATGGTGACCCTGGCCGCGTTGCTCAACGTATACCGTTTAATCAAAGGACCGGATGAGCCAGACCGGGTTCTGGCCATTGATACGCTCTATATTAATGCCATCGCGCTGATTATTCTGCTGGGTATTACTCTTAGCACACGTATGTACCTTGAGTCTGCGTTGCTTATTGCAGTTATGGGCTTTGTCAGTACCGTGGCCATGGCTAAATATCTGAAGCGGGGTAGCGTCATTGAGTAACAAATGGAGTAAATCATGAGCCAGTTCGCGGAATACGCCATATCGGCGCTGTTGTTATTCGGTGGTGCGTTTACACTGGTAGGCGCAATTGGCCTTGCCCGGCTGCCAGACTTTTACACCCGACTGCACGGCCCCACCAAGGCAACCACCGTTGGCGTAGGCGCTATCATGCTAAGTTCGGTTGTCTACTTCAGCAATGTGGACCAGGGTATCGATTTTTCCGAAATCCTGATCACGGTCTTTTTGTTTATGACCGCCCCGGTGAGCGCCAACATGTTGGCCAAAGCGGCCATGCATATAGGAGTGAAAACCGTAAAAGATACCGAAGGTAGTCCCTGGCATCAGTAGCAGTTCCCTCCGGTAGCTCTCTTTATCAAGGAGGGCTACCGGAGTAGCTTTGCAAGCTTCCGGTTTTACTCAATTTATGTCAGATTGAGCCAACTTCTCAGATAAAACAAACAAACGGGAAAGAGGATTTCAGACATGGTACAAACCCGAATTTTACCTGCGGCTGACAATGCCCACCAATACCCTCTTCTGATCAAACAACTGCTGCTTTCGGGGCCAAGATATGCTCCTGATCAGGAAATCGTGTACGCCAATCGCAGCAAGTACACTTACACCGATCTGGTCGAACGCATTCACCGTCTTGCAAACGCCCTCACCGATGCCGGTGTTAAGCCAGGCGACACGGTGGCGGTGATGGACTGGGACACGCCACGCTATTTGGAGTGTTTCTTCGCCATTCCCATGATCGGTGCCGTGCTGCACACCATCAATGTGCGCCTTTCGCCCGATCAGATCGTTTACACCATGAACCACGCCGAAGACGATGTGGTTCTGGTGCACGATGATTTCCTACCGATTCTGGAAGGATTGCAAAGCGAAATCACCACGGTAAAAACCTACATCCAGCTCAGTGATGAAAAATCCGCAAAGGCGACACAGCTAGATACCGCCGGCGAATACGAAGCACTTCTGGCCAAGGCTGAGACGACATTCGATTTCCCGGATTTTGATGAAAATAGCGTTGCAACCACCTTCTACACCAGTGGCACCACCGGTAACCCGAAAGGGGTTTTCTTCAGCCATCGCCAATTGGTACTGCACACCCTGGCAATGACAGGCTCTCTGGCCGGCTACGATGAAATGCCGCTGATGCGCTCGTCGTCGGTGTACATGCCACTAACGCCAATGTTCCACGTACACGCTTGGGGCGTTCCTTACGCGGCCACCATGATGGGTATCAAACAGGTTTATCCTGGCCGTTACGAACCGGAGTTGCTGGTCGACCTGCTGAAGGAACATAAGGTGTCGTTCTCGCACTGCGTTCCAACCGTCATGCAGATGATGATGGGTACAGAGTCCATCAAAACTGCAGATCTGAGTAACTGGCATGTACTGATCGGCGGTAGCGCCATGACCCGCGGCCTGTGTGATGCAGGTGCCAAACTGGGCATCCGTATGTACACCGGCTATGGCATGTCCGAAACCTGCCCACTGTTGAGCACAACGTATCTCAAGCCTGAAGATCTGGAGCTGCCGTTGGAACAACAAACGGCCCTGAGGGTTAAGACCGGCATTGCCGTGCCCATGGTCGACCTGGAAATTGTAGACACCTCAGGCAACCCGGTCGCTCACGATGGCCAGGCTCAGGGCGAGATTGTTGCTAGAGCTCCCTGGTTGACCCAGAGTTACTTCAAACAACCAGATAAAGGCGAAGAACTGTGGGAAGGTGGCTGGCTACACACAGGTGATGTTGCCTCTATGGAGCCAAACCATGTTCTCACCATCAAGGATCGCATCAAGGATGTGATTAAAACCGGCGGTGAGTGGCTGTCGTCACTGGATCTTGAAAACCTGATCAGCCAGCACGCCGCCGTGGCCGGCGCCGCTGTAGTGGGTATTCCCGATGAGAAGTGGGGCGAGCGTCCCTATGCTTTAATCAACCTGAAGCCCGGCGAAAACGCCACGGCGGAGGATATCCAGAGCCATCTGCAGTCATACGTTGATAATGGCGAGATCAATAAATGGGCCATTCCTACCCGGATTGATTTTGCTGAAGACATTCCGAAAACGAGTGTTGGCAAGATCAACAAAAAGCTGATTCGTGATCAATTAAAATAAATAAATAAAACGAGTATCACCATGGTCCGCCAGGTTTTCCTGCGGGCCATTTTGGTTTTTCAACGTATAATCCCCGCCTCAAACCTTTCTTCACTCACTGCTATAAAAGAGCCTTACCACCATGATGTCCAAACTGCGTAACTGGATAGCCAGCCCGAACGGCGTACGTAAAATAATGAACGTTTACGGCCCCTATGCCGGCGCTGGCGTGAAAGTTACCCACATTGCCGATGACTACAGCTCAGCATCGGTAGAAATGAACCTGCGCTGGTACAACTCCAACTACGTGGGCACTCACTTTGGTGGCTCGCTATATAGCATGGTTGATCCTATGTACATGCTATTGCTGATGAACAGCCTGGGTAAGGACTACATTGTTTGGGACAAGTCTGCTTGCATCGATTTCATTCGTCCCGGCAAAGGCCGGGTAACGGCGCATTTTGAGCTTACAAAAGAGAGGCTTGAGGAAATCCGCATGGCAACCGACGGCGGCGATAAAATGCTGCCCCAGTGGGATGTGGATATTGTTGATGAGGAGGGCGAGCTAGTCGCCCGGGTTAATAAGATGCTCTACGTTAGGAAGAAGCGTTAAACCCCTGAGAACGTAAAGTCCACCTCAGGCTTTCGGCCATCAACAATATCGGCCAGCGCAGCGGCAGAGCCACAAGAATGTGTCCAGCCCAGGGTGCCGTGGCCAGTATTCAGATAAAGATTGGCAAAGTGACTTTTGCCCACGTAGGGCACGTTGGAGGGGGTTGCAGGACGCAGCCCTGTCCAGAACTCGGCCTGATCCCAGTAGCCCGCCTCGGGCATGAGTTCTGCGGTTCGGCGTACAATGGCCCGACAGCGGGTGTAGTTCAGGGTACGGGTATAGCCACTCAACTCGGCGGTTCCAGCTACCCGAATACGGTCGCCAAGTCGTGAGTAAACCAGCTTGTATTCATCGTCGGTTAGGCTGACACTGAACGCGGCTTCTTCGGTCTTTACCGGCACAGTGATGGAGTAGCCTTTGGCGGGATAAATATTCAGAAACAGCCCGAGCTGCCGCGCAAGTGCCGCACTAAAGCTTCCCAAGCTAAGAACGTAAGCATCTGCGCGCATGGTTTTGTGGTGGCCGTCCTTTAGCACCTGAACCCCAAGAATACGCTCACTCGCACGCTCAAAACCGAGAACATCTGTGCCATAACAAAACTCAACGCCGGCTTGTCTGCAGCGTTCGGCTAGTGCTTGAGTAAACTTGCAGGCATCGCCGGATTCGTCTTCAGATGTGTAGGTTGCGCCCGCTATTTTGTGCTGGATATGCTTGAGCGCAGGCTCCAATTCTACGGCTCTGTTCGCATCGATAACCTGACGATCACACCCGAGATCACACATGATACGGGTTGGCTCAAGCGCTGCATCGAACTCGGCCGGGTTGGTATAAAAGTGAAGAATCCCCTTATCCACCTGGTCGTATTCAAGCCCGATTTCCTCGCGCAAAGTTTGCAACTGGCTGCGACTATATGTGCCAAGATTAACCATCTGGCGAATGTTATGGGCCGCTTTCGCAGTGGTGCACTGGGCCAGAAAAGACAATGCCCAGCGCCATTGAGCCGGATCCATCCTGGGGCGAAACAATAAAGGCGCATCTGCCCGAAACAGCCACTTCAGCACTTTCAAGGGCGCAGAAGGGTTAGCCCAAGGCTCAGCGTGGGAGACAGATATCTGGCCCCCGTTTGCATAACTGGTTTCCAGGCCGGCCTGGCTCTGTCGGTCTACCACCGTTACCTGATGCCCTTGTTTTTGCAAAAACCAGGCGGTGGTTACACCAATGACTCCCGCACCCAAAACCAGTATGCGCATGCTTGCCTCCTTTCAAAGAGAGTATGTGTCTATACCATCAGCCACCCGAGCGCTTTACAACCCAGCCTTTTTGTTCCAAAAGTGGTACAAGAACCTCTCGCTGGTCACCTTGAATTTCAATCACATTGTCTTTCACAGTACCACCGGTACCGCATTTGGCTTTTAACACTTTGGCGTAGGCTTTGAGCTCTTTCTCATCCATGGGGATACCCGTAACCAGAGTAACGCCTTTACCTTTGCGCCCTTTGGTTTCTCGGCTTACCCGCACAATGCCGTCACCTTCGGGGCGTTGTGCCTCGCGGCAACTGCAATCAGTAATCGGGTTGCGGCATTCCGGGCACATACGCCCCTGTTCGGTTGAGAAAACCAACCCACCTGTCGTTTTTTTAGCCATTTATTCTCCGTAAATCAGACCATCAGGCTTATGCCCCAAAGGAGTCTACAGCCTGAAAAGGCCTAATATTTTCAATCTAAATCGGGAGGATACTTGCTGAACATCTCGGCCACCACCTCGTCAATCAGCTTACTGCGTTTTTCTGGAGACTGATTTTCATTCAGATAACGGCGGCTTGCGGCGCGCCAAACCACTTCTTCAGTACGTTTGTCTACAAGCTCGATCACCAGCTTCCCTTCTTGCACTTCTCTTACGGGTGGCGGTGAAGAAAGTCCCCAACCAAAATTGCCTGTACCAAAACCAAAACCAAGCCCTAATCCGGATTGTTCAAGACGCTCGTGTTCCACGATTTTCCAACTCACCAACAGGTCTGCTTTTGGCTCATCAACCCTCTGCATTTCCTTGCGTTTCAACTCCCGCTCAACCGCACTCTGAATCCGGTTTCCATCCAGGGAAACAAACGAAGAGTTGCCATTGCCTGACGCAAACGCCCAAGATGAATAGTTGTCATAAACAACAGAGGAGTTGTAATCGGTAACCACATTACTGGCGCACCCAGCCATGGTCAGGGTTATCAGCACTACCATCAGAAAACGACTCATTGCCTACTCCTTAGTTTCTGAAAGTCCTTCTAGCAGTATACGCACAGGAACCTTAATCGATGCGGTTTTGCCAGGTCAGGTTTCAAAACGGTAATCCAATTTATGGGAATCACAAAAATCTGTGAAGGCGCCCATTTTGTCTTCCGGCACGAGTACCCGCGCGGTAACCGAAGCGCTGTAGCCGATTGATTCCAGCTCAGCCGAATGCACTTCACACCAATGCCGCAAAGGCTGTTCGTCGGCAAAGCCCATGGTTATATTTGCCACGCTAACCGGCTTGTGAACCACTCTTTCCACCTCTGAAAGCACACTTTCAGCTGCACCGGCATAGGCTCTCACGAGCCCTCCTGCGCCCAACTTAATGCCGCCAAAATAACGGATCACCATCACCAGAACATCACCCATATCTTTGTGCTGAATGACGCTCAAAATTGGCTTGCCTGCGGTGCCAGATGGTTCGCCGTCATCGTTCATGCCCGCTTCGGCGGCGGAACCTGGGCGCCCGATTTGATAGGCCCAGCAAATGTGGCGCGCATCAGGATGATCCCGATGCGCTTTTTCCAGCCATTCTTTCACCTCATCGCGAGACCCCACTGGCGCAAGCCGGGCAATAAAGCGGCTTTTCTTTATCTCGATTTCACGCTCAAGGTAGCCCGCAGGTACCGGATAATCTTTTTTCATGCACAAGCCTGTGGTTGTATTAATCGACGGCGAACACCGGTAACCGGGCCACTACCTGCAAACCACCGCGTTCACTGTTGTTTGCAGTGATGTCTCCGTCATGGGCCAGGATAATGTCTTTGGCAATGGCCAGCCCAAGGCCCCAGCCCTGGCCACCTCGGGACTTGTCAGCCCGGAAGAACGGCTCAAAGAGGTGCTCCAGCATGTTATTTGCAACGCCTGGTCCTTCATCCTCAATCACAAGGCTTATCCACCCTGATGACAACGCCAGTGCAACATGAACCACTTTGCCAGGTGGCGTATGATCCAGTGCGTTTTGCAAGATATTGTCGAATGCTCTCTGCAACAGCCCTGAGTCGCCCAGCACAGATACGCCAGTGCTTTCGGGCATGGAATCCAACTTACAGTCCACCCTTTGGAGCTCTGCATAATTGGCCGCATCCCGTAACACCTGATTCAGTAACTCCACAGGGCGCATAGGCTCCCGGGCAATATCACCGCCTTGCTCGGTAATCCGATATAAGGTCAGTATCTGCCCGGTCATAACTTCAAGGCGTTCGTTTTGACGCAGGATACTGGTCATCAACTCTTCTTCCACGTCGCCTTCACTGGCCAATTCAATAGCCACTCTCTGGCGCGCGAGCGGCGTACGTAAATCATGGGAAATATCTCGCAACAAGTGCTTTTGCCTTTCCAATAATTTGCAGAGTTGATCGGTCATAGCGTTAAACGCTGTAGCCAACTGCCCCACCTCATCCCTGCGCGTTGCTATTTGTTCATCAACTCTTAGCTGGGTTTTGCCTCCCGCAATGGCCTGGGCGGTGGCTTCCATATGCCTCATGGGCCGCGACACAAACCGTGCAATCAGCCAGCAAGCCAGGGTAATTAAAACAAACGCCAAACCCATCTCCATAAACCGGAAAACCCTGGGTTCCAGCCAACCCTCGCCATGCATTTTCGGCCAGGCAATCAAACGGTACCCATCGCCGACATCCACAATCGCAGGCTTTTGCCGATACCACCCAGACTTGATTCGTGAACGAATAGCCGAGGGCAAACGCTTGTCGCCATCCCCGCTGATCATCATCAGATGCAGGCCCAGCTCGTCCCCCTGGGCATTGAGGAATTTGTGCGCGCCCCTGCGCCCTTGGCTTTCCCGAATAGCGGCCACCTCAAACCCAAGATCCCGTAGCTCAAGCTGGCGCTCGATGGCCGCGCGTTCACGATCCAGCAATACCCGGGAGGCCAGATTGCTGACCACCACCGTTACCGCCATAGCCAGCCAGATCAACAGAAATATTCGCCAGAACAACGGAACCATAAACCGGCGCTTCATACTGGCACCCGGTAGCTATAGCCGAGACCGCGCATCGTCTCAATCCGGGGAGGGTCATCATTGCCCAGCTTCTTACGAAGATTACTGATGTGCATATCCAGAGTGCGGTCGTAAGCCTCCAAACGGCGACCCAAAGCCCACTGCATCAAATCTGTTTTGCGCACTACACTGCCGGCATGGGCCAGCAGTACCTGCAGAACTTCGTATTCTGTGGCGGTCAGCTCCAGCGGCTCGTTATCCTGGTAAATACGGCGGTGACCCAGCTCAACCCGCAAATCACCATAGTGCCGTGCCTCCTCTACTTCCGCCTTTTGATCCCAAGCTACCCGGCGCAATATCGCTTGCAGCCGTGCCACCAGCTCACGGGGGTTACAGGGCTTGGGAATATAATCATCTGCACCCACTTCCAGCCCTACAATACGATCCATCTCATCGCCCCGGGCTGTTAACAACACCACCGGCAAGTGGGTTTCAGCGCGCAACTCCCGCAACACCTCAAGACCGTTGATATCCGGCAGCATGATATCCAGAACAACGATGTCGCAGTGCTGCCCAAGAGCCAGTGCCAGCCCGTCTTTACCGTTGGCGGCCTCGCGCACAGTGAACCCTTGGCCACTTAAGTAGCGGGCAAGCAGTTCACGGAGCTCGTCGTCATCTTCTACCAGCAGGACCCTGTTTTGCATCGTTAGTCTCTATCCAGTTTTTGTAAATCCATGTGTGCTCAATTAATGTGAACTCAATGTATTTCCAAAGTCTAACACGGGCTTAACAACCCGCTGACTCAAGCCTGTGCTCCTTTGCAGAACCTTTACATGCCATTGACGCTCGTTTACCAACACCCGCAGTACCATGGCTGTGGATCGTGCTTATGCCGATAACGGCCAGGCAGCTACTTCACTGTGAGAGGAACTACCATGAGTCATCGTAAAACATCCACTATCACCGCAAGCCTTTTAGCGACGGCCTTGTTTGCAGCCAGCCCCGCGTTGATGGCTGGCCAACACTCAAAGCATCATGGCGAAAACTACCGCGGCAATCATCACAACATGACCGAAATGTGCGACAACATGCGCGAAGGCAAAGGGCGCTTCAATATGGAAGAGCGCCAGGCGAAAATGGCCGAGCACAGAGAAGCCATGGCAGAACGCCTGAAACTCAACGATGAGCAGCGTGGAATATGGAACGAGATCCATCAGGAAAGGCGCCAGCATCACGAAAAGCGCATGGGTAACTGGCAAAAAAAGATGGAAAAACGCTGCAACAACCAGAAGAAGTGATTACAAGCCGGGTTTTGACGTAAGGTATCGGAAGCGATCAAGGAGCCCGCGCCAGCTATGTCAGAACTTGCAGTATCATCTATAACACTTGAAACCTGTCAGTCCATTTCCGACATCTCTAAGGAAACCTGGGAAAGACTGGCAGGCACTGGCAATCCGTTTCTCCGGTACGAGTTTTTCGAGGCACTGGAAAGCTCACGCTGCACCAGCCCGGAGACTGGCTGGACACCCTGCCATCTTGTATTCCGCCAGGATGGCGAGATCGCCGGCGTTGCACCCGCTTACCTGAAAACCCACTCCATGGGCGAGTATGTGTTTGACTGGGCCTGGGCCGACGCCTATCGCCGCTATGGCATGGAATACTACCCAAAGCTCCTGCTAGCCGTGCCGTTTACACCCTCTCAAGGGCCGCGGTTACTGCTGCACTCAAAACTCCGCGATCTGCTTGATGCCAGAAGGCTCCACGACTTTCTGGACACCCTCATAGATCGTCTCGGTGCTCACTCCTGGCACCTTTTGTTCCCGAACGCAGATGACCAGACCCTGCTGGAGCAAGAAGGTCAGTTACACCGAATTGGCTGCCAATTTCACTGGCACAACCGCAATTATGAGTGCTTCGACGACTTCCTGGCAGAGCTTACTTCCCGTAAGCGTAAATCTATTCGCAAGGAACGCAGGCAGATAGCTGAGCAAGACATCACCTTCACCCGGTTTGATGGGCGGGATATATCCGATCACATTCTGGCAGCGTTTTATGTGTTCTATCAGGCCACCTACCTCAAACGCGGGCAGCGCCCCTACCTGAACAAGGCATTTTTTGAACAACTGCGGGAGAACATGCCGGAGCACCTGCATATAATCATGGCCGTGAAGGATGGAGAGATGATTGCCGGCGCTCTGTTTTTGAGCGGACAAGACACACTATATGGCCGCTACTGGGGCTGTCTCGACGAATACAATCACCTGCACTTCGAGACCTGCTATTACCAAGGCATTGAGCTGGCCATTGACCTGAGGCTGCAAACATTCGATGCAGGTGCGCAGGGAGAACACAAACTGGTGCGGGGCTTCGAGCCTTTGCTGACGCATTCGTGGCATGGAATTGCGCAACCCGCGTTTCATGAGGCTATTGAAACATTCACCCTGGAGGAAGCAGAGCAAGTTATGGGGTATTACGAAGATGCCAAAACGGTGCTTCCGTTTCGGCGGAATAGCGGAGCCTGATAGGCCGGCCTTCGGGCGCTACCTGGCTCCGCACCCGCATCAGTTATCCTTGATTCGAAAACCTATTTTCAGCGACACCTGATAATGGCCAACCTTACCATCAACAATGTGCCCACGGGTTTCCATCACTTCGAACCACTCCATATTGCGGATGCTCTTTGAGGATTCTGCAAGGGCATTTTCAATGGCGCCCTCAATGCTTTTCTCTGATGAACCCACAATTTCGACTTTCTTGTACACGTGGTTATTGGACATACCAAAGCTCCTTATGCTCAGTGACTTTCACTAAAAGCCTATAAGGCAATCCGCTGTCCGGCAAATCACAATCTCACAACCTTAAACCAATTTGCTTTAAGATTGAGCAAAGGTCAGCCTTTGGCAAACTCCAAATACCGACTAGCCGCCTGCTTTTTCTCGTTCTGACTGTTCAGTAGCTCAAGGCGAAGCTTATCGATAACGCTCATGTATTCATCCAGAGGCGATTTCGACTTGCCGAATTCCTTAGTCTCCTCAATGAACGCTTTTTGCTTCTCACGAATGTCATTGAGCTTTGCCAGTGCATCGCGAATTGCTTCCGTTCGGGCATCTGCCGGCCCATCACTTTCGCTGCCTCTGCCGGCGCTATCACTCCCAAGCATCTGTCCTGCGGACGGCGCCTGCTCGGTGTTTTGTTCAGCCAGGTTGATCTCTTCCAGGGTGCGCACTTCGCCGTCGGTTGTCAGGTAAATACCTGAGGCTTGGATTTCTCCCAGCGGCACGCCCTGGCGATTAGTAAGAGTGAAATTGTGTTCGGCACTGCCCACAAAAAGTGCCTGCACGCCCACTTCATTAAGGGACTTCAAGCTCTGTTCGCCGTCGGCGCCCTGAACCCATACAGAAAGCGATGAAAATACTTCGTCGTTGGCATCAATCCACTGATTGCCGTCGTCATCAAACTTAGCCAGTTCACCGAAGCCAGAACCACTTTGCGGGCCAAACAGCTCTGTGCCGTCATCCACTTCGCCGTTGCCATTGCGGTCAAATACCAGATAGCCACTACCACTTCCCAGTGAAGCAAACTGCCCGGTTTCTCCATCTCCGTCCATATCAAACTCAAACAGGGTGTCGGTAAGTTGTGCCGTTGCGCTGCCGAAGTTGATAACCAATGGGTCGGTCATAGGCCGCTCTTCAATTCGCAGGCTTTCGGAGTATTCATAACTGCGAGATTGAGACTGGCGAAGCGACAGGGTGAAATCGATGGTTTCACCGTTCTCCAAAGAAATGCTTCCTGTGGACGCAAACGAGCGGGTTTCGCTCTCGGAATGGAACATATAACGACTTGCCTCAACAGACATGCTGCCTGTTGCCTGAGTACCAGATTCGCCACCCAAAGCTGCGCGGCTTACGCTGACGGCCTGCTGGCCACGAAGAAACACCTCCGTGGTTTTCTCTGCGAGCTCGGCACTGGTAAACACAGCATTACGTTCGCCGCCGCTCACAGTGCTGGTACTAGTGTATCCAAGTCGCTCCTGGCTGTTGTAACGATAGGCAGCATCGCGGGTTATATTTACCTGCGCACTACCACCCTGGCCTTCCCAGCGATCCCCAAATACTGGCTGTTGGTTAATCCGGATCTGGCTCTGATCGAAGGACGTTTCTTGACGGGAGCTTCCCTGAAGGAAGGAAATCTGGCTGGACACAATCATGGCGCGGCTTACCTCTCAATGCCTTATCTCTCTACCCGTAGATCGGCTGAGACACGGCTAACTTGAGCAATTATTGCGCAAACTACTGTTCTGCCTGCTAACTACTTGTTAGCTATAACATATACCTAACAAGAGCAGCAGCTAGAATGCCTGCTGCAATCGCGGGCAATGGCTTTTTGAGGGCGAGCATGGCAACCGCAGTAACCGATAGCGCCGCTATCGCTCCCCCATCCCCGGCAAAAGCCATAGGCACGATAATGGCGATGAGCACGGAGCTGGCCATGGTGTTGATAAAGCTTTCAATGCGAGGGCTTATACGCACGAAGGACATAATAAATACGCCGCCAAACCGGGTGGCCAACGTTACCAATGTCATTATGAGTATCAGCGCCAGAACACCTGCCGTATTGGTTTCAATGGTCATGCTGACTGCCCCCCCTCGTCATCCGGTATCTTTTCCAACCAGAAGAAGCCAACAAGACCACCGGCCAGGGCGCCGGCAACCACGTGGGTATTGGCAGGCAGCCATTTCCAGGCCGCTAAAGACGCAGCAGCGGCCAGCGACCAGGCGACCAACACCCGGGGATTTTTCTTGCCTCCCAATGCCATGGCCAGCAGAAAACAACCCAGCACCATATCCAGGCCAAGGCTTTTCGGGTTCTGCAAAAGCCCGCCGAAATACACCCCTAACCAGGTACCAACAATCCACGCCAGCCAGAGTACGAGCCCGCCACCCAGAATCACTTCGAGATTGCGCCTGCCGCTTTGATATTCCTGGGCAGACACAGCCCAGTTGGCGTCTGTAAGAAGCAGGATAAGCCCATAACGTTTAGCGGGTGAAACGTCCCTCAACATGGGGTAAAGCGACGCGCCCATCAAAAGGTGTCGGGAATTGATGGCAAAGACCACGACCATAACGGGAATAACAGAGACTTCCGCTCCCCACATATCAATGGCGGCAAACTGCGACGCACCTGCAAACATCAAGGTGCTCATTAGTAAGGACTGCAGAGGGTCTAGCCCTTGCTGAGCGGCCGCCAATCCAAAGGCAGCTCCAAACGCCACCACAAACAGCGAAATAGGGAACATCCGGATAAGCTCGGAACGAACTTTTGCGGGCTGGAATTGGTAGGTATATTGCACATTTTTCATCTACGCAAGCTAAGTAAATTCTCGCTGCACGCGTATCAGTATTTTCCGCAGGTACCGACTACCAGCATGGCTGGTTGGCCAGTTTACTTGTCAGAAACCGCGCCTGAGTCATCCACCAACCGCGCCCGAACGCGAGGCAAGTATTCCGGATAATGCTTTTGAACGAAGACCACCAGGCCTTCCCGCACCGCACACCGAAGGTCCCAGACCTTACTTGAATCCGGTGCGCTCATCAGGAAGCGTATCTGTAAGGCTTGTTCACTGGAGTCGGTGACCTGCACCGTCTCAATCTTTCCATCCCACTGAGACGATTGTCTGAGCAAGCGCCCGAATTCCTCGCGCAACGGCTGTACGGGTATAGCGTAGTCCAGCCAGAGAAAAACCGTACCCAACATGTCAGTGGTGTTGCGCGACCAGTTCTGGAATGGGTTCTCGATAAACCATTGCAATGGCACGATCAGCCGGCGCAGATCCCAAACCCGCAACACCACGTAAGTCGCGGCGTCGAGAAAAATGCGGGGGACAGCCTTGGAACGGGAGAAGCGCCGCGTCAGTGCCAACACAAGCCGATAAGCGGTGTAGGTTGCTAATAGCGCCAACAACGCAGTCGCCCCTGGCAGTAGCCACGCACTAAGACCGGCCTCGATGGACTCCAACATCCTGTACTCCCAGGGCAAAAGTTCCAATGTCTTCAAATTAGCGTATGACCGCAGGTGGAGGCAAAAGAAAGTGAGCCTGCCCCGGTTTTGAAACTGTCAGAACCGGTTCAGACATCACATCTGCAATTGACGTCTGCACTCACACAGATTAGTTTACATTCAGTCCAGCCTCACAAGGGTTGTCTCCTTCGGGAGATACGGACACCTGAAATCAAACGCCGGCCACAAGCCGGACGACAAAAACAACACAACCACTGCCGCCGCGATCCGGCCAGGTGGAGAGGATTTCAAAATGCGTAACCCAGCACGCCTACAGGGCGTCTTGTGCAATGCACAAAAGTGCCCGTCTGTTAAGATAAGCGCCTTTCATTTCCGCAGGATAACGTCTATCCCAGCCATGGAAGAGAGGTAAGCCGCCATGAACGTATTCAGCCATCCCGAATTTGATAACCACGAACACTTGTCCTTTTTTTGCGACCCGGAAACCGGGCTCAAAGCTATTGTTGCCATACACAACACCTCCCGCGGGCCAGCTCTTGGCGGCTGCAGAATGTTCCCCTATGTCAGCGACGAAGAAGCATTGCGTGATGTATTGCGCCTGTCACGGGGTATGACTTACAAATCGGCACTGGCCAATCTTGACCTGGGCGGTGGCAAATCGGTGATTCTCGGAGACCCTCGCGAACAGAAAACCGAAGCCTTGCTAGAAGCCATGGGCAAACACCTTGAGGGACTTGGCGGCCAGTACATTGCAGCCGAGGATTCCGGCACCAGCGTGCCAGACTTGAAGGTCATGGGGCGGCACACAAAGCACGTTGCGGGTATTATTGAGCACACCGCGTTTGATGGTCAGCCCAGCAATGGCGATCCATCCCCCACCACTGCCTATGGTGTTTTTGTAGGTCTGAAGGCCGCAGTAAAACACAAGCTTGGGCGTGAGGATCTTACTGGCCTGAAAGTGGCTGTTCAGGGTATCGGCAATGTGGGATATCGCGTGGCCCAACACCTGAAAGACGCCGGCGCAGAACTCTGGGTGTACGACATTCACCCGAAGAACATGCAACGTGCGGTGGATGAACTGGGTGCCCATGCCGCGTCGGCCGAGGACATTTTGTTCCTGCCGGTAGATGTTATCGCACCCTGCGCCATGGGTGCCATACTGGACGACAACAGCATTCCGCTCCTGAAAGCCACCGTCATTGCAGGCGCAGCCAACAACCTCTTACAGCGGCCAGATCATGATCAGGCACTGAAAGACCGGGGCATTCTCTATGCGCCAGACTTCGCTATTAATGCCGGCGGTATCATCGATGTGTTCTACGAGCGCACCGGGGCTTCCCCGGAAGAGGTACGTGCCCACGTGGAAGGCATTGGTCAAACTCTTGCCGAGATCTTTACGCGCTCGGATAGCAGCGGCACGCCAACCGGTGCGGTTGCCAACACCCTCGCTGAAGAACGCTTTCGCAAGCGCACAGGCGTTGCCGAAACATTCCATGAGCAGCTTGCGGGCAGCCAATAAATAAAGACATTTGCTTTACGGGGCCGTGAAACACTCGCGGCCTCCACTCTTCCAAACAAAAACAAGTATCTGGCCGGAGACAAATATGTCTGAATCAAATGCGCCCTATTCCGGAGCTATGGAAGGCTCGAACGCTAAACGTGGGCTTTGGTCTTCACGCTTCGCTTTTATTCTTGCGGCCACCGGCTCTGCCGTTGGTTTGGGTAATATCTGGAAATTTCCCTACGTTACCGGTGAAAACGGCGGTGGTGCCTTTGTGCTGATATACCTTCTGTGTATCGCAGCCATTGGTCTACCCATCATGATGGCCGAAGTGTTGATTGGTCGCCGTGGCGGCCGAAGCCCGGTTAATAGCCTTAAACAGATTGCCAAACAGCAAGGGCTTAACCCGGGCTGGCGCGCCGTTGGCGCCGTTGGCATGCTTGCCGGCTTCCTGATTCTCTCGTTCTACTCGGTAATTGGTGGCTGGGCTGTATCCTATGTGGGCACAGCGGCTACCGGACAACTTGCAGGCCAGTCTGCGGATGCCATTGGTGCCATTTTCTCTGACCTATTGGCTGATCCTGCCACTTTGCTCATGTGGCACACCCTGTTTATGGCGCTAGTCATATTTGTGGTAGCCAAGGGCGTTCGTGCCGGGCTTGAGCGGGCTGTCAGCATCCTTATGCCGGCCTTGTTCCTGCTCTTGCTCACAGTGGTAGGCTATGCCATGACCACCGGTGAGTTCGGCCGAGCCGTCACCTTCCTGTTCCAGCCAGACTTCTCCAAACTCACTACCTCCGGTGTTCTCGTGGCGCTGGGCCACGCTTTTTTCACCTTGAGTCTCGGCATGGCGGTAATGATGGCCTATGGTTCTTATCTGCCAAAGAACATTTCCATCGCCAAAACGTCTGTTGCCGTGTGCCTGATTGATACCTGCGTGGCACTACTGGCGGGCCTTGCTATTTTTCCGATTGTCTTTGCCAACGGTCTTGAGCCTGGCGCCGGTCCCGGCCTGATTTTTCAGACCCTGCCGCTGGCATTCGGCCAAATGCCCATGGGTAGCCTGTTTGGGACCCTGTTCTTTGTATTACTGATATTTGCCGCCTGGACGTCGGGCATCTCTCTGCTGGAGCCCATCGTGGAATGGCTGGAAGAGCAAAAAGGCATGAATCGCACCATCAGTACATTGTGTGCCGGTTTTGTGTGCTGGGCACTGGGTATTGCCTCGATCCTTTCCCTGAACCTGTGGTCGGACTTTGCGCCATTGGGGTGGATTGGCATGCTTGAAGGTAAAACCATCTTTGATCTGCTGGATTTCTTTACCGCCAACATTCTGTTGCCTCTCGGCGGTCTGCTAGTTGCGATATTTGCCGGCTGGGTGATGTCACGCAAGGCGATGGAGAGCGAACTTGCGCTCTCACAGCCCATATTCCGTCTGTGGTACACCACTGTGCGTTACATTACGCCGGTGGCTGTAGGAACGGTGTTTGTCTATAACCTGCTAGGGGCCTAAGCTATGTCAAACTTGAAGGCGAGCCGAAAGGGGGCCAGGTAGCCTTAGCATTGTCCCAGAGTCGAAGCGCGTGGTTGGAGGGCCAACCATCTGATGGAGCTCGTTTAACGTGTCAATTCCACCGACAGAAAGCTGGACTCTATTACAGGGTGGCTTGGTGTTTTTGGTATCTGCGGCCATTATCGCCGTTACCGGAACGCGTATCACCCGGGTGGTCGACCAACTGGCTGACCGTACCGGGATTGGAGAGGCGGCCGCGGGGGCCGTGCTGCTGGGCGCCTCAACGTCTCTGGGTGGCTCGGTTCTCTCGGTCACCGCCGCATGGAACGGCCATGCCGAACTGGCAGTCAGTAACGCGCTGGGTGGCATTGCTGTTCAAACGTTTTTTCTGGCGGTTGCCGACATGGTCTACCGTCGAGCCAACCTGGAACATGCCGCGGCGTCGGTTCCAAACATGATGCAAAACGGGTTGCTGATTTGCCTGCTCGCATTGATCCTGTTCGCGCCATACCTGCCAGACATTACCATTGGCGGGATTCATCCGGTAACGCCGGTACTGCTTGTGGCCTATTTCTACGGCATTTACCTGGTGCGCACCGCTTCAGAATCGCCCATGTGGCTGCCATCCGTTACCCAGGAAACCCGCGAAGACAAGCCCGACGACGTAACGGCGATGCCTCCCCTGTCTCGCCTCTGGGTCGAGTTTCTGTTGTTAATGGCCATTCTGGGTATCGCAGGCTGGGCGCTGGAGCCCGCGGCTTCGGTGATTGCCAGCAAGACAAACCTGACACAGACAGTGGTCGGGGTGCTACTCACAGCCATCAGCACCTCGATTCCCGAACTCGTGACATCGATTGCTGCGGTCCGCCGTGGTGCGCTTACCTTGGCGGTGGGCGGCATTATCGGTGGTAATGCCTTTGACACTTTGTTCACCGCCGCTTCGGACATCGCCTATCGGAAGGGCTCGATCTACCATGCGATGCCCGAAGATTCAAAATTCTGGGCGGTTCTCACGTTGCTGATGTCAGGCGTACTCATGATGGGGCTGATCCGTCGCGAACGCCATGGCATAGGGAAGATTGGCACGGAAAGCGCCGTCATTATGGCTTTATACGTTTGCGGGGTCGTGTTACTGCTTGGTGGTATTCAGGCCGCAAACTAGAGGTGATCCAGGGAGGCCTTCAGGGTCTCCCCGATTCTTGCATTCAGCTTCAAATCCGCCAGCTCCTCAGCCCGCGTTCTACCCAGGTTAAGGGTAGCAATAGGCTTGCCGAGTTCTTTGGCGTACCTACAAAAGCGAAAGCCTGAGTACACCATCAACGACGAACCGATCACCAACAGGCCATCACTGGCCTTGAGTGCGTCCAATGCTGACTGCACTCTTTGCTTGGGCACATAATCGCCGAAAAACACCACATCTGGCTTCAGAATGCCGCTACAGTGAGGGCAATCTGCCACACGAAACGCTGAGAAATTAACGTTTAAATCCGCATCCCCATCCGGAGCAGTATCCGCTCTGTACTGCCCGAAACCCGGATTGAGATCCGCACAGCGGTCGTGCACGTGATCCCTGGGGCATCGGTAGCCACAACTCATGCACAGTGCTTCATCTGCGCGACCATGCAGGTCGCTCACACCGTGGGTGCCGGCTTTCTGATGCAGACGGTCGACATTCTGGGTAACAACCAAACTGGAGTGATTACGCAGTTCGAGATCCGCAATGTGGTAATGGGCGGGATTGGGCGTGGCATTGCGAATAACTGGCCAGCCAATCAGGCTGCGCCCCCAATATCGCTGGCGGGTTTCATGGTTGTCCATAAAATCCTGATGCTGAACCGGCTGCTTGCGTTTCCAGGCGCCTTCTCCATCGCGGTAATCGGGAATGCCAGAATCCGTGCTAACACCCGCACCGGTCAAAATCAGGAGTTTGGGATAACGGTGAATAAAATCCGCCAGCAACCCTCCTGCCTGTTCCGGCTCGTGCAAAACCGAAGGTTCATCCAGCTCGGGAAGACGCTGGTTTGCACTGAAGGGGCGAGTACGGTGGGTAGTCACTGGCGGCATGCACACTCCGGTCGGCTTAGCCCGGTTTGCGGGCCACGTATACGGTATTGAAAGATTCTCTGTTCTGGAACGGGTTGTAGAAGCTCACGACGTGGCAGATCACCTCGGTGAAGACTTCACGCAACACGTTCATGAATACGGCATCTTCACCCTCATTGGACCACATGGCAAAGATACCACGAGGTTTAAGCTGCTGGGCCATGCGGCTGATGTTTTCAGTGGTGTAAAAGCTGGCGTTTGAATCGTGCAGCAAAGCGCGGGGCGAGTGGTCGATATCCAGCAAAATGGCATCAAACTCTTTGCCTGGCACTTCGGGGTCGAAGCCACCAGACGGTGAACCGGCAACTGCAAGATCAAAGAAGCTGCCGTGAACATAGCGGCTGCGGGAATCGGCGTTGATGTCTTTGCCGAGGGGCACATATTCTTGCTGGTGCCAGTGGATAACCGGCTCCAGGTACTCAACAATCAGCAACTCCCCTACCCGTTCATGTTTGAGGGCGGCCACGGCGGTATAGCCAAGGCCCAGGCCGCCAACCACAACGCTGAGGTTGTCGCCTTCGGTTTCACCTATCCCAAGATCAGAGAGGGCAACTTCGGCGTCCACAAACATGCTGGACATGAGAAATTCTTCGCCGAGTTTTACTTCGTAAATGTCTCGATCGCCCAATGCCGGAATACGGCGACGACGCAGGGTAATCTCTCCAATTTCGGAAGGCTGGCTATCAATTTGCTCGAAAAGACGTCCCACGGTGTTGCCTCTTTCTAGTCTTTGACTTGTCTATCGTCGGGCCTGCACCAATTCTGTACCGTGCAAGCGCCGGTGGGTTCCCCTCTCCCAAAAACCGCTGTGAATACATCCATGTACGCTTGGCTCCGCCATCCATGGCTCCGCACATTTTTGGGAGAGGGGTACCCACCGGCTCTACTATCTACTCCCCTGCATTCTCCGAGCCCTTCAAGCTGTCGATCAGAGTCGCTCGCATTTTCTCGGCACCGAGTTTGTTCATCAGTTCAATATTACGAGGCGGAATTCCATCCACATCCGGATGGCTATCAATCGCGGCTTCCAGACTGGCTTCGCGCAACAGATGCAACATGGGGAACGGCGAACGGTTGGTGTAGTTCTCCGCTGCATCTGGTTTTGTGTCTGCAAATTGGTAATCCGGGTGAAAACTGGCGACCTGGTACACGCCTTCCATATCCAGATACGTGAGTAACCCATCCGCAGCGTCAAGAAACTCATTATAGAGGCCGAAGTCCTGCATGACGTGGGGATGAATCAGCACAGTGGTTTCGATCTCCGGCTCGTCTTCCAAGCGCAGAAGCTCAGAATGCAGAGCCTGGAGCAGCGAATCCTCATTATCGGCTTCTGAAACCACAAACCTCACGCGGTTCCTGACCAACTCCCGCTTGGCGAACGGACACAGGTTGTAGCCAACCACAACGTCTTCAACCCATTTTTGGGTTGCTTGAACTACAAATTCTTCACTCACACAAAGCTCCTTTGGCTGTTGATCCAAACCACAAAAGTCAGATCGGGTAGGCTGGCAGGGCTGTCCAAAAATGTGCGGAGCCATGGATGGCGGAGCCAAGCGTACAAGGACGTATCAACAGCGGTTTTTGGACAGCCCTGCCAGCCTGCCCTAGCCCCCGCAGTGTAATTAGATTCTAGACGTACCCTTGACTGCGAAGGTAATCGTCATAGCTGCCGCTAAAGTCCGTAATACCTTCAGGCGTCAACTCAATAATCCGGGTCGCCAATGAAGATACAAACTCACGGTCGTGACTGACGAAAATCAGCGTACCCGGATAATTCTCAAGCGCCAGGTTCAACGCCTCGATGGATTCCATATCCAAGTGGTTGGTTGGCTCATCCATCAGCATCACATTCGGCTTTTGCAGAATCAGCTTGCCAAACAACATACGCCCCTGCTCGCCACCGGAAATCACCTGCACCGATTTACCAATGTCATCGCCAGAAAACAGCATACGCCCGAGCGTGCCGCGCACCAGCTGCTCTCCGCCGGTTGTCCACTGGGCCATCCAGTCCGTTAAAGTATCGTCAGTGGCAAAATCTGCCGTATGATCCTGAGCGTAGTAGCCCACTTCAGCGCTGTCGGTCCACTTTACTTCGCCGCTGTCCGGCTCATAGCCCCCCGCAAGACACTGCAGCAATGTGGTTTTACCAATGCCGTTGGGACCAATAATAGCCACACGCTCACCCGCTTCAACCTGTAAATTCAGCTTATTGAACAGAGTATTGCCGTCAAACCCTTTGGTCAGGTCCCTAAGGGTAACCGCTTGGCGATGCAACTTTTTGCCCTGCTCAAAGCGAATAAAGGGGCTCACTCGGCTGGAAGGTTTTACTTCATCCAGCTGAATTTTGTCGATCTGACGCGCACGGGAAGTGGCCTGCTTCGCTTTCGAGGCGTTGGCGGAGAAACGGCTTACAAACTGCTGCAGTTCCGCAATCTGGGCCTTCTTCTTCGCATTATCCGAGAGCATGCGCTCGCGGGCCTGAGTGGCGGCGGTCATGTACTCATCGTAATTGCCCGGGAACAGTTTCAGTTCGCCGTAATCCAGATCCGCCATGTGGGTGCAAACGCTGTTCAAAAAGTGACGGTCGTGGGAAATGATGATCATGGTGCTGCTGCGAGCCACCAGAATGTTTTCCAACCAGCGAATGGTGTTGATATCCAGGTGGTTGGTGGGCTCGTCCAGCAGCAGTACGTCCGGGTCCGAGAACAGTGCCTGAGCCAGCAGTACCCGCAGCTTCCAGCCCGGGGCCAGGCTACTCATGGGTTCATTGTGCTGTTCCAGCGCAATGTCCAGGCCAAGAAGCAACTCGCCCGCGCGGGAGTCGGCGGTGTAGCCGTCCATCTCGGCAAACTGAACTTCCAGATCGGCGACTGCCATGCCGTCTTCTTCAGTCATTTCTGGCAACGAGTAGATGCGATCACGTTCTTTTTTAACGTGCCACAACTCTTCGTGGCCCATAATCACGGTGTCGATAACCGAGCAGGTTTCGTAGGCAAACTGATCCTGCCGCAGCTTACCCAACCGAACGTTCGGTTCCAGCATAACCTGGCCACCGGAGGGCTCAAGATCGCCCCCGAGAATTTTCATCAGGGTAGATTTGCCGCTGCCGTTGGCTCCGATCAGGCCATAACGATGGCCGTTACCAAATTTAGCGGAAACGTTTTCAAACAGGGGCTTGGCCCCAAATTGCATGGTAATATTGGCAGTAGAGATCAAGAAACAAACCTATAGATGTGAGGGCCAGCGCCACGCCGGCTAAAGAAAGCGCGCATTGTACAGGTTTGCGAGGGCAATCGTGAGATCGCAGAAACACCGATAAAAAGACTTGCCTCCGGCCGTCTGTACGGGCAGCATTTGGCACTCTGCCTCGCTCATTCGTAGGCGCTTTTATCTGACTCATTAAAGGAAACTGAACATGGCACAGGCAACCGCACGCCACATTCTGGTAGACAGCGAAGCAAAGTGTGAAGAACTGAAAACAGCGATCGAAGGCGGTCAGGATTTTGCCGAAGCTGCCAAGCAGCACTCATCTTGCCCTTCTGGCCGCAGCGGCGGCGACTTAGGTACTTTCGGCCCTGGCCAGATGGTTCCTGAGTTTGATCATGCTGCGTTCAACAGCGAACTGAACACTGTGATTGGCCCCATCAAAACTCAGTTTGGCTATCACCTGCTGGAAGTAACTGATCGCAGCTAAGACGTTTCCCGGCACGATTTGTTGAGCGGCTCCTGATTGTTTCAGGAGCCAAGCTCATCAGTATCCAAGACGTTTACCGTATTGACCCTATTTTTTAGGGGTGAGAAAACGCGCCATCTGATTGCCGATAGATTCAATCGGGTCAGTAATGGCCTGCTGAATACTCTGAGTAACCGTTTTAGAAAACGCAGCCCCTGGGCCACTCTCCAGAAAGTCGATATACAGCCCCATCTCCTGGGTGCTCATCTTCTCATAGGTATGCAGATAACTGTCATACACCTGTTTTTCCACAACACCCCGAATGACGCCGCGCTGGCTCTCTATCTTCTGTTTAACGGCCTCGTAGTTATCCGAGTCATTGCTGAATGCCGCCATGGCGGTTGCCAGCCCGAGCTGCACGGCTATGGAAGTATCCACTGCGCTTTCCGTCGCGCGGGCGGCACGATCAAACCGTTCAAACATTTGGGCGCGGTCCGTACCCCTATACTTTTTGGCCAGCTCCGGCGCTTTGGCCTGAATTTGTTTCCAGGTCGCAGGGTCTGAGGCCGCAATTTCTGCCTCGGATATTTCCTTGGCCACGGGAGTTTCATACCAGCTATGCACAGCTTCAAGTTGCTTTTCAGACAGGTTCTTTTCCAGGTTTTCGACAATTTGTTGCTCTATGTCAGCGGCGCTAAAACTATTGGTCACAACGTACCCGATGGTGTCGGCAACCATGGGCGGAAGCTGCTGATTGCGCTTAAGACCCTCGCGGATGCCTTCAGCCATCATGGCAGGGTAGCGTTCAACAATATCGTCGATGGGCGATGCCGTCAGGACCTGCTGAGCACCAGGCGCAGCTATAACCGGCCCAGCCAGAAACAGACCAGCGACTAAAAGAGGTTTAATTAGGGTACCAAGCTTCATTTATCTATCATCCTGTTTGGTGGATGTTGTGTTTATGACACGCCCACCCTCCCCTGAGCAAGCAATCCACGGGTTCCGGAGATGACAGTTTGGTAGGAAAATTCTGGCAACCGGCGCGTCCACGCAAAAAACGGCGCCAGACCCGCCGTGATCGGTGGCTGTCCCGCACCAAATGGTACGGCCTTCCGGTTCTCGGGGTGCTTATC
This sequence comes from Marinobacter sp., assembly GCF_052094685.1. GTDB lineage: Bacteria > Pseudomonadota > Gammaproteobacteria > Pseudomonadales > Oleiphilaceae > Marinobacter. Next base: position 54,587 of record NZ_JBQDKB010000013.1, read on the forward strand.
GGCACTTGGGCAACGCTGCGCTTCAGCCTGCTGGCCCCCAACCCGCCCGTCAACCCAGAAGATGTGTGCGACATTTTTCGGGAACACACGGTTTGGTATGACTACGCCAGTGATTCTCAGGCTCGTTGGGGTACGCCCATAGCCACCCAGATGGCTTTCGTTTACTACGAGTCTTCATTCCGTAGCCACGCCCAGCCACCCAGAACCAGGCTATGGGGGTTTATCCCCTGGAGCCGGCCTTCCACCGCATACGGATACGCTCAGGCTCTGGACCCAGCTTGGAGAGAATACCTTGCTGCCAATGGCGATGGTTTATTCACCGTGCGCACCGATATGGAGTACGCGCTGGATTTTGTCGGCTGGTACAACCACCTTACCAACCGGCAACTCGACATCCCCTTTCACAGCCCGCGCCGGCTCTACCTGGCCTACCACGAAGGCCGGGGTGGTTACGCCCGAAAAACCTATGCCCGCAAGCCGACGGTAACGGCTCTGGCTAAAAGGGTCCAGAACCGTGCCTTTCGTTACGACAACCAGCTCAAATCCTGTGAGCAGGAATTCCAGTGCTGGCACTGGTATCAATTTTGGCCATTCTGCGGCTGAAGGCGAATGGCTGAACCATCAGGCCCCCGGATTGAACTCAATAACAGACGCCTGAGCCTGCAGGCGCTCCACCAGAAACTCCATCACAATACGAACCCTGGCCATTTGCTGAGTATCGTGGTGTACATGCAACCAAAGATCGACACTTTCACCTTCTATCGGGTCTGAAAGGCGGCGCAGTTCTTTAGCGCTTTCACCCAGATAACATGGCAAAACAGCCAAGCCAGCCCCGGCCCGAGCCAGCGTGTGCATTGCATGCAAGCTATTGCAGCGAATCACCGAGCTCACGCTTTTCAGTTGCTTGCGGTACCACCGCCCTGTTGCCAGGTGGCTGAAGGTGTCATCCGGAATAATCCAGATGCACTCGTCTGCATGGTTCTCAATGTCCATATCGCGGTTACGCCGGCAATACGCGGCAGAACCGTAAACAGCCGACTCAATTGAAGCAATGCGCTCACCCTCCAGAGTTGCCTGAGGTTTGTTTTCGGGGCGCAAGGTCAGATCTGCCTCACGATGGCTGAGGTTTGCTACGTCGTTATCCGTTAACACTTCCAATTCAATGTCTGGAAACTCGCGCACCAGTTCTGCCAGAACTGGCCCAAGCAATTCGCTCATCATCGTGTCTTCTGCCGCCAAACGGACTCTGCCTACTGGCGCCGAATCCTGCCCTACCAGCTTGCGTTCGAGATTCTCCATCTCAACCGACAGCTTTGCGGCATTGCGGAATGCGGTTTCCCCTACCGGAGTCAGCTGCAATCCATCACGGTTTCGTTCAAAAAACTGCACACCCAACGATTCTTCCATTTGGTCTAACCGACGCAAAACCGTTGTTTGGTGCACACCCAGTATTTCTCCGGCTTTAGCGAGGGTTCCACCTATTGCCAGAGCGTGTATATATCGAAGATAATCCCAATCCATAAGCTACTGCGTATTTGCAACGTGGGTAGGGATTTTAACGTATTTAAACTGCATAAAAACACCTTTAGTATTAACTTAAATTCGGACAAGCCCCGTAATTAACTCACCAGATAAGGAGGAAGTCGCTATGACTCATACACATATCGCAACCGTACAACCGCTACCATCCAGCATCCTCCATAACAGTACTGCGGTGAGAAGCCAGCATACTCGTGCGGCGGCTAAGATGGCAGTTCAGTTCATGAGCCGTAAACTGCGTTCCTTTAATCGCAAGGCCGTAGCTGTAACAGACCTCGCTCAAATGCAGGGTGGTCACTGATAAAAGTTGAGCAAACCCAAAGAGCTGCACTGAATAGTGCGGCTCTGAACGATTAGCCCGACTGAAAACGCCGGAGCTTCCTTTACAGGAGGCACCGGCGTTTTGCATTATACGATCAAAATTTCCCAGATCACTTCTTTCTGCTACCCGCCCAACGCAACGACTGATTGGCCAGACGGAATGCTATCGCCGAAAACGGGTTTCTAGCACCACCGACGAGTTGGTGCGCTCCACGCCGCCAAGGTTGCCAATGTCATCTAACACGGTGCTTAGCTCTTCAAGAGATTGCGCTTGCACAATCGCAATCAGGTCGTATTCCCCACTTACCGAGAAAAGCTGAGATACACTGCTCATACCTTCCAGAGCCGAGTTTGTTCGCGCAGTCAGCTTTTGCGCGACTTTGATTAAAACATGGGCCTGTACCTGGCTGGCCGTATAAGCGCCCCCCAACTGAACCGAGTATCCGCTAATCACGCCGCTGGCTTCCAGCCGTGCAATACGGTTCTGCACGGTTGAACGCGATAGATACAGAGCCTTGGCCAGATCCGTAATGCTGACTCGAGCATTTTTTCTTAGCAGCATCAGCAGCTTCTGATCTTGCTTTCCTATCATTCCGCTCACCCTGTTAGTCACTATGCTAAATAGAGTAGCGCATTTCGCTCAAATTGCAGCTGCAATTTGACAGGGCATCCATTCATACTGTCCCAAAACAATGTCAGGTTGCAGCCCATGATCATTCGACCAGTTAGCGACAAGGATCTGGATGCGCTTTTCCAGATAGCCATGGAGTCCGGCCCAGGATTTACCTCTCTGATGCCAGACAAAGATGCCTTGGCTCTTAAAGTTGCGCATTCCATGGCAAGTTTTGAGCGCCGGGTTACAACGCCAGACGACGAGCATTACCTGTTTGTACTGGAAGACGAGCAAACCGGGGATATCTTGGGAACGACTGGCATAGAAGCTAACGCCGGCCATACCCGACCCCTTTATCATTTTCGGCGCAACACGGTTACCCATCATTCGCGAGATCTTGATCTTCTCCGAAGCGTAGAAACACTCACTCGCTGCAATCACTACACCGGCTATTCTGAAATCTGCTCTTTGTATTTGCGGCCAGAATTTCGTCAAGCCAATGCGGGCAAACTTCTTTCCCGGGTGCGTTTTCTGTTTATGGCACTGCACCCGGAACGCTTTTCAGACAAGGTAATTGCCGAAATGCGCGGCGTTTCCAATACAGCTGGCCAGTCGCCCTTTTGGGATTGGCTGAAAACTCATTTTGTTGATATGGAGTTTGACCAGGCAACTCATTTGGTTGGCTCAGGCTACACGGATTTCATTGAAGAGCTCATGCCATCTCACCCGCTTTATACCTGCCTGATGAGCTCGGATGCCCGCGCCGTTCTGAGCCAGGTGCACAACCACACCCGGCCAGCACTTAGAATATTGGAATCCGAGGGATTTCAGCACAAAGGGTTCGTAGACTTGTTTGATGGCGGGCCAACCGTTGAATGTGACCTGTCGGATATTGGCAGCGTGAGATCCTCTTCTGCCTGCGTGGTGAAAATTGACGACACCGCCGTGGGAACCAACCGTAGCGGCGAGCCCACTAGCTACCCGCAAAACGAACCAACATTGATTACCAATACGGGTATCGCGGATTTTCGGGCAACCATCACATCCCGCGTATCGGCTGCATCAATCCCTAATAAAGCAGGCCGCCAAAGGCCAGAAGCTTTAACTGTCCCTTCGGCCCTTGCTGAAAAACTACGCCTTGGAAACGGCAGCCTCGCTCGTATTCTGTCTTTAAACCAGGTTAAGCGTGCACAAACCCGATACATGGCCACGGAGTTAAGCTATGCATACTGATCACACTGTTTTATTCGAAAACCTCTGGCAGAATTACCAAAACGTTACACCTTCGGCTGCACACATTCACCGGCTTTTAGGTGCCGAAGAAGGCCGCGCGATTATCAACGATCATATCGCGCTGCGAACGTTCAACTTGGCGCCCGTTGGCCTAGACGCTCTTGCAGAGCACTTTCTTACCCTGGGCTACCGGGAAGGGGGCGAGTACCACTTCAAAGGCAAAAAGCTTTACGCCCGACACTATGAACACGAGGACCCAAAAGCTCCGAGAGTGTTCATTTCAGAGTTACTCACAGAGCAATGCTCACCGGAACTTCAGGCACTGGTAAACAAACTGGTTAAGGGGATAACAAAAGAACAAGTTCACGCAGACACTTTTTTATATTCCGGTCGGCATTGGGAACTGGATTACGACACCTACCGTGAGCTATTGAAGGAGAGCGAATATGCCGCCTGGCTTGCGGCCTGGGGCTACCGAGCAAATCATTTCACCGTAAGTGTGAACCATCTGCACAACTTTGAGACAGTCGCTGACATAAACCAGCTGTTGAAAGACAACGGCTTTTTGGTGAATGGGTCCGGCGGTGAGGTAAAGGGCTCCCCTGACGACCTGCTTGAACAGTCCTCCACCATGGCCGATCGGGTTTCAGTGCGGTTCAGCGACCGGGAAATGACTATCCCCAGCTGCTATTACGAATTTGCAAGGCGCTACCCAACACCCGGCGGTACTCTTTACAACGGCTTTGTCGCTGCCTCTGCCGATAAAATCTTTGAGAGCACCGACACCGGCATGTAAGAGTTTTGAAGGGCGTCAGCATGCAAGCCTGCAGAGGCTGATTACTCAGCGTTACAAAGAGATAACTTTCTACAACGGTGCCACCCACCTTTATTGTCTACTTTTTAAACATCAGCACACCCAAAATACAACTGGTTTGACACGGCCGGAAGCTTCACAACAACAAAAATGCGATGGTGGCGCCTGCGGGCCTGCCTCCACTAAGGAGAAAACATGTCTGCATCTGCCAATTATCTCGGCGAACGCACCCAGGATTCGGGCGAGCTGCTTGATGAAATCATGCCTTCGGCTATCACGCTTGCCATGATGCTACGCCATAAAAAAATGGCTGCCTGGCTACGTGCTGAGCTAGAAGGTTATCAAGATCATGATGCTGCGCCGCTCTATCGCAGGAACTTACCTGGCCATATTGTGGCGAAATCCCCGCAATACGGTTGGATACCCGCCCCTGTAAGTGACCAACAAACACAGGAATATGGTCATCTTGATCTGATTGATGGCACCAAGTCCCTGGAAAAAATCTGCGTTAATAGCAAAAAAGGCGACGGTAATCGGCTACTGCTAGACGAAGATGATATGGCTGTTCTGCAAAAACAGATTAACTTAACTGCAGAGCTGGCAATCAACCTGAGCCGCGACGTTTACTCACGCCTACTGAAAACTGTAAGAGGCGCAATCTATCTGTGGACACAGGAGCTACTGGCAAAAGGTCTTGCAGGAGAACACAACCATTACAGCCCTGAAGAGCGGGCACAGGTGGCTGAGTTAGACACGCCTGAGCATTTCTGGCGCAAAGCCATGAACGAAGTAGACACCCTCCCCATTCCCGATGTGCGCTCTGCTGGCTTCTTCGAACGGATGTTTGGGCGGGCAAGCTGAGCTAAACTAACCCCTTGTTCCCGGACAATTCCGTTTTGTTCATTGCAACAAGGAGTTTTGATGAAGCCTATCGCCACGCTTCTGCTGGCCTGCCTGTTTACATTGGTGGGTTGTCAGTCGTTATCAGGTAACCATTCTGCTAGCGAGCCAAGCAACGAAAACCTGCCCTCCGTTGCGGAAGGGAAAAGCCATCACTCTATTTTTATCAGCGCCCAGCACTGCTTGAGCGAAAATTTGAGTGAACAGAGCCGGGTTCACTTTGGCCCCTGCCTCAAAATTGTCAGTGTCGATGGTGAAAGCCCCCGGGTTCGGGATGATGGCTTTATAGAGCTGCCCGCAGCTACGTCCATCATTCTGGGTACAAGCTGTGTTTACCGCCATGCTGATGGCACACCTATCCCTGCCACTATGGAAACAACAAACTTTCGTGTTACACCGCAAACGTTTACCAAGCCGGGCAAGCGCTGGTATCTGCATGCAAACAGAAAGGCCCGACAGGTAATTGGCTGCGAACCAACGCTGTCTCGCACAAAAAGCCCGACTGAGAAAACAGATTGAAACATCTGGTTTTGCGCGATGGCCGTAAACTAGCCTATACCGATGTTGGCGATTCGTTAGGCTACCCACTGATTTTTGGCCACGGAATGCCGGGCAGCCGGCTGCAGGGTGAGTTTTTCCACAAACAGGCGCTGCAGCACAGCTTCAGAATTATTACCCCTGACCGTCCCGGCATTGGCAACTCGGATTATCAGCCCGGGCGCAGGCTGCTGGATTACGCCAACGATATTGAGCAACTGGCAGATGCCCTCAAGTTAGAGAGATTCAGTCATTTTGGCTGGTCCAGCGGCAGCTCGCGCACACTTGCCTGCTGCTATAAATTAACAGACAGAGTGGATCTGGGCGTGTGCCTATCCGGCTACACAAACTTTTCAGAGTATGCGGGGCACCATAAGCTACTTGAAGAAACACGCTGGCCGGGGCCACGGCTGGCCCGCTATAGCCCCTGGCTGGTGAAGCTTGTAGCGCAACTGGTAGCCTATCTTTCTCGCCGTCACCCGGGGCTATATATGCGAGAAGCCAAACATCTGGTTAACTCAGCCGACCGGAACTTGCTGAGCTTATTACTCGAGGAAGACACTTTTCAACGCGATCAAATGCTTTGCCTCGAAAGCGGCGGAAAAGCGATTGCCACAGATCTTTTAGCCGAGCTTGAAAACTGGGGGTTCAGCCTGAAAGACGTACACACACCGGTTCTGATTTTTCAGGGGAAAGAAGACGCATTTGTGCGCGTAGACTACGCTAGGCATTTGGCCGGGCAACTTCCACGTGCAGAATTAACACTGATGCCCGACACCGGCCACCTGTATCCTTTGGCCGAAAACTTTCAAAGCCAATTATTCGCACGTATTAAGCTGGAGCTTGAACGTATGACCTTAAAAAGAAAAGCCCCGCTTTTATGACTACCGATATCAGTATTGTCTGGCTTGGTACACTGGCAAGCCTGCTAGCTGGCCTTGCAACCGGCATAGGCGCGCTGGCGATATTTTTCGTCAAATCCCTGACTGAACGGCTGCAGGACAGCATGTTGGCGGGTGCTGCGGGCGTGATGCTGGCCGCTTCCTTTTTCTCGCTACTGCTTCCGGGGCTGGAGCACGGTGAGGCATTACTGGGCTCAACCTGGGCTGCAGCACTGCTGGTTATACTCGGCATATTGTCCGGTGCAGGCGCTCTTTACTACATCCACCAGAGGCTTCCTCACGAGCACTTTAACCTTGGGGCAGAAGGCCCTGATGCGTCGCACATACGCCGCATCTGGCTCTTTGTTATCGCCATAACGCTGCATAATTTCCCGGAAGGTATGGCTGTGGGCGTTGGGTTTGCAGGGGGCGACGTGCGCAACGGTTATGTACTGGCCATGGGCATTGGCATACAGAACATTCCGGAAGGTCTTGCCGTTGCGCTTTCACTAATGGCTATTCAATACTCCCGGACCCGAGCTTTCATTATTGCACTACTGACCGGCCTGGCCGAACCCATTGGCGGGGTATTCGGTGCCACACTGGTATGGCTGGCAGAACCAATAATGCCTTGGACTCTGGGGTTTGCCGCCGGGGCCATGCTGTTCATTATCAGCAATGAAATCATTCCGGAAACACATCGCAACAGCTATAAAACCGTGGCGACTTTCTCACTGCTGGTAGGCTTTGTGGTGATGATGTTCCTGGATGCCACGCTGGGCTGAACATAACATAAGCGGGTATCTGAATGGCGCTCAGTCTGTCACACCTGCCAGATCAACAATATCTTCGTATTGGCGAAGCTGAACAACCCGCTCCGCAACAGGCTTGGAAGACAAGTTACAAACCTCATTAACCATGGCAGAGGCAACCGTTTTCGACTCAATGGCTCGAAACTTCTCCAACGGCCCCAAAAGAGCGCGGTTGATCAGCGGCATGGCCTTCGCACCCAGGGACTCTCCCAGGCGACTCTCAGGCCTGTTGCCAAGCAGCAAGCTGGGATGGTAAATCGACAAATAAGAATAGCCAAGCTCCTTAATGCTGTTTTCCAGCTCGCCTTTGACTCGATTATAAAAAATAGTCGATGAAGAAGATGAGCCTATGGCAGACATCAGAATAAACCCGTGGGCACCTGCCGTTCGGCCAAGCTCTGCCGCTTTCAGGCAATAGCCGTAGTCCACTTTACGAAATTGTTCCTGAGAGCCGGCTGTTTTGATGGTCGTGCCCAGGCAACAAATGATCACATCCACCGCAAAAAGCCCTGCGTAGTTTTCCATGCGATCAAAATCCATTACCTGCTGGTGCAACTTGGCGTTAACCGTTTTTAGCGGTTTACGAACGGGCACTACCACAGACTCAACTTCACGGCGGGCCAGCAGTTCGTTCAGAACAAATCCGCCAGTAAGTGTCAACGCCGGTTTAAAAGTGACCCACTTATCGGGAATATCGCCGGTTGAAAA
>NZ_JBQDKB010000014.1:0-59371 GCF_052094685.1 Marinobacter sp.
TGCAGGAGCAGTGGCAATGAAGCGTGCCGGTCAGATTGCTCTTATGCCGTTCCCCTACACAAACCTCGCGAACAACAAGAAACGGCCGGTGTTATTGCTTCGGAAACTTAGCCAGAAAGAACGATCATGGACAGGCACAACATAGCCTGGCACAACAAGCCTGACTGCAGATGCAGAAGGTTGGGTCGGGGCTCAAAGCCTCCCTTTACAAGGGGGTGAACCTGCCTCGCTTAGTATTCACAAAGACCTACGGGAGCACCCCACACCAAACGGTCAGGTTGTTCTTTGGATTTCTAACCGACCAGACAACGCCATTGAGGTTGGTCGTTTCCAGGCTAATGAAATTGAGGGCGATACGTCGAAGTATCAGGTGCGCACCGAGGAATATCTGGAACGCAGTGGCGACTATATTAGCCAGCATGGTATTCCTACAGATGGCTGGTAGTTAGTTTTAAAAACGACGAGTCTCCCGGCCAAGCCTGACACCATAATTCCAAACTCATCAATCCGGTTGCTCTATTCCCCTAGACCAACGAAAACATCAGGCACGGCTTAGTGGCCGCGATTAAAGAATGATTCGAAGCTTAAAACACAAGGGCTTGGCCAAGTTCTTCAAGTCCGGCAGCACCGTAGGGATTCAGGCTGTTCACGCGAAGAGGCTTCGGCTTATTTTCGGTTGCACGAATTGTCCGGCAATCGCGCCGGGTCTGGTCGGTGACACTTAGTGGTAACTGGTGAGTAACTTTCCGTTTTGAAGAAGGTGATGCTGAGATAGTTAATTATGAAGATGGAAAACCAATCATTGCATAATCATCATGGACAGGCACAGCCTTAGCCAAACGCCTATAGTTGCCTGATTTTTGGTATCATGCGAAACCTAAGGCGAAACAGTACTCACTCGGGCGTTTATATGTATCCAGCTGCTGATCTTCACTGGTCAATGCGACCAAATCGCGATAGGGCGTTAATGCTTGCTCATCGTGAGGTGTCAGTTTTTGTTTATGATGCCGTTCAGCTTGAAGGACTCAACTTTACGCTACCCGAAGTGCAAACGCTGATGCAGGGAATCACCGTTGGTGGGCACCGGCTCAGTGACCAGAAAATCGCTACTAATCAGGCGGATACCTGGAAAGAGCTGTTCCGGTTGGTCAGGGAGCAGAAGTTTAAGTTAACACAAAGCTGCGCTTGTGATTTGCATCGTATTGCGGGCAAGGAGGAGGCGCTGGAGTGGGGCCGTTTTCGTTCCGGCGGCGTGCTAATCGCGGGAACAGATTATGAGCCACCGGCTGCCGGCCAGCTTGGTGGTCTTTTTGCGGGCATGGTCAGCAAGCTTTCGGACTTTGAGGATGTTTATGACCAGGCCATTCATTTATTTTTGACCACGGCTCGCTGTCAATTTTTTTACGACGTAAACAAGCGTATGGGCCGCTTTATGATGAATGGGCATCTGCTGAACTGCGGGTACCCTGCCATTAATATTCCGGCATCGCGCCAACTTGAGTTTAATGAACTGATGCTCGAGTTCTACAGTTCGGGTGACCAGGAAAAAATGAACCGGTTTGTGCGTAGTTGCATGGACGAGCGCGTTGTCCGGATTATGAAGGAATAATAGGTAGAAGATCATGGACAGGCACAGCTTGGTTTGCTGGGTGCAGCCTTTGCTTTCTTGCCCAGCGCTCTTCCATCAATCATCCCTCAATAAGCCTTTCCAGGGGCCGCCAAGACTTTCAGGTGAATCCCAATATACTGAGGCGGGGGCTTATGGATAACGGCTACCTGGAGTTACCTATAACTTCTCGGCTTACTGATCAACAAGGAACGTTATACAACTCAAGCCTCCCTATCGCTTGCGGGCGTGTGATTTACCGCTCATTGAATCTCCATATTTGGCCAGACAGAAAGTTAAGCGTCTGTTAAATTTAGTAATGATACCTTAGCTGAACGACTAGCAGAGCGTCTTCCGTGACCTTGTAGACCATGCGATCTTCTTCATTGATTCGGCGAGACCAATAGCCAGCCAGACTATGCTTTAGGGGCTCTGGTTTACCAATACCTTCGAATGGTTCGCGCTTGGTTTCCTTAACCAACTTGTTGATTCGGTTAAGAGCCTTTTTGTCGGTTTTTTGCCAGTACAGATAGTCTTCCCAGGCATTCTCGGAGAAGATGAGTTTCATTCAAGAAGTTCCTTTTCCTGCCCGCCGCCTTGCTCCAATTCTGCAACGGATTCCAATAATCGGCGGGCATTCTTCGGTGCACGCAGAAGATAAGCGGTCTCTTGTAGTGCTTCGTAGTCTTCAAGTGAGATCATGACCACGGATTGGGATTTGCTCCGGGTAATAATGATTGGCGAACGGTCTTCACAGACCTGATCCATGGTTTTTGCTAAATTGGTTCTGGCAGCTGTGTAGCTAATTGCATCCATAATATCGCTCCTGTACAGGGTGTTGGTGTTGTACAACATACCGTACATGTAAAGATTTGACAATCAGCTGCACAGCAACCGATTTTACGCCGCTCTGGGGCTCCAGACCAGCGCGTGAGTTAGGCGTTAAATTCTCCATTGGCCAGGGGAGAGCTGTTCCTCGTTTATTATAGGTTATGGACAGGCACGCTTAATCATGGGCACGCTTAATCATGTGGGATTCTCTTACGTCTGCGCCAAGGCTCGCCGCCGCGCAGGATTGATGCACAAGAAGTGTGCGCATATAATGTAAGCGTCGTTTCCCATGAGGACTGAACCCATGCACGCTGCTGAAGTTATCAAATCCATACGAAAGCCAACGAACCTATCCATAGATAGTGCTCTTCTCAAAGAGGCGAAAGTCCTGGGGATCAATGTCTCACGGTCCGCAGAGGTGGGGATCGCGGAGGCTGTGAAAGTTCATAAGCAGGAGAAGTGGCTGAAAGAAAATGCCAGAGCCCTGGCAAGCTCGAACGCATACGTTGAAGCTAATGGTTTGCCTCTCGCGCAACACCGTCAGTTCTGATGGCTCGTTTCGATGTCTTTGAAAATAAGGGTGGGGCTGGCTATCTGCTGGACGTTCAATCAGACCTCCTCAAAGGCCTGAACACTCGAGTTGTCGTGCCGCTTTTGCCTAAATCTTCGGCGCCGTTCCCCGCCCAGAGGCTGAATCCTGTATTTAACATTGAGGGTCAAGAAGTAGTAATGGCCACTCAGTACATGGCTGCTGTGCCCGAAGACGAATTGCGTTCTGGCGTTAGTAGTCTTACTGAGCAGCAGGATGAAATTTCGGGGGCGTTGGATATGCTGTTTTTGGGCTTTTGATACAAGAAATGACATGGACCAGCACTCGCCTGACAACATCGATAGAAACGATTTGGCTATTTATCTCGTTGTTTCTTCAGGAATAGCACAATAGCTGGCGGCAGGTGAGCCACGCCGATGGCTACCAGGAAGGCTGCCACGCCACCTCCTTCCTCCCCGCCCATATAAACACCGGCTACTGCCCACCCAAAGGCAATAGCTACCAGCCCAACCAGGACGTGGCCCAGCCAGCGTTGCGATGGGGTGGGGGTCTGCCGTGCCAGCTGCCAGTGGGCGTAGCCCGTAACCGCAATGACGATAAGCAGTAATACCAGCGTAAAAACAATACGCATGGGCTCCTCCATTCGGTGGTTACCGCATAATTTTCCTTCATCGAAAACTTCATTTGCACACCGGCCAGTGAAAACTTGTTGGCCATGGAGGCAGTCTTGAATTCAATGGCTCGGGCTTTGCCGTGGGTGCTCAAAACACTAGCAGGCACTTGTTCTGGCTCCATTGGCTCAGCGATCAAAGCGCCGGGTAAGTCCCCGCCAAGATACGACAGGATGTGAAACTCGTTATCAACGTGAACTTTGAGCCCTTTAGCAATCAGCTCTCTCAGAGCTCCCTCCGGAAGCAAGTTAGATAATACGGGGTGCAGCCTTTGATTTCTTGCCCAAGGCTCTTCCATCAATGCTTTTGCGCGCGAAAACGCTGGGTGAGTAATCAAGCTAAATGTGGGGCGGTTTGTGTCGTTAGTGAATTCTTCCGCAAAGCTCAGCACGTTTCGGCCGTTTTGAAATCCTGCCAGATAGCCCACCAACCTGTCATGCAAGGTTAATTTGAGTACGTTCATTTCGTCCATGCGGCGATTATCCATCAATCATCCCTCAATAAGCCCTTCCAGGGATCGTCAGACAAGCTTTTATTGGCACCTTCTCTGGTTGGGTCATTAGTCTGATCTGATGCTTTTTGCTCCAGCACGGCAATCACCGCACCAAGCTTGTCTTTGGGGATAAGCATGAGTTCGCTGCTGAGCGCCTGCGCTATGAGCTCCAAAGTGTCCAGTCTGGGGTTCCCTTTGGATTCCAGGCGCTGATATTGCTGGCGAGATATGCCGGCTCGCAACATCATGTCGCTCTGCTTTAGGTCGAGTGCCAGTCGTCGTTTTTTAAGTTGTTGAAGTACAGATGTCATAACTGTCAACTCTCTTGTTGCTTTTTTTATTGAGAGAAACATATTAGATGCTTTTTTGGTATAAGGCAATAAATGTGTTGCTTGTGTTCGAAATGGAGCAGTGTGGAGTAATCATAGACAGGCACAGCATATGGCCTTCTGCAAGCCGTGGCGGAATGGTTTCATGGCGGGTGAGTTCAAGGTTCCTGATGATTTCGATCGGATTCTGGTTGCTCAAGCAGAATCCGAGGGTTTTCTAGTACTCACTGCCGATGAACTGGTGGCCCGTTATCCAGGCCCTGTTCGGCGAGTGTGATGGAGCAACTAAGCCACGGACTCGGCTTACTGATCAACAAGGAACGTTATGCAACTTAAGCCTCCCTATCGCTTGCGGGCGAGTGATTTACCGCTCATTGAATCTCCATATTTTGCCAGCAGGAAAGTTAAGCGCCTGCTAAATTCTCCATCAGCCAGTGCTCGATTAGATACCAGCCAGATCGGTGGCATGGCAGGCCACTCTGATCCCCATAGCGTGATTGCTCGTGTGGCCAGGGGAGAGTTGTTTCTTGTTTATGATGATCTTCAGAATACAGAGCTGCTTTTGCCAGTGGTGGCCTGGCAAGCTGATGATAGCTTTCCATCACGCGGCTATTGGCGGTTTAATGGAGATTCTGTTTCACGTTTCAGTAGTATAAAAACCGCAGTTGATGCGCTGAACAGTCGCCAGATAACCCCACGCAATTTGTCGTTCGCTAGTGCTGTTGGTCGTCTTGATGCGAATAATCTGGATATGGAAATTCGGCATCATGAAGCTGAAAAAAAGAGGCACGCTGAATCAGGTGCCGACTCAAGGCCGAACCTGTCATTAGGTGCCGGCACACATATTGCGCTTTTATCGTCACCTGCTGAGCCAGCCGCGCCTGCGCCTCTAAATGTCGTGGCAGGGCTTTTTTTAGATGGCACTCTGAATAACGTTGATAATATTCAGGCTTATCGTAAACGAGTAGAGAGTGAGTGCTTGGCGCATTTACGTGATCGCCCAGAAAAGTTGAAAGAGTGCCTAGCCAGGCTGCGGCTAGTGATGGGCGAAAGCTATGCAGGCGAACCGACGAATGTGGTTAAATTATTCGACCTATATCAGGACGGCAATAGTTCTGAAGGAGCGGAAAAAACGATCACTCTTAAAGCCTATGAGCCTGGCGCTGGCACTCAATCCGGGGCTTCGGATTCATTGGAGGGAGTGGCTACCGGTTTGGGTGATAGCGGTGTGCCAGCACAGGTGAAAAGGCTTTTTTCGAAATTGGCTATCCAATTATTAGATTTGAACGCAAATCGTGCCTCCCGTGAGCTCACCATCGATCTTTTTGGCTTTAGCCGCGGGGCTGCGGCAGCCCGACATGCCGCCAACGAAATACTGAAAGGCCCTGAAGGCATGCTGGGGCAAGTCCTTGGAAGTTTTCAGGTCGGTTGGCCGCAGGCAGTTAATATCCGGTTTCTTGGGCTGTTTGATACGGTGGCCGGTATTGTTAACGTTTCAAATCTAGACATTTCACCCAGTAATGATCGCAACAGCCCGGTACAACTCTATGTTGATCAAAATCGAATTGAGCACACTGTACATTTCGTTGCTCGACACGAAAAGCGTGAAAATTTTGCGCTCAACAGTTTAAGAGGTGCCGATGGAGGCCTGCCTTCCAACGCCAGAGAAATCGCGCTGCCTGGTGCGCATTCTGATATTGGTGGCGGCTATCATGACCTGCAAACAGAAGATGTATTACTGTATCCGAGCTTGGATATCAGGGGTTCCAATGTAGGTTGGCCACAACAGACTATGGAATGGGACAATCTGAAAACGCTGAAGCAGCGTGTCGAATTGGAACGCTGGATTGGCAGTCACAGCTTACCGTTGCCCGGTGGAGCCTCCCCAGCTCTTGCCATAGAAGAAAGCCGCTCGGAGCACCCCTCACCGGACGGGACGGTGACGCTGTCGCTACGAATGGTACGGCAAATTAGAGGAGAGTATTCGCGAGTGGCGTTATGGCTTATGCATGCGCTTGCTGAAAATGCAGGTCTTCCGCTAGACAATATTGACGAAGACACAAGCGAATTGCATTTGCCTGCTGAGCTCAAGCCTATTTACGAGAGTTTTATGAAACAAATCAAGGCTGGGAGTGACGCCCCATCTTTAGGCTTTGATCAAAGTGATCTAATACGGCAGCGTTACATTCATCACTCCGATCACTACAACTTGTTGGAAGGGCTTGCGCTTGATCAAATTACCAAGTTTGAGTTTCCTTTTGACAGCTTAGCTCCATTCCGACCGGCTTCCTCCCGTGAACGCACAATTCATTTTAACTTGGTCCACGAGTAGCACCATGCGAGTTTTATCAATCTTACTATTGACCTCTCTGTTACTTACTGGTTGCAGTGCTGTTTCTTCAGAAAAAGAAGATGTTGTGAAATGGCATTTTCAGCTGGCCACACCCAAGCATTATAACGTTTGGGTGGAGCACCTGGAGCTTGAGCGATCGGGTGTCCGGCACTGGTCTCACCCTGCTGGCTCTTTAGGCTGTTGTTGGAAAGGGCCTGATGGCCCACGAGGAATAACCGGGGGTATGCAGCCGTTTCCTAACTTTATTGGAATTCAGTGGTTTTCATTTGCGGAGCAAGCGTTCTATCAGCGGCTGATTTCGATTCCTGATGATTGGCAGGATCTCATGCGCGCTCCGGCACGCTATGTTACGTCACTTGGTGAGTTTTCAGGCCCGCGTAACATCCTGACCTTGGGGTTGGCGCCGGGTGGAGAAATTGTGGTTTGGATAAAAAACCAAATCGGCAATGAAATAGAAATTGCTCGCCTTCAGGCCAATGAAATTGAAGGCGAGGCCTTTCGCTATAAAACCCGCACGAAAGATTATTTGAATAAGCATGGCGACTATCTAACGGAGCAGGGCATTCAGTTAGATGGATGGTGATGGTTTTTAGAGAAACTATGGTTGAGCTCGTCAGTGGGGAAGGCGAAGTGATACCCACTAACATTGTTGGCTGTTTGATTACCGGCGATGATCCCTTGCTGAGAGTTCGGCGGGGGGCTGCAGGTAGATATAGACGATTTGTTAGTGGAGTAGATCAATCTTGACCATAGCTACCCACCCCAAAATCACACCCCATCCGTCGCCCGCCCCTCTATCAACGGCGAGCGGCTACCCCCTTCCGCATCCATCTGAACACTAATCCTCGGCGCCGCAACGTCAATGTATC
This sequence comes from Marinobacter sp., assembly GCF_052094685.1. Lineage (GTDB taxonomy): Bacteria > Pseudomonadota > Gammaproteobacteria > Pseudomonadales > Oleiphilaceae > Marinobacter. Next base: position 7,703 of record NZ_JBQDKB010000014.1, read on the forward strand.
TTGCTTCCATGTTGCGTTTCAGCAGCAGGTTAAAGGCTCTGGAAACATCCCACTGATACTCCGGTTTCGTTCGCATCCGCATGCGCAACACTGGGCAGCCTTCTTCAAATGAATGTATGCCCTGCATTTCAAGCGGTGACCAGATAAGCCACCGCATATCCGGCTGTGTGCGCAGTTCCTCAGCGGTCTCTGTCATCAGGAGAATGGCGTCATCAATGGGCAGTTCACGGGGAATCCGGATTTTGAGCAGTGCGATGCCAAATTGGCGAGACATGTTGTGAATAGAGCTGATTTTGCTGAAGGTAATGTGGTGAACAATCCCTTCCAGATCCCGCAAGCGCACCGTGCGCAGGTTGAAGCCTTCTACGGTTCCCATGAAACCGTTGATTTCTACAAAGTCGCCAACGGACATAGAGTCTTCAACCACAATGAATAAGCCTGTAATCAAATCCTGAACAAGCGTCTGGGCGCCAAAGCCGACCGCTAGCCCGATAATGCCCGCACCTGCCAATAATGGGGTTACGTCGACACCCAGGGTGGATAGGCCAACCAATGAGGCAATAATCAGGATGGTTATCAGCAGGGTGTTTCGGGCAATGGGCAGAATAGTTTGTGCTCTCGCCGGGTTTATCCTCTTCTTGCGATCGCCACCGCGCATGGCTCTTTCTAGAAGCTCATCCACAAATATCCAGGTTAGGTTGGCAAGAAGCCCGGTAAGCATCACGCCGATGAGGCTGCCAGCCAGGCCTTTGCTGATCGGCGTTTTTCCTGCCAGGCCTAGAAGCGACAAATCCCATATCTGCAAGATCAGCTCAAAAAATACCAGCCATGCGGTCGTCTGTATTAAGCGGTAGCCAAATTTCACAAGCCTGCGACTGAAATTGCTAAGAGCCTGGTGGCTTGGGCGGTTTTCTTGAATGCCAATCAACCCTTGCAAGGCAAGAGTCAGGGCCAGCAGTAACGCGCAGATCATGGCTTTGCCTAACGCGGCATCGGCCTCCCCACCATTTACAAAAACAGCCACCACAGAGGCGCTGATCGCCAGCAGCATTGGTATGTGCCAAAGCCTGGCGAGCAGGGCGGTCACTTCCCGCCATACGCCTTGGTTCGCACGCTGTTTGTAAGGGCGGTTACGAATCAGGTGAGTAACCGGGCGTCGGTTTCGAACAATCAGGAAAAAGCTCAGAAGGGCGGCGATTACGCTGAAGACAAGAGCCAGCGCACTGGCCAGTTCCGAACCTAGCTGCGACGTGAGCTCGGTGGTGCCCAGTGCGTCCTCAAGGGCGAAGAGTACGCCGATTATGAACAGAGGAAGCAGCATTCGCCGGCGCAAGATCATCACGGCCGTTAGCCGGTGGCCGCTGGAGAAAATCGAAATCATTACATCAAACAGTGACGTCAGTGCCCGAGCGCTCAAGGCCGCGTAGGCCAGGATAAGTATGGTGGTTTGCCCACCTTCAGACATACCAAAGGTGGGTAACCCCATCAGCAGAGCGGTAAAGGTAATTAGCCAAGGCAAAATCCGCCGCACAAAGTGAGCGATTAGCATCCATGGCCTGGCATGCCGTGGCATTTGCAGTGGCCAGCCCTGCCATGCAAAAAATAAGCGGGCCAAGCGGGTAAGGCCATAAACGGCCGCCATCCACGCTATAAGCCCGGCAATGGTCTCCGCGAGCACGCGAAACGATGCGCTGTCTAGTAGCTTTTCGGCGGCGCTGTAGGCATTGCGAAAGTTTGTTTTCCACTTACCCAGTGGAGTGTCTGCAGAGCTGTTTGCGTTAGCGGTTTCATCGAAGAACACCGCAAGGGCACCCAGTAGCCCTTCGCCACCGGAAGCCCTTTGTGCGGCTTGTGAGGATTCTGCCTGCAACCCTTGCTGAATGGATTTGAGTTGCTTTACCAGAGATTCCCGGCTCTCATCGTCTTGCAGGGCCTGAATGGTTATCTCAAGAGACGCCCCCAGCTCCTCTGGCGACGCTTCTTCTTTTTCTGCCGGCCCTGAAAACCCGGGTATACCGGGTAGGGATAAGGGCTGGCCTTGGGCAGTGCCAACGGCTGAGAACAGCAAGGCAAAGCCAAAAAGCAGTGCGATCAACTTCAAATCTTAACCTCTTCAAACAAATCTGGCACCTGAGCGTCCCATCCAAACTTCTCGTTAATCCGCTTGCGCATTATATCACTGGCCAGCGCCTCGCCGTGGGTAACATACACTTTCTGTGGCTCAAGTGCTCCCTGCTCAAGCCACTGCAGCAGTTCATTATAGTCGCCGTGGGCGGAGAGAGAGCTCATATTGTGTATCTCGGCTTCAACTGGCCAGTACTCCCCGTGAATTTTTATAGACTCTACGCCTGCAACTAGCCTGTCGCCCCGGGTTCCCGGTGCCTGAAAGCCTGCGAACACAACGCTATTCCTGTTGTTTGGCAGCAGAGTTTTCAAATGGTGCAGAACCCGACCACCGCTGGCCATGCCACTGGCAGAGACAATCACACAGGGGGTGCGCACAGAATCCAGCTTGATGGATTCATCCACGGTGCGAACGAATTTGGTATGGCTGTCGATCACCTCACACTGGCTGGCACTCAGCTTGTGCTCTTTATGATGCTTACAAAAAATCTCTGTGGCTTTGATGGCCATGGGGCTATTGAGGTATACAGGGAGTTTGGGGATGCGCCCTTCCTTCATGATCTTGTGAATCACATAGAGCAGCATCTGCGCGCGGCCAACGGCAAAAGCGGGCATCAATACAATACCGCCGCGGCCTGCGGTGCGGGTGATAATCTCTGCCAGCTCGGTCTCCGGGTCGGTTTCCTCGTGCAGTCTGTCGCCGTAAGTGGATTCGCACACAAGCACATCGGCTTTTTTGATCGGCTCTGGCGGGCGCATGATGGGGTCGCTCTGCCGGCCTACATCACCGCTGAACACAACCGTGCGGTCATCGGCCTTATGGTGAACGTGCACGCAAGCGGAGCCCAGAATGTGCCCTGCAGGGGTAAAGGTCACTTCAAAGCCTTTCACCGGCTCAAAGGTTTCGTGGTAGTGCAACGATTCAAAGTGTTCCAAGGCTTCCCAGGCATCCTTCACACTGAAAAGGGGCTCCGGGTGTTCGTGTTTCGAGAATTTCTTGCGGAAGGCGTACCTGGCATCTTCTTCCTGCAGATGGCCTGCATCCGGAAGCAGCACCTTGCACAAATCGTGGGTGCCATGGGTGCAGTAAATCTTGCCTTTAAAGCCGTTTTTCACCAGCGCCGGCAAGTAGCCGGTGTGGTCTATGTGAGCGTGGGTAAGAACCACCGCATCGATGGTGCTGGGGTCTACAGGAAACTTCGCCCAGTTCCTGCGGCGCAAGGTTTTAACGCCCTGGTACATGCCGCAATCAACCAATACGCGGTGTTTGTCATCGGATAATAGATAGCGCGAGCCGGTTACCGTGCCGGTGCCGCCGAGGAAGCGAAGTTTCATATACGAGCACCTTTTGAGTGATTAACTTTTGAGTATTAGGTCGGAGGGCAACCACTTTTGCTTTGGAAGTCTATATCGAATCGCGACGCCAAGCTTGCAAGCCGCTTGTCTAGGGTCCATAGCCTAGCTTCAGGTGTGATTAAGGTAGACGCCAACAGTGCGATATCCACCAAACAACAGCCTAGTCCATAAAGCTGATCCCGCTCAATTAACGCCCTTACTTCATCCAGATTTGCCTGGGTTGCAGGCTGAAGTAAGCCGATATCGGCTAGGGTTTGAGTGCGCGGCGCAGGTAGTGTGCCGCAGGCAAGTTCGGCAACGATCATAGGGTGGGTGAGCGCTCTGTCAGAGAGCAATAGTTCGGTGAGCTCTGTATTGCGGTTGCGGAAGTGATCAACCCAAACGGAGGTATCAACCAGTACGTTCACGGCGTTGGGGTATTGTCAGGGCGGCGAGGGATAGCCGGCATGTCGATCTCAGAACCACCCAAGGCCGCCAAGCGTTTGGCAGCGCGAACTCTTACAAACATCTTAATCGCTTCCCGAAACAGTTCTGCTTTATCCATGCCAGGATCAGCCATGTCTAGAGCCTGCTGGTATAGCTTTTCGTCGATAGTTACGGTGGTGCGCATGGTTTTGTCTGTATCCTTATTGATGATTAAGTGCATCATTTATAGCATCAGCTTGATGCGTGTTCAATAGGTGTTATGGACAGGCACGGCCTAGCTGTGGTGCTTGCCAGTGCCTGGAGCATTTATAGGCAGACACTCTCTTGGTGTAGTAGTCAGCTAATCCTGAAGAAGTGCCTCCTATTTTGAAGTGGTGATCAGATTAGCGAGGTATCATTACCATTTATTTGTTGGAACACCGTGTTGTTTCAGGTAAGCGCCGCTCTCCTCCAAGTATTCTGGCATCAGCGGTGCGTAATCTTCTGGATTGCCTTCGATTTCGTTAGCCTGCAGTCGGGCGATTTCTATTTCGTTACCGATTTGGTTTTTTATCCAAACCACAATTTCCCCTCCCGGAGCTAGGCCTAAAGCCAAAATATTACGCGGCCCGTAAAACTCACCAAGTGAAGTCACATAGCGAGCTGGCGCCCGCATGAGTTCCTGCCACTCATCAGGAATGATTATTAACCGCTGATAAAACTTTTGCTCTGCAAAAGAAAACCACTGAATGCCAATAAAATTAGGAAATGGCTCCATGCCCCCGGTTATACCACGAGGACCATTAGGCCCCTTCCAGCAACAACCTAAAGATCCGGCAGGGTGATACCAGTGACGAACACCTGACCTTTCAAATTCTATGTTTTCTACCCACACGTCATAATGTGCTGGCGTGGCGATTTGAAAATACCAATCCACAGGTCTTTCTTTTTCTGAAGACAACGAGCTGCAGCCGCAAAGAAAAAGAGAGACCAAGGCTGATAGTGACAAGGTTTTCATGGTCTGACTTAGGCTCTCGGTTAGGATAAATGATCCGTTCACGTGAGAAGGTTGGATTGGGATCAGATTTGCGAGGTATCATTACCACCCATCTGTTGGAACACCGTGTTGTTTCAGGTAAGCGCCGCTCTCCTCCAAGTATTCTGGCATCAGCGGTGCGTAATCTTCTGGATTGCCTTCGATTTCGTTGGCCTGCAGCCGGGCGATCTCTATTTCGTTACCGATTTGGTTCATGATCCAGACCACAATTTCCCCTCCAGGCGCAAGACCAAAGGTAAGGGTATTTCGTGGAGCAAAAAACTCACCAAGTGATGTCTCGTAACGAGCGGGTGCTCGCATGAGATCCTGCCATTCTGCAGGGACGATAATTAATCGTTGATAAAACTTTTGCTCTGCAAAAGAAAACCACTGAATGCCGATAAAGTTAGGGAATGGTTCCATTCGACCAGCAATTCCCCTTGGCCCTGTTGGGCCTGTCCAGCAACAGCCCATGCTGCCAGCGGGATGATACCAGTGACGAACGCCAGACCGCTCAAACTCCAAGTGTTCCACCCACACGTCATAATGTGCGGGCGTTGCTAGTTGAAAGCGCCAAGTGACGTCATCCTCTTTTTCTGAGGAAAATGAACTGCAGCCGAAAAGTAGCAAAGAGACTAAGATTGATAGTGATAAATTTTGCATCGTATTACTCAGGCTCTCGGTTAGGATAAGCGGTTCGTTCACGTGAGGAAAATGACCGGAATGGAGCCAGGCTATCAAAAGGGAATTCAAGCTTTGTGATTTGATTAAACAACAGCCCTTCAAGCAAGTTGTAATGATCGGAGTGATGCGTGTAGCGCTGCTTAACTACGCTTGCAAGTGGTGAAGGCAGTTCTGGGCAGTCATTCATGTTAACGGTTACTTCGTTACGAAAATGCAGATATGCGGGGTTAAGATTTTCGGGAATATCGAGCCCTTTATTTACTGGAATTTGCTTTAGGGGCACTCCAGCATTTCCAGCCAGCAAATACATTAACCGCAGTGCAATGCGCGAATATTCCCCTTTAATCTGTCGTGTCATCCTCAGCGATAACGTAACTTTTCCATCCGGCGAGGGGTGTGCTGAACGCTTTTCTTCAAGAGCAAGAGTTGGAGGGCTTCCATTGGGTAGCGGCAAGCTATATTCGCCAATCCAGCCTTCAGATTTGATTTGCTTTTCCAATGCTTTCAAGTTGTCCCATTCCATAGTCTGGTGGGGCCAGCGTGTGCTGGATCCGCGGATGTCCAGGCTTGGATGAAGTAATACGTCTTCTGTTTGCACATCGTGATAACCGCCGCCAATATCGGAATGTGCACCTGGCAAGGTAATTTCTCTGAAGTTTGAAGGCAGACTTCCATCCGTATTTTTAATGCTGTCCAACGCAAAGTTAGCACGCTTTTCATGCTGCGCGACCAGGTGTGCCGCATGCTCAATCTTATTCGGGTCAACATAGAGTTGCACTGGACTGTTACGGTTGTTGCCGGGGGAAAAATCTAAAGTAGACAAGTTAACGATACCGGCAACCGTATCAAATAGCCCAAGAAAGCGGATACTTATTGATTGTGGCCATCCAACCTGTTGAGCTGCAAGAGCTTGCCCCAATTGACCTGCTTGGCCTTTCAGTATTTCATTAGCAGCGTGCCGAGCCGCTGCGGCGCCACGACTAAAACCGAATAAATCTATAGTGAGTTGATAAGTGGGGCTGCGGGAAATGGCTAGCATTATCTGGCTGGCTATTTCAGAAAAAATCCGCTGCACTTGCGCAGGAACGCCCGTATCGCCAAGGCCTGTCGCCATCCCCTCTAAAGAGTCTGAAGCTCCCGTTTTAGTGCCCGCACCAGGTTCATAAGCTTTGAGGATTACCGTGCTATCAGTACCTTTTGGAATATTGCGCTCTTGATATAAATCGAACAGTTTAACAACGTTCGTCGGCCCATTTGCATAACTCTCACCTAGCATCAACCGCAATTTTGTCTGGCACTCTTTCAGTTTTTCGGGATTGTCATGCAATGGTGCCACACACTCATCGTCCACCCGTTTAAGGTATGCCTGAACGTTGTCAACGTTATTCAAAGTGCCATCTAGAAAAAGCCCGGTCACGACTTTTAAAGGTGTAGGTGCAGACGGTTTGGTGGGTGAAGGTATAGGCGCAATATGGGTAACGATACCCAATGGTTGGTTCAGTTTTGAACCGGCTTCAGATTCTGCATATCGCTTCTGTTCAGCTTGGAAGTGCCGGATTTCCATATCCAGATTATTAAAACAAGCATGGACAGGCATAGCCTAGAAACAAGCATGCAGGGCGAGAGTTAGGGCCAGCAGTAACGCGGAAATCATGGCTTTGTCCAGAGCTGCATCAGCCTCCCCACCATTGACAAACACCGCAACCACCGAAGCGCTGATCGCCAGCAGCATCGGGATATGCCAAAGCCGGGCGAGCAGGGCAGTTACTTCTCGCCCTACACCTTGGTCCATGCGTTGTGTGTAGGGTCGGTTGCGAATCAGGTGAGTCACCGGGCGTCGGTTCCGAATAATCAGAAAAAAGCTCAGAAGGGCGGCGATTATGCTAAAGATTAAAGCCAGCGCGCTGGCGAGCAGTTTTTCCGCCGCGCTGTAGGCATTGCGAAAATGTGTTTTCCACTTGCTCAGCGGGGTATCTGTAGCACCGCTTGCGTTGGCTGTCTCATCAAAGAAAATCGCCAAGGCGCCCAGCAACCCCTTGCCACCGGAAGCCTTCTTTGCGGCTTTTGACGATTCCGCCTGTAGCCCCTGTTGAATCGACTTGAGTTGCTTTACCAGGGATTCCCGGCTCCTCGGGCGACGCTTCTTTCTTCTCTGCCGGCCCCGAAAACCCGGGTATGCCTGGAAGCGATAAGGGTTGGCCTTGGGCCGTGCCAATTGCTGAAAACAGCAAGGCAAAGCCAAAAAGCAATGCGGCTGCTCTCAAACCCCACTCGAGCAAAGCGGTAAGTTGCTGTCGGTTTAACCATTTCCGGCCCGAAAGTCTATACCAAATTGCGACCGAAAGTCCCCATAAGTCCAGTCCAGAATTCTTTGGCTGACAAAATGTTACTATTGCCCCCAGCGCGCAAAGAAGTTGTCTACACAAGGATGCAACGCATGCACTACAGCACAATGCTCCCCGATGTAATCAGAATAGCGGACGAAGCCAGTGAAAAGGTGCTTCATATCTACCAATCTGATTTCAAAGTGAGCTACAAGGAAGACGAATCGCCCATTACAGCGGCGGATGTGGCCAGCCATGAGGTCATTGTAAGAGGCCTGCGCAATATCAGCCAGGATATTCCTGTTCTCTCGGAAGAGGGCGCCCAAGCCCCTTGGGAGGAGCGCAAACAGTGGCGGCGCTTCTGGTTGGTTGACCCCATTGACGGCACCAAAGAGTTCACCCAGCGTACAGGCGAATTTACGGTGAACATAGCGCTGATTGAAGATGGTGAGCCGGTACTGGGCGTGGTCACTGCCCCATCATTAAAAGAGGCGTATTGGGGCATAAAGGGTGATGGCGCGTATAAGCGTGACCGAACAGGCCGGGAACATCGCATTAGAGTGGCCGAGTTGCCCGATACCGTTCGGGTGGTCGCCAGCAAAAACCACATGAATGATGAGACCCGCGATTTCATAAGAGCGCTTGGCCCTCACAAAACACTTCAGGCAGGCAGCTCCCTCAAATTCTGCAGAATCGCCGAAGGCCACGCAGATCTCTACCCGCGCATGGGACCTACCAGCGAATGGGATACGGCCGCAGCTCATGCTGTGTTGCTTGCGGCAGGGGGTAGTGTGAACACACTGGATGGCACAGTGTTGCGCTATGGCAAGGAGGATGTGCTTAACCCTTATTTCATTGCAGCGGGAAACTGGTACATTCCCCGCCCATGACTTGGTACGCACTTCAACACAAGCCTGCACAAGGCGATCGGGCTCTGGCACACCTGCAGAATCAGGATATTGCCTGCTTCTACCCGAAAGTACAGGTAGAGAAAATTAAAGCCGGAAAGCGTACCCAAAAGCTGGAGCCGTTGTTTCCCGGCTACCTGTTTATAAATCTGGAGCAAACAGACCCAGCTTGGGCGAAGCTGCGCTCTACCCGTGGCGTGCTGCGCATTGTCAGTTTTGCCAACAAGCCCGCGGCGATTGCAGATGTCGTAATCGAACACATCAAAGCCAGTATGGGCAAAGTGGCGGAGCGGGGCGGTATTAAAGCAGGGCAGGCGTTAGAGTTAGACGAAGGCCCGTTCAAAGGCCTAGGGGCAATTTTCCAAGCTTATGATGGCGAAGAACGCGCCATTGTGCTCATCAGCTTTATGCAGAAACAACAGCGGGTGAGTGTGCCGGTGTCGGCAATTCGGTCTTAAGCTAAACGTAGGTCTGGGTGCATTTAGAGCTATCAAATGTATGGGGGCTGACCCCATATTGAGCCTTTTACAAAAGTTTACGTTGGTAACTCATTGATTATTTGCATGCAAAAGTAATTGTCACTTGTTTGTCACGCAGCTTCTAGTAGAATCCCTCGCTGCTTCGGAATAGTAATTTTTTCAGAAACCTGACAGGGATCGCGTTAGGGCCTTCCTTTTTTGGCTTTCTTCCCTGCACTAAAAAAGTAAATCGTATGCCCTTAACGCACTGGACTCGGGTCGGTGGGGCGGTAGCGTGCCTGGTCGGCATTGTTACCACCACCGCCACTTATGCCTCCCCTTGGATTGAACCCGGCGACAGCCGTGCGCGTTTTGCCCTGCAGAAGCTGGCAGACCGCGGCCATTTCGACCGTACGGTATCCACCTGGCCGGTGATGTGGAGCACGGTGGCGCAAGACATCAATCCCAGCGTTACCTCAGACCCAACCGCCACCGCAGGCGCTATGGCCTATCTGAATGCCGAACAGCAGGCACAGTTCCGTTCTGGCACCAAAACTGAACTCACCCTGGCAGGCAGTACCGAGCAGCCCCTGGTACAAGGCTTCGGCAATGCGCGGCAGGAAGAAGGCCAGGCCACGCTGGACTGGCAATGGCAGGGCGAACACTTTGCCGTCGGCCTGTCGCCCACCTTAGTGGCCAACCCCACCGACGACGAACAATACCGCTACGACGGCAGCTACCTGGCCGGTACACTTGGCAACTGGGTGCTGGGCGCTGGCGCCATCGAGCGCTGGTGGGGCCCGGGCTGGCAGTCCAGCCTGATCCTGTCCAACAACGCCCGGCCTATGCCCGCCGTATGGCTCAACCGCAAGCGGGACCTGGCGCCATCCTCCAAATGGCTCAGCTGGATCGGCCCCTGGAACCTCACCGTGTTCGCCGGCCAGTATCAGGACAAGCGCACCATAGACAACGCCAAACTCATCGGCATGCGCTTCACCTTCCGCCCGATACAAGGCCTGGATATCGGCCTGTCCCGCGCCATTCAGATGGGTGGCGAAGGGCGCCCGGAAGACGCCTCCACACTCTGGAACGCCCTCATCGGCAAAGACAACGGCCAGCTCGGCCCGAATAAAGAACCCGGCAACCAGCTTGGCAGTGTAGATGTGCGCTACGGCTTCGCGTTGGGCAACCAATCCATGGGCCTGTACGCCCAGATGATGGGCGAAGACGAAGCCGGTGCCTTCCCCGCCCGCAAATCCTGGCTGCTGGGCACAGACTGGACCACTGGCCTGTTCAACACAGACCAGCAGTGGTTCCTGGAATACAGCAACACCACCGCCGATGACTTCCTGGGCGATGCCATGCCTAACGTAAGCTACGAACACAGCATCTATAACACCGGCTACCGTCACTATGGTCGCAACATGGCCAGCAGCTTCGACAGCGATGCGGAATCCGTCACCCTGGGTGCTTTCCAGTTCTTTGACAATGGCACCGAACTCTCCGCCTCAGTAAGCTACGCCGAGCTTAATGCGGACGGCGCTATGCGGGCAGCCATGCCCGATCAGGGCACCCGCTACTTTATCCCGGCCACCAGCCAGAAGCTTGGCATCCTGAACCTGGGCTACGGCACCAACATACTGAACGGCCGGCTGCAGCTGAACGCACAAGGCACCGACAAGAAAATAAAACTGCCATCAGGCGAGCAAGACCAGTGGTCTGCAAGCGCCAGATGGACCTACCGATTCTAACGCACCTGAAATGGAAACCTCGCACCGGATGAAATCGTTAATCACACTGGTAATGGTACTTAGCCTTGGCGGTTGCGCCATGATTCCCGGCGCCCATATACCCTCTGGCAGCTCCGGCTGGAAAGCCAGCGACGACAACCAGCCTGCAGACCTGGAAGAGATGGTTAACATTCACACCATCACCCCCAAACTGCTCCAGGAACAAATGGCCAAGCCGGAAACTACGCCGGTGTTCAACCACCAGCTGGAACTGGAAATCCAGGATTACGACTACACCGTAAACCGGGGCGACATACTCAACATCACCGTATGGGACCACCCGGAACTCACCATTCCCGCCGGTTCAGACCGAAGCCCGTCTGAAGCAGGCAACTGGGTGCACAGCGATGGCACCATCTTTTACCCCTACGTGGGCGAAATCAAAGTCGCCGGATTAAAAGTCACCGAAATCCGCGACATCCTGCGCAAAGAACTCGCCAAATACATTGCCTCGCCACAGGTAGACGTAACCGTGGCCTCGTTCCGCTCTAAGCGCGTGTACATGACTGGCGAACTGAACAAACCCGGCACCCAGCCCATCACCAACGTACCGCTTACCCTGCTGGAAGCCGTCAGCAACGCTGGCGGCCTAAACGATGCGGCAGACTGGACGAACGTAACCCTCACCCGCAACGGCGAAACCAAACGCTACTCCCTGCGGGACCTGTACCGCCAGGGCGACACCCGGGAAAACCTCCTGCTGCGCCCCAACGACATCATCCACGTGGCCCGTAACGACGCCGCCAAAATCTTTGTGCTGGGCGAAGTGGGCAAACCCACCAGCCTGAACATCGGCCGCTCCGACATCACCCTGGCAGAAGCCCTGGCCGATGCCGGCGGCTTCGCCCAAGCCACCGCCGATGCCAGTGGCATCTTCGTACTGCGCCAGGCCGCCGAAGGCAGCGACAAAATTGCCGATGTGTACCAGCTGCACGCCCGCAACGCCACCGCCCTGGTACTGGCAGACCAGTTCACCCTGCAAGCGCGGGACATCGTATACGTAACCGCCGCACCCATCGCCCGCTGGAACCGCCTGATCGCACAAATCCTGCCAAGCATGCAGACCTTGTACTACGGCTCCATCACCGAACGTGAACTGACCAACTAAACACAACACCGCATGTTCAACAACATCCTCATCGTATGCGTAGGCAACATATGCCGCAGCCCCATGGCAGAATATCTGCTTCGGGCCCGGCTGCCTGAAGGAACCAACAAACACGTACACTCGGCGGGCATCGGCGCACTGGTCGATAAACCCGCCGACGACACCGCCTTAGAGTTGATGCAAGAGCAGGGCATAGACGCAAGCCTCCACCGGGCCCGGCAAGTAACACAAGAGATGCTGGCCAGTGCCGACCTGATACTGGCCATGGAAGACGGCCACCTGAAGCGCCTGCACGAAATCGCCCCGCAAATCCGCGGCCGCGCCTTCCTGCTGGGCAAATGGCAGAACAACCAGCCGGTACCAGACCCCTACCGGCAACAGCGCCCCGCCTTCGAACACGCCTACAAACTGATCGACCAAGCCTGCGACAGCTGGCTCAAATACCTGGGTAACTGAATTACATGACAGACAACACAACAACCAGCATCGCAACCACACAAGACGACGAAATAGACCTGCTGGCCCTGATCGGCACCCTGTGGGACGGCAAATGGCTGATTGCCGCCGTAACCGTAGTGTTCACCGCCATCGGCGTGTTCTACGCCCTGATCCAACCGCCGGTATACCGCGCCAACGCCCTGATCCAGGTAGAAGAGAAAACAGGCGGCCTGCCGGGCATGGAAGACCTGGGCGGCCTGCTGGAAACCACCTCCAGCGCCAGCACTGAAATCGAACTGATCAAAAGCCGTCGGGTACTGGGCCAGGTAGTGGACAACCTGAACCTGGACATCGTTACCAGCCCGGATTATTTCCCCGTAGTAGGCGCCACCCTGGCCCGCCGCTTCAGTGGCGAACCCGGCGAGCTGGCCCAACCCAAATGGGGCGAAGGCTACGCCTGGGGCGGTGAAAAACTCACCATCACCCGCATGGACGTACCGGGCGGGTCCGGCGCCTTCACACTGGTAGCCGGCGGCAACAACAGCTGGCAGCTGTTTAACGAAGACGAAGAGCTGGTACTGGAAGGCCAAACCGACACCCCGGCAGACGCCAACGGCTACGGCCTGATGGTTGCCGAACTCATTGCCCGCCCCGGCACCCGCTTCAACGTAAGCAAACGCAGCCAATACGCCGCCACCATGGACCTGCAAAGGGGCGTATCCGCTAGCGAAAAAGGCAAAGGCTCCGGCATCATCGAGCTGGCCTACGAACACACCAACCCCGCTATGGCCGAACAGGTGCTGGCCGAAGTGGGCCAGAACTACGTCCGACAGAACGTAGAACGGGCCAGCGCCGAAGCCGCCCAGTCCCTGGAATTCTTGCGAAGAACCCTGCCGGAAGTAAAGCAGGAACTGGAAGCCGCCGAAGAGAAGTTCAATAACTACCAGGTGCAGGAAGAAACCATCGACATCAGCGCCGAAGCCTCGGCAGTGCTGGACCAGATCGTCAACCTGGAAGCCCAGATCTCTCAGCTGGAATTCCAGCGCGCCGAAATTGAACAACGCTTTCAGCCCACCCACCCGCGCTACCGGGCCTGGGCCTCACAAATGGCGGAACTCAAAGGCCGCCGCGCCGAACTGGACGCCCGCATCGGCCGCCTGCCAGAAACCCAGCAAGAACTGGTACGCCTGCGCCGTGATGTGGAAGTGGGCAACAAAATCTACCTGCAAATGCTCTCTAACATCCAGCAACTGGACATCGCCCGGGCCGGCACCGTGGGCAACGTACGGGTAGTGGACGACGCCGTGGTAAACACCCAGGCCCCGGTAAAACCCAAGCGCGCCCTGATCGCCGCCGTAGCCCTGCTGCTGGGCGGTATGATTGGCACCGGCATCGTACTGGTGCGGGCCATGCTGAACCGCGGCATCGAGAACCCGGACGACATCGAAAAGCTCGGCCTGCCGGTATACGCCACCGTGCCGCTGTCTGACACCCAGGAACAGATGGCCAAAAAGAAACGGGGCCGAAAGGAACACACATCCGGACTTCTGGCCGTTGCCAACCCCGCAGATCTAGCGGTTGAAAGCCTGCGCAGCCTGCGCACCAGCTTGCACTTCGGCATGATGGACGCCCGCAACAACATCCTGATGATCTCCGGCCCCAGCCCTGGCGTGGGCAAAACCTTTGTCTCCGTCAACCTGGCCGCCGTCATGGCCATGGCCAACCAACGGGTGCTGCTGGTGGATGCTGATATGCGCCGCGGCTTCTCCCACGATGTCTTCGGCGTAAGCAACCACAAAGGCCTGTCGGACCTTTTGGCCGGCAAAGTAACAGTAGAAGAAGCCACCGAACACAGCGGCGTAGAAGGCCTGGACTTCATCAGCCGCGGCACCGTACCGCCTAACCCGTCTGAACTGCTGATGAGCAAACGCTTTGACGAGTTCCTGAAACAAGCCAGCGCCAACTACGACCTGGTCATCGTAGACACCCCGCCTATCCTTGCCGTAACCGACCCAGCCATCGTAGGCAAGCATGCAGGCACCACCATGCTGGTCGCACGCTTTGGCACTAACCCCGCTAAAGAGCTGGAACTCACCAAACGCCGCTTTGAACAAAACGGCATAGAAGTGAAGGGTGTGATCTTTAACGCCGTAGAAAAGAAAGCCTCTAACTATGGCTATGGCGGCTACGGTTACTACAACTACGCCTACAAGTCCGCGAAGTAAGCAGGCTACAAAGGGGGCGAACCCCTCGAGGTCAGACCCCACCCAAGGCCAGCGACAAACATTCGCACAATTGTTGACGGCACAACCTCACACCGCCATCATCTTGTTTAACAAAGCTATTATCCGAGGAGAATAAAGGCCATGGCAGGCTTTCCAAAACAGTGGCCCGAGTGTTGCCCGCCTGATGATGCACCGCCGGCCGAAGGCGTTGTGTACCGAATTTGCCGAGAGAATCCGCCAGCCCCAGGAGACTTCCAGTCCCATGCCGAGCTCGGTAAGTCATCAAAAGGCGACCCTTGCATGCGGCACGGCTTGTCGGTTTTTCGTGACATTTCAGAGGCTCAACACCTGACGGGTATTTTTCCAAAGCTGGGCAAGTTGATTTTTCGTGGTGAGTTGACGGCCGAACACGGTAAGATCAAGCCTACACCGGCGAAGCTAAGGCCATCACATGTGACCTGGTGGCCATTTGAAGAAGTTGAACGCGCCGCCGCCTTCACAGTCAGCAGCGAGGGTTAACAATGGACTGGCAAATCAAAGGTCTTACTTGTGACCCCAGTAATTTTCAAAACATTGAAATTCTCGATGTTTTAATAGACGTTGACGGCCCACGACTGTTCACCGCTGAAACCGGGTTGTGTACAGCTTTGGTTATGCTGGTAGACGAAGATGACCAGCGTGCTCGCTATTTGGTGGCACCTACCAACGATGAAATTGTCAGCCAGCTTGAAAACGGCATTGTCACCGTCCGAAAAGCGGTAGACCAACCTCTAGTATGGGTGTTGGAGGCTAATCATGCGCTGGAGCCCCAAAACGCCTGGCGAACAACCCTGAGTGGCTTGCCTGAATCCGTGTTGCCAGAGAAAGAGCGAATGCTTTGGCCTCACCTGCAACCGGCATTTCGTTTACGCGCCATCGGCGAGGGGCTATCAGCTGGCACGGTGCCTTCCAGCGTAATCCGGCAAGTCGTTGAGGGGGCCAGCACCGCTTTAAGAAAAGCCGCTGCCCACGTGTACAAAGAGCCCGCCAAACAAGGCCGTGTTAGTAATTCCAGAAAGCGTTTGTACGATCTGCCCGTGCAACACTTTGCCTACAACAGCTTCGAAGTGGCGTTCAGTCTTCCTGAAGAATCGCAGGAGTGCCTGCTGCAAGACGACGCAGATGCGGAAATGCATCAAATTGGCAGTGCCCTGGCACATGCTATTCGCCGTTCAGAAGGCAGCGACGATAACGATTCCGAGCTTGAAACTCTTGAAATTGAGCTTCTGGAAGCGCTTGAAAAACTGGTACCACCGTTGTCAGGCATTGTTACAGAGTTTGAGGTGGGCGGAACCATTTTAGGGAAAGGCGATGAAACCTATCGGCTTGGCCGAGAAACATCCAAACGCGTAAAAAGAGTGCTTCAGGCCGTGAGAACAAAAGAAGAAAAAATCACCACTCTGGAAGGCCTGGTATCGGAAATGGACCGCGACAATTTCACGTTCACTCTTCGCCAAACCTCCGATCACAAAGACCACGTATGTTCGTTTTCGGCTGAGATCTTTGATGAAGTGATGGCCGCGTTTGTTAACGAAAGCCGAGTGGCAATCAGTGGGCGAGAAACGCTGAAAAATGGCAACATCGATGTCTCCATTTTTAACGAAGTAGGCGGCGATTCCACCCAGGTGTGAAGTTGGAAACGATAGAACAAGACCAGCACTTCAAAGCGCTGAAGACGACCTTGGTGGAGGAAATCAGTCGTCTGCTCGGCACCAGTACCAAACTGGCAGAATCCGTTATTGATAAGGCACTTGCTGGAGAGCCAAAAAGCTACGACTGGATGTGGAATGAATCGCCAACGTCAGCTGAGAAATACGAAGAAAAGCTATACAACCTTCAGCGAGTGCACGTTTCATTCTGATTGGAAGGTTACCCACGCTTGGAATATCAGAAACACAGGCCCGCTTTTTGACCAGTGTTGCTTCAAGCAAAGAGTTGAACTCACCGCCGATGAACTCGGCAGAAGCCCGTTAATGGAATACACGTCGGTGTTTTCCCGCTGTGACCTAAACGAGCTTGTGTTAACCGATATGGTTCTGGATATCCCGCTATTTGATCCGGCAAAGAAAAAGGACACAAGGCTTGCTAGCCTTGACCTAAAAAGTTGTACCTTTGAAGAGCGGGTTGTAATCAGCAAGCTGAAAGGCGCGGCGGCGGTTGTTTTGCGGTCAACCGTCTTCAACGAAAAGTTTACGTTGATTGGCGGCCAGTGCCGAAAATTCGTTGCAGTTGATACCAATTTCGAAAAACTAGCAGATTTCTACGAGTCACAGTTCCATGAATTCCACATGGAGAAATCGATATTCCGCGATTTCGCCGGGTTCGAGAAATGCGCGTTCGGGATCGATAAGTCTGGGCCTGTAACCCCTATTACGCTTCGGTACGTAACCTTTTACAGTTTCATCAACTTCCGCGAAGCTAGGTTTAATCAGGCGCTGGACCTGCGAGCTACCAACCGCCAGCACGAACCAAACTTTCTGGACGCTGCCTTCAGCCCCGCAGCCCTGAACAAGACCGACAGAGAAACCTTCCGCATCATCAAACACTCCTTTGATGCAGTGGGCAACCGAATAGAAGCCAACAAATACTTCGCCCACGAGATGCAGGCCTACCGGCGGCACCGGCAAACGAACTCGCCAACGGCTTTTTACCACTCCGATCGCTATTGAGTGAGGAGCTGCAACCGCTGGCATTCTGGGTGTTGATTGCCATGGTGGTGATTTCTACCTTGACCTGGCATGTGCTGGTGGCGGTTCGGCGGCATGCGCGGCGGTAACCGGCTACAACGCTCAGTCTGACCAATACCCACGATATTCATTAAACTAACACCCTTGTCTCCACCCATACGTAGCAAGAAGCACCAGCGAGTATTAGCCCCCAGTGAGCCTGAAGCAGCAAGCCATCACCGGCGTAAAATGGAATTTTGTACAGCAATTCAGCGTACAAATCATAAACTTCGGTGTTCAAGTCATACTGGCCAGGCTGCTGATGCCGGAAATGTTCGGCCTGATTGCCATGGTCATCGTGTTTATCTCCATCGGCACAGCGCTGATGGACAGCGGCATGACCAGCTCGCTCATCCGTACCAAAGAGCCAGACCAGACAGATTATTCCACTGTATTTGTCACAAACCTGATCGTAAGCTTTGCAGTCTATGGCGTGGTCTTCCTGTCTGCGCCCTATATCGCCGCCTTCTACAATCAGGACGTACTCACCGACATAATCCGCTTGCTCGCGCTAAGCTTCGTCATCCGGGCCTTCGTCGCAGTACATGTAGCAAAGCTCACCAAGGAAATGAACTTCAAGCTGCAAATGCAGCTGCAAATCCCCGCAACAATCATGTCGGGTATTGTTGGCGTTACCATGGCGTACATGGGCTATGGAGTGTGGAGCCTGGTGTGGCTCAATCTCGCGCAGGCGATTGTGTTTACCGTCCAGAACTGGGTGTTCATACCCTGGAAACCGTCGTTGGTTTTCGACAAAGAGCGCTTCAAGTACCACTTCAAGTTTGGGTACAAGCTAACGCTATCGAGCCTTATCGACACCGTATACAACGACGCATACCGAATCGTGATCGGTAAATTCTACTCTCCGGCTCAGGTTGGTTACTTTCACCAGGCTGAAACCTTGCGCTTGTTCCCCGTGAACCAACTTAGCGCGGTGCTGGGGAAGGTTACGTACCCGTACTTTTCGAATATTGACAACGATGCGGCCCTAAAAAGCGCATATAGAAAAACCATGAAACTGGTAATGTTCGTCACTCTTCCTGTCATGTTGTCGTTAATTTTAGTGGCGGAAGAAGGCTTTCGTTTTGTGTTCGGTGAAAAATGGCTACCCGCAGTTCCCTATTTCCAATTACTAGCTTTGGCATCTATCATACGGCCGGTCAGTTCATATAATTTGAATATTCTGAAAGTAAAAGGCCGTAGTGACTTATTTCTCCTGGTCGAGATCATAAAGAAAATCATAGGTGTTTTGTTCTTAGTGATTGGGCTGTCGTTCGATGTGATCGGTCTTGTTATTTCTTTAGTTGCATTTTCGTTCGCTTCCTATCTCATAAACTCAATCTATAGTGGGAAGTTGATAAGCTATAGGTTACTGGAACAGGTTAAAGATCTAGCGGTTGTCGTAGCAATTGGCATATCAACCTTTGCGTCTCTCTCTTTGGCTAAGAGTTATCTGGATCAATTTTTGAGCTCAGACATCATCTCAATTCTGATCTTTGGAACACTTCTACCGATACTATACGCTGGACTCTGTGTTCTCCTCGATAGAGAGCTAAAGAACATTGTTTGGAGCTTAAGAAAGTGAGTGTTTTTACTTCAGATATTCTATTCACTGGCTTCTACGGTCAAAAAAATACGGGTGATGATGCCTTTGTTGAGGTTGCGGCTTGGGGTGCTAAGCAGTATTGGCAAGTAGAGCGACCGACCTTCCTGGCACGAAAAAACAGTCTTCCCATAACACAGAACACGATGAAAGGCTACCCTTTCACTCTCCCAAGGAGTTACCACCTCCAGAATCAGTTACTGCTTAGAAACACGAAATGCCTAATCTCCGCTGGTGGCTCAACCATACATAGCAGGCTCGCAAAAAGGAATATCAAAGCTATGGCCACACAGCTGAAGCGGAATGGGGCAAACTTAAAGCTGGGCGCGATTGGCGTATCAATCGGGCCCTTTAAGAATACAGAGGATGAGAAAGCGGTAGCCGAATACCTGAAACACCTAGATTTCCTAGCTGTTCGTGATCAGCAGTCGTTCGAGTATGTCGAGCAGCTTGATCTTCCCTATAAGCCGGTGAATGCCTTTGACCTAGCCGCTTTGTTGCCTGAAATCTACACCTCAAAACCCGATGCTCAACGAGAGGATGAGCGAAAGGTGATTGGTATTAGTGTCTGTCCGTATGAAAGTATTAGTAATCCAGGTGCAATTGCTAATGAACACAAGCGCCACAGAATGCTCTGTGAGCTTTTGGCTGATATCCAAAAGAAGCATAATGTGCACTTCAAGTTTTTGGAAATCAACGGCCATGCACGTATCGGCGACTTAGAGCTGACGAAACGAACGATAGCAGACGCAAAGCTGAAAAATTTTGAGATAGTCCCTTATCAAAGGCAGACGATGGCCATGTGGAACGAAGTGAAGAGCTGTGACTTTATGATCTCAACTCGTTTACATGCTGCAATATTTGCCTGCTTTGCTGGCGTGCCTTTTGTACTTAATGAATATCATAGAAAGTGCGCTGATTTTCTGAATACGGTCGGATATCACGAAAGTTACCGAATTTATGATAGTGAGTATTCAATAGAAGAAACTTCAAACATGATAGTTGATGCAGTTAGCCAGAAAAAGTTTATAGAGCCGTCAATGAAGGAATCCGTGAGATCCAAGGCCCGGCTCAATTTCACTGGGGTGGAACTTTAAAATGTTCTCAGTCGTCATCCCCCTCTACAACAAAGAACTCAGCATCCGAAACACCATCCAGTCGGTGCTTAATCAAACCTGCCAGGATTTCGAGATTGTTGTTGTCAACGACGGTTCCACCGACAACAGTGCTGCGGTGGTTGAAGCTATCGTAGATGACCGGATTCGGCTTATTCACCAGAAAAACCAGGGCGTTTCCGCTGCGCGGAACCGGGGTATAGAGGAAGCTCGTTGCGAGTGGATTGCCTTTTTGGATGGTGATGACCTGTGGGATAAGGCGCATCTTCAAGAGATTTCATTAATGATGCAGAAGTTCCCGGACGACAAGGTTTTTGTGACGTCGTTTGAGTACTCAGATAAGCGGGCGATGTTCAGGCACCCCCGTAGCGAGCCGATTTTTAAGGTACAGAATTACTTTAAAGAAGCTATGAAGGAAAGCTTGATGTGGACCAGTATTGTGGTGGTTCATAAGAGCTGCGTTGAGGTGGTTGGCGGGTTTAACGAAAAACTGAATCGTGGTGAGGATTTGGATCTTTGGGCTCGGTTGGCAAGGGAGTATCAAGTTATTAAAAGTGAGAAAGTCACCGCAGTGTACCGAGTGGAGGCCGAGAATCGTAGCGTCAGTTCTTTCGATACCAGCAAGAGCCGTGTTTTTAACTACAACTTCCGTGACTCGAAGTCGCCTGATGAAACACTCTACTACAAGAATCAAATAACTAATGCGCTTAGATCCTATCTTATTTCCCGAAGAATTAGCCTCTTTGTGAAGCTATACGCAACGCACTACAGATATGTTTCTTTATTAAGTATCCTAAAGTTGAAGAAGTCATGAGAATATTAATTACCGGCGATCTGGTAGTCAGTCAACAATATAGTGCCAGCGAAAAGATTGGGGAAGATCTGGTTGAGTATTTTGCCGGATCCGATTTGAATATTGTCAATCTCGAAGCGCCAGTAACAAACTGCGAATCAAAGATAATCAAAACAGGCCCCCACCTTAAGGCTAATCGAGAGAGTACACTCGATGTTTTCAGGCATCTGAATGTATCAATAGCGGCCTTGGCCAATAATCATATCAAGGACTACGACGAACAAGGTGTCTTGGATACCATCGCGTTCTGCCGAGATAGCAATATTGATACGATGGGGGCCGGGAAGAATTACGAAGAGGCGGCAGAGACAAAAGTTGTCCAAACACCCGAAGGCAGTGTAGCGATTATCAATATCGCTGAAAACGAGTGGGCCAGTGCAGACGAAGCATCGGGCGGCGCTAATGGAATGTGCCTGATAAAAGACACAAAGAAAATCCAGGACGCAAGGCGCCATCATAATTTTGTGATTGTTATTGTCCATGGCGGCCATGAGTACTACAACCTCCCCAGCCCTCGAATGCAGAAGCAGTACCGATTCTATGTCGAGCAAGGTGCTGACTTGGTCGTTGGGCACCATACGCACTGTATAAGTGGCAATGAGGTGTACCAAGGCTCGCCTATTTTTTACAGTCTTGGCAACTTCCTTTTTACCAAGGAAAGCGTGCATCCGGATTGGTACACAGGTTTGGTGTTAGAAGTTGATATCTCAGATGGCAAGCTCCGTACCAGCGTTAAACCTGTCCACCAGAAGCCGAATACTTTCGAACTAGGTTTTTTGGAAGACTGTGCAGAGGTCAATCGCCGCATTGATGAGTACAGTGAGATTCTTCAGGACCGAGTTCGTTTAGAACAAGCCTGGCATGAGTTTGTGAAGCAACGTCAGCGCAGTTACCTTGGCTATTGGTCGGTAAAAGTTTTTATCAAGAATCGGTACATCAATGCGCTATTAAATCGTCTAGGGTTCCGGCTCACCACAACTCGCGCATTAAGCTATTTCCTAAATCTGATGCGATGTGAGGCCCATGCAGACCTCTCCCGAGCTGTCATCAAAGAAAACTTAAAGCCATGAAAATTGCCATCCACCACCGCCCCGGAAGCTTCTCTGACCGCTGGATCGCCTATTGCGAAAAGACAAGCATTCCCTACAAACTCGTCAACGCCTTTGACAGCGACTTAGTTGAACAGCTGAGCGATTGCGATGCTTTCATGTGGCACCACCATCACGCGGTGTATAAAGACGTGGTAGCAGCCAAGAAGGTCCTGTTCGCGCTGGAGCACGCCGGAATTAAGGTGTTCCCGGATTTCAAAACCGGTTGGCACTTTGACGACAAGGTGGCTCAGAAGTATTTGCTGGAAGCCATCGGAGCGCCGTTGGTACCGAGCTATGTGTTCTACGACAAGCAAGAAGCGCTTGCGTGGGCCAAGGCTACAATCTATCCCAAGGTCTTCAAGCTCAAGGGCGGTGCTGGCGCGGCAAACGTTCGGCTGGTTCGCTCAGAAGGAGAGGCAAGAAAACTGATCGCTAAAGCTTTCGGGAATGGCTTCCCGCAGTATGATCGCTTAGCAGCGCTGAAGGAGCGGTTCCGAAAGTTTCGACAAAAACAGGCTTCTCTGTTCTATGTGCTAAAGGGTGTGGGGCGTTTGCTGTATACCACAGACTTTGCCAAGCAGCAGCCTAATGAAAGAGGGTATATTTATTTCCAAGACTTCATACCTAAAAATAAATCGGATACCCGTATTGTCGTTGTAGCTGGTAAGTATGCAGCCGGCGAAAGGCGTTTGGTCCGTGAGGGCGATTTTAGAGCATCGGGAAGTGGGCTATACAATTACCAAGATATCCCAGAAACGCAAGTGGCCTTGGCTTTCAGTATTGCAAAGAAGCTGAAATTACAATCCGTTGCATTTGACTTTATTAAAGATAATGGGCGAGATTTAATTGTTGAATTGAGCTATGGGTTTGGAACGGAAGGTATTTTGAAAGCGGCAGGGTACTGGGACAGCGAACTAAATTGGTATGTGGGTGAATTTAATCCACAAGAGTGGATGGTGGAGTTGATTCTTCAAAAGCAACCTCGCTGTTTCTAATATTCAGAAAAGAGGTAGCGTCTATTCGACACATCGCACTTCGCCAACCACCAGCCCAACGAAAGAGGGTATGTGTACTTTCAGGACTTCGTGCCGGGCAACAATTCTGACCTGCGGGTGATTGTTATTGGGAGCAGGGCCTTCGCCGTTAAACGGTTCGTTAGAGAGAATGATTTCCGGGCGTCGGGTAGTGGGGCTATAGAGTTTAGCCGGGAAGCTATGGATGAGCGGTGTGTGGCATTGGCGTTTGAGGTTAACAAGAAGCTTAGTGCCCAGGTAGTGGCTTATGACTTTGTTTACGACGAAGCGGGGAACCCTTTGATTGTGGAGATTTGTTATGGGTGTGCTGTGGAGTTTTATGATCCTTGCCCGGGGTATTGGGATGAGGGATTGAATTGGGTTGAGGGTGGGTTTGTTCCTCAGGAGTGGATGGTGGATATGCTATTGCGCGGTGGAAAAATACAAGTTGATATTAATGTTAATTATTTAGTTCGTTAATTATTGGCTGTCTCAGAACTAGTGAGCGATAGCTCATAAATGTCAAGGTTGATAGAGTTTGATTTGGTGTGGTTTGAGTTATTTAGATAATTCGAAATTGGTTTTTTATAGTCAGAGCTTTTCATGGTTCTTATAGTCGGTGTTTCATTAATTGTTTTAATGGGGGCTCTGGTTCCAAGGAAGGAGCAGGCGCCTTTCTTGTTTTTTAGTTTTTTTTTCCTGCTTTTTTTGTCTGCATTTCGAGCTTTGACTGTCGGTACTGATACCGTTCATTACGAACACTACTTCTTGGAAATTGCTTCCGGTACTGAATGGTTGCGACATGCTATTGAGCCAGGTTGGGTGTTTATAAATGAATTGGTGATACAGTTAGGTGGTGATTTTAGAGATGTGTTGGTTTTGGCGACGCTTTTGACTGTTGCTCCTGTTTTCTACGTGGCGTCCCGCTACAGTAAGAATCCAATGTTTACGATATTTCTTTACTGTACTTTATATTTTTATTGGTATTCATTTAACATAACAAGGCAGTCAATAGCTGTTGGTTTTGTTTTAGTTGGGGTGATGTTTTTTGTTCATGGAAGGTCTCTTGCTTTCTCTCTTTTTGTTTTACTGGCATCGATGTTTCATTATTCGGCATTGTTTTCGCTGATATTTCTTTTCGCGAAAAAAGTTCCGAATAAGAGGTTTCATCTGGTTTTGTTGGTGTTCGTTTCGATGCTCCTAGGACTAATAGGGGTTGATTTGATTATTAGTTTGATAGGTCAAACTGGATATAAAAATTATATTTATAGCTACGGATCGGGCAATGTTTCCGGGAATTTATATTATCTGTTGATTCTTAATTCCTTTTTTGTTTTTGTTGTTTTTTTTGTTAAAAGTGTAAGTGTGGAAGTTAAATTATTCTTTGTTTTTGTGCTTGTTCAGAATTTGTTGGTCAGAATTCCTTTTGGGGATCGACTTGTTCTGTATTTTTCAATGATTCAAGTGGTGTTTTTCCCCTATTTTCTTGGCAATATTAGATCTAAGGACGCTTATTTGAAGATTGTTGTGAGTTTTGTTGTAGTGGTTTATGCGTTTGTGATTCTTTACCAAAAGCTTGGTGCTGGCCAAATACTGCCATACAAGAATGTGCTTCTTATATAGTCTCTAGTTATTGTATGTCGTTATGTTGTAGTAAACCCTCAGCTTTTCCCTGTTAAGTTCTCGCTAAAACTTGGAATTTGATAATCACTGACCAGTTGTGGAGAAATTCTAATGCCTTCATACAAGTCTCTTACCGGGATTCTGTCGAGCAAATCTAGGACTTGGTTAATCACCGGAGTCGCCGGCTTCATAGGCTCCAGCCTCCTCGAACACCTCCTGAAGCTCAACCAACGGGTAGTAGGCCTGGACAACTTCGCCACCGGCCACCAAAGCAATCTGGATGAAGTCCAGTCTCTGGTTTCACCAGAGCAGTGGTCCCGCTTCACCTTCATCGAAGGCGATATCCGAAATCTGGAACACTGTCAGCAGGCCTGCGAAGGTGTGGATTACGTGCTGCACCAGGCCGCGCTGGGTTCGGTGCCTCGGTCTTTGAATGACCCCATCACCACCAATGCCGCCAATATTACCGGTTTTCTGAACATGCTGGTGGCAGCGCGGGATGCGGGGGTGAAGAGTTTCACGTATGCGGCGTCCAGCTCTACCTATGGCGACCACCCGGCGTTGCCGAAGGTGGAGGAGAACATTGGCAAGCCATTGTCGCCTTATGCGGTCACCAAGTATGTGAATGAGCTGTATGCGGAGGTGTTCGCCCGCAGTTACGGCTTCAAGGCCATTGGCCTGCGTTACTTCAATGTGTTCGGCAAGCGGCAGGACCCGGACGGTGCCTATGCCGCGGTTATCCCGAAATGGACCGCCGCCATGGTGCGGGGTGAGGATGTGTTCATCAACGGGGATGGCGAAACCAGCCGGGATTTCTGTTTTATCGAGAATGCGGTGCAGGCCAACCTGCTGGCGGCCACGGCGGAGGATTCTGCCAAAAACGAGGTATACAACGTGGCGGTGGGTGACCGCACCACTCTGAATGATCTGTTCGCCGCGCTGAAGAGTGCCCTGGCGGAGAATGGTGTGGTGTATGACAAAGAGCCGGTGTACCGGGATTTCCGGCCGGGGGATGTTCGGCATTCCCAGGCGGATATTGGTAAGGCGGCGAGTAAGCTTGGGTATGCGCCGGAGTTTAGGATTCGTGAGGGGATTGCTAAGGCTATGCCTTGGTATTTGGAGAACTGAAGTGGTTACGCCTGTTTGGTGACTGGCGCTGGCTTGTGTAGGGAGTCTGACCCGTGGGGTCAGACCCCTTTGTAGATTCAGGCTAAGAATATTTTTAATCTTTAATGGACTAACATCATGAAAAAAATTGCTGTTATCGGCCTGGGCTACGTAGGCCTGCCCCTTGCCGTTGCCTTTGGCGAAAAACGCCCGGTTGTGGGTTTTGATATCAACGCCAAGCGCATTGCCGAGCTGAAGCAAGGCGAGGACTTCACCCGTGAGGTTTCTTCTGAGGAACTGGCAGCAGCTTCGCAGCTGTCGTTCACCGATTCGCTGGATGACATTGCAGGCTGCTCAGTGTTCATCGTCACTGTGCCCACACCCATTGATGATTTCAAAACGCCGGATCTCACGCCGTTGGTGAAGGCTAGCGAAAGTGTGGGCAAGGTGCTTAAATCCGGCGATATTGTGATTTACGAATCCACCGTGTACCCGGGTGCCACCGAAGAGGTGTGTGTGCCGGTGCTGGAGCGGGTGTCTGGCCTTAAGTTTAACGAGGACTTCTACGCCGGTTACAGCCCGGAGCGGATTAACCCGGGGGATAAGGAACACCGGGTGACCACCATCATGAAGGTCACCTCCGGCTCTACCCCCGCCATTGCCGAGGAAGTGGATGCCCTGTACGCAGATATCATCACCGCCGGTACCCATAAGGCCAGTTCCATCAAAGTGGCGGAAGCGGCCAAGGTGATCGAGAACACCCAGCGAGATCTGAACATTGCGCTGATGAACGAGCTGGCCATGATCTTCGCCAAGCTAGGCATTGATACCCACGAAGTACTGGCTGCTGCTGGTACCAAGTGGAACTTCCTGCCGTTCAAGCCCGGCCTGGTGGGCGGCCACTGCATTGGGGTAGACCCGTACTACCTCACCCACAAAGCCCAGGCCATTGGCTACCACCCGGAAATCATCCTGGCGGGCCGCCGCACGAACGATGGCATGGGCCCCTATGTGGCGTCGGAACTGGTAAAAGCGATGATCAAAGCCGGCCACACCATCGCCAATGCCCGGGTGCTGGTAATGGGCTTTACCTTCAAGGAAAACTGCCCGGATTTGCGCAACACCCGGGTGATTGACGTGGTGAAAGAACTGCAGGACTTTGGCTGCCAGGTAGACGTAACCGACTGCTGGGCAGATAGCGCCGAGGCGGAGCATGAATACGGCATCAGCCTGACGGATAAGCCGGAGCAGGGCAGCTACAGCGGTGTGATTGTAGCGGTGCCCCATAAAGAATACGCGGCCATGAGTGCCGGTGATCTGCGGGGTTACCTCAAGGCTGAGGGTGTGTTGCTTGACCTGAAGGGGGTGTTGCCTTTGGGTGAGGCGGATTTGCGGTTGTAACCGGAGTTAGGGATGAGGATTCTCTGTGTAATTGACAGCCTTGGCTCTGGGGGAGCGCAGCGCCAGCTTGTGAACTTGGCTATAGCCTTCAAGGCTGAGGGCCACGATGTTGAATTTTTGGTCTATCACTCACAGCCTTTTTTTTATGAAGAACTGGAACGACACGATATTAGGGTAATGGAAGTTCTGGAAAGCAATTACTTGAAGCGAGTCATTAAGATGCGCTCGGTCATAAGGTCCGGCGGTTATGATTCGGTTCTTTCTTTTCTGGAAGCCGCATCTTTCATCTGCACATTGGCTGGCTTTCCGTTTCGCCGATGGAGGCTTGTCGTTGGTGAGCGGAGTGCAAATCCATCGATTCTGACTTCATTTAAGTTACGGTTTTACCGTTTTTTTCATCTCTTCGTCGATGCGGTTGTTGCTAACTCGCATGCGAACTTGAATATGATAAAAGAAGCAAATCCTCTAATTCCTAGGAAGAAACTTAAGGTTCTCTATAATTTGATTGATTTTGATCGCTTCGAGTTTAAAGAAGATGGTTATATTTTTAGGAGAAGCGGAAAGTTCAATCTTTTGGTTGTAGCAAGCCATCAGCATTTGAAGAATCTCAGCGGGCTAGTTGAAGCTGTTAATCTCCTTTCTGCCGACGAAAAGTCCCAGCTAATTGTCAACTGGTACGGTGGGGATCGCTCAGATAACTCTAAGCGTGAGGCAATGGAGAAAATTGAAGAGTATGGCCTCAATGATTTGTTTTTTTTTCATCACCCAACTTCCAAAATAGAAGAGAAGGTTAATCAGGCAGATGCGCTTGGACTGTTCAGCTTCTATGAAGGGTTTCCGAATGTGGTATGTGAGGCGATGGCTAACTCAAAGCCCGTGATCTCATCAAATGTATCAGATGTTTCCTTGTTTTTAGGTCCAGAATACACTTTCAGTCCTCATGATTCTTCTAGTCTGAGTGATATTCTTAAGAGGGTTTTGGCAATGGATAAGGAAGAGCTAGAGTCTGCCGGAAGGAAGAACCTAGAGGTTGCTAGGTATAGTTTCGAGCCTGAGAAAATTGTTAAATCTTACCTCTCTCTTTTAGCCGGACAATAGTATGAGTGTATTGGTGTTGGGCTATTTTGGTTATGTAAATAATCAATTAGATGGCCAGACAGTAAAGACAAGAAGTATTTTTTCTCTAGTTCGTGGGAAAATTGATGGCGATGTCTATTATTTCGATACTCAGGAGTTCAAGGTATCTAAGCTAAGAATCTTCCTGTTGGTGCGCCTTCTGATGAAGGTTAAGGTTTTGATTTATCTTCCCGCGCAGGGAAACCTAAAGTATGTTTTCCCTTTTATTTATTTCCTTTCTAAAATATTGGGTTTCAAAATTAACTATGCTGTTGTTGGTGGTTGGTTGGTAGAATTTTTGAAGGATAAGCCCATTCATCGTTATATGCTTTCAAGAATCCATCGTATTTTTGCTGAAACGGAGACGGTTTATCGAGGACTGCAATGTTTGGGGTTCTCGAACGTGTCAAAGCTACATAATTTCAGGCTGACCGAATACCCGGAGGTTTTTGGTGGTGAATCTGATGGCGACGCCCTTAAGCTCTGTTACATGGGGAGGGTTAACCCATTAAAAGGTGTGGATACTATATTCAAACTGGAAAAAGAGTTAAAGCGTGCCGGGCTCGGGGGAGCTGTAGCTATTGATCTATACGGACCTATTTCCCCTGATTACCAAGAAAGGTTTTTCAGGATTCTAAAGGGATCATCGGTGAATTATTTTGGGCCCATTGAGCCAGATTGCATTTATGATGTCCTAAGGGGCTATGATCTAATGCTGTTTCCGACTAAGTTCTATACGGAGGGCTTTCCTGGAAGCATCTTGGATGCATATATATGTGGCGTTCCCGTAGTTGCGACCGAGTGGCTAAATGCGCATGAGTTTGTGGAGGATGGGCGGACAGGGTTTGTTGTAAATTTTGATAATGAAGAAGAATTTATTTCTACGGTATTAAAGGTCGTAACAAAGCCCGAAACTTTGCTTATTTTGAAGGAAGGTGCGCTCAAAAAGCGCGATGAGTATAGTTCGGAGAAAGCTTGGAATATTATAAGTGGTGAAGTTGTAAATTAATCATTTCATAGTTTATGTTTTTTGCAATATTTTTTGTTTTGATTGGTTTTGTATTATTGAAGCTGATTGATTTCTACTTTCGTATTTGTAAATTTAAATTATTTAAGGAGACTCTGAATAAGTCTCCAAAATCAGCGATAATACGGCGATCGTCAACCGCATAGGATCGTTGCCACCATGGATCAGATCACCTTCTCCGAAGCCGAGTACCAGACCAAGAAGCGTAAAACCCGCCGCGAGATCTTTCTGGAACGGATGGACAAGCTGATTCCGTGGAAGCAGTTGGAAAAGAAGGTAGCCCGTTATTACCCCAAGGGCCAGAACGGACGGCCTCCCTATCCTTTGTCTGCCAGACGAAACAACGATCCTTAAGTTCCGTCATTTTCTGGAGCAGCATGGTCTCGGCAAGGTGCTGTTCAAAGAGGCGAACAAGCACCTGGAGAAAAACGGCCTGATGCTGCGTGAAGGCAGCATTGTTGATGCCACCATCATCTCTGCACCCAGCTCCACAAAGAACAGTTCTGGCAATCGTGACCGAATCGTCGGACCGCCAGAGATGCACCAAACCCGAAAAGGTAACGAATGGCACTTCGGCATGAAGATGCACATTGGTGTCGACGACACTCTGGGCCTGATCCATAGCATCGATACCACCGAAGCCAACGTTCATGACATTGTGCCCTCCGGTAAATTGCTGCACGGCGAAGAACGTCGAGTCTTTGGTGATGCCGGCTACCTCGGCATACAAAAGCGAGGCGAGCACACGCACCGTAAGAATGTGTCTTGGTTCATCGCCAAGCGCCCGGGTTCACGGAAGGCCCTTAATGCTGACAAGCTGAAAGCCGAGAAAATCAAAGCCAGCATCCGCTCAAAAGTGGAACATCCGTTCCGGTACATCAAGCAGGTGTTCGGCTACAACAAGGTTCGCTATCGCGGGCTGTCGAAAAACACCTGCTGGCATAGGGCCAGTGTGCCTATTTTCGGCCAAAATGGCGGAAAATAGGCGAAAATATACAAATAACGGGGAAATAGTGTCTGATTCCTCGGTTTTTTGCCGGCTCATGCCGATGCTGGTGAAAATTGGCGGTTATTCAGACCTTCCTTAAAATTAAGCTTTTAAAAAGCTATTCTGAGGTTAATGTTTTGAAAATAATCTACCTTCACCAATACTACACCTCCCCAGAAATGGCCGGCGGCACCCGCTCCTACGAAATGGCCCGCCGCATGGTAGCTGCCGGCCACGAAGTACATATGGTCACCAGCTATCGCGAGCAGGATGACAGCCGGCAAGGTTGGTTCCAGACTAATGAAGCCGGTATCCAGGTGCACTGGTACCCTGTGCCGTACTCCAACCACATGAGCTTTTTTCAGCGCTTGAAGGCTTTCTTCTCTTTTGCTTTAGCAGCTCGGAAAAAAGCGCTTCAGTTAGATGCCGATATTATTTTTGCAACCAGTACGCCACTGACTATCGCCTTGCCCGCAGTTCCCGCTTCCCGTAAGAAAAAGATTCCCATGGTGTTCGAGGTGCGGGATCTCTGGCCGGAAATGCCGATTGCGGTTGGAGCGCTGAAAAATCCGCTACTCAGGTTTGCTGCTCATCGGCTTGAGCATTGGGCCTACCACAATGCGGAAGCCGTGGTGGCGCTTTCTCCTGGCATGAAGGAGGGCGTATTGCGCACGGGGTATCCTGCCGAGAAAGTTGCAGTGATTCCCAATAGCAGCGACAACGCGGAGTTTCAGTACAACGCAGAAGCCGGCGCAAGATTTCGGGCACAGCGTGAGTGGCTGGGTGAGAGGCCTTTGCTGGTCTACACCGGTACCTTTGGGCCAACCAATGGCGTTGGCTATATGGTGCCGGTTGCGCAGGAGTTGCTTCGCCTGAATTCAGATGTTCGCATTCTTTTGGTGGGTGAGGGTAAGGAAAAGTCAGGGATAATCGAGCAGGCTGAACAAGCCGGTGTGCTGGGTAAGAATCTGTTTATCGAGGGAATGCTCCCGAAAAGAGACATTCCGGCACTGTTAAGTGCGGCTGATATGGCTTCTGCACTGTTTATCGATCTTCCAGAGATGCGACCAAATTCCGCAAACAAGTTTTTTGATGCTCTGGCTTCTGGCACGCCGGTAATGCTCAATTATGGCGGCTGGATGCATGAAATGGTCAATGCTAAAGGTTGTGGTCTTGCCATGTGGCGCGAATCTGCTGCCGACGTGGCCGAAGAATTGGATAAAAAGCTTAATGACAAGGAATGGTTGGCGCAGGCTGGAAAGTCTGCAAGGCTGCTGGCAGAAGAACACTTTGATCGTGACCTGCTTGCGAACCAACTAATACAGGTTTTGCAGGCAGCTGCTGATGGTCGGGCTGAGTTGGCGACGCAGATTGCGCCGGGTGAATATCGCTTTTAATTCTGGCTATGGGTGCTGAATTCTGATGATTAAAAGGTTGTTTGATATTGCCGCGGCTGGGGGTGGGCTTCTATTGCTTGCTCCCGTTATTGCTGTGGTTGCCATTTTGATCCGCCGCAAACTCGGCTCCCCCGTATTCTTCCGCCAAACCCGCCCAGGCCTGAACGGCAAACCGTTCAAGATGGTGAAATTCCGCACCATGCTGGACGCCATGGACAAACACGGCAACCCTCTACCGGATGATCAGCGCATGACGCCGTTCGGCAGCTTTCTGCGCGCCACCAGCCTGGATGAGTTGCCGGAGCTGTGGAATGTGCTCAAGGGCGATATGAGCTTGGTGGGCCCCCGGCCGCTGTTGATGGAATACCTGCCGCTGTATTCGCAGGAACAGTATCGCCGCCATGACGCGCGACCCGGAGTGACCGGTTGGGCACAGGTGAATGGCCGTAATGCGATCTCTTGGGAAGACAAGTTCCGGCTGGATGTGTGGTATGTGGACAATCAGTCGCTTGGGCTGGATGTGAAGATTCTGTTCCTTACGGTGAAGAAGGTGCTGGTTCGGGATGGGATTAGTGGGGAGGGTGAGGTGACTATGTCTAAGTTCACCGGGAGCAAAGACTGATGCGCCTTGCGATTCTCGGTGCCAGTGGCCACGGCAAGGTGGTAGCCGATGCTGCCGGGCTGGCGGGCTGGGATGAGGTGGTGTTTTTTGATGATGCCTGGCCGGGGCTGACACAGAACGGGCCATGGGCGGTTGTTGGCGACACCGCTGCGTTGTTGAAAGATGTTAAGGGCTTTGATGGCGTTGTGGTTGCCATTGGTAATAACCGGATTCGCCAGGCAAAGCAGCGTGAGTTGGCGGCCTCTGGAGCGCAAATCGTTTCGGTAATTCACCCGGCTTCGGTCATCAGTGAGTATGCGATGGTTGGTGCGGGCTCGGTTGTTTTCGCCAATGCCGTGATCAACGCCTGTGCGGATGTTGGTGAAGGCTGCATCGTTAATACGGGTGCCATAGTGGAACATGACTGCATGCTGGGTGAGTTTGCCCACGTAAGCCCGAATTCAGTTCTGGCGGGTGGTGTAAAAATCGGGGCTTTGTCCTGGCTTGGTGCATGCGCTTCGGTGCGTCAGTTGATTGAGGTGGGTAATGGTGCTGTGGTTGGCATGGGCGCTGTTGTGACCAAGGATGTGCCGCCGGGGGTTACGGTGGTGGGCAATCCGGCCCGGGTGTTGGGGGCATCTATTTAAGTTCTAATGTCTAAACTAGGCTTGCTGAATCTATCGACGATTGATCAGCTGAAACGAATGCTGAAGGTTGCTGATCCTGATTCCGGCTATGTACACCCCGGCTATCAGGCCATGGGGCTGCACGTAGACGATATGGAGGCTCAACATGCCATCGGCAATCGTCAGGGGGAGGTTCTGGAAACCTGGGAAGGGATTGGCTTTAAGAAAAAGCGACGGAAAGGTGCATTTAAGGCCAGTGGTCTGAAGATTGTTGAAACGGCACAGCTAAACTGGACTCGGTTTAATTTGCCGTCAAAGCCGGAAAAGCTTCGGGACAGGCTGAATTCTGAGTTGGATAATGTTCGGTTTCGGATGACTTATACGCCGCCGGCGTGACTGCCGGATGACACGGACATTCGCGGACAAGACAAAAGGACATCCTGTATGGCCAGCAAGAGCGTTTTATTGACTTCACCGCGAAGAAAAAGCTTGCCATGCGTGCAGGTGAAACCGGCAAGGCGGTAAGGGTGGCTCCGGATGCATTCCAGGAGGTGATCGCCAAGATTGCCGCCTGGTTGGCTTGGTAAGCCTTACTTGCTTTGTCTGTGTGGGTCCGTGAGTGTCCGTGGCTAGAAAAAGGGTTTCCTATTAACTCCAGGGAGGGAGATGTAGGCGCTGGCGGTTGGTATTTGGCGCTGGCAGAAGGGGGAAGGGTGGGGTCATACCCCTGCGGGGTAGGACCTGAGTATTCAGAATGAGGCCGCAGGCTTGCCCTTCATTTAGCCAAAACGCTATGATCTTAGGTGAGACCTTGATGAGGTGTAGTGACATGAGCCAATCCAAAACGAAACGTTTGGCGTTCAAAGTCCGGCAAGCCGTGGGTTCTATGGCGATAGAGGGTATTCAGGTGTCGCGAGAGGCTGAAGCCAGGATGCTTAAAGTGGCCGCAGGCCGTGTGTCGGGTAAAACCGTTCGTCAAAAACTGGTGGAACAGTACACTCGCCCAGCCAGCTGATTAGTCCATGGATGGTTATGAGCATTATGATCTTCAGGATGAAGATCCCTACCTTATCGAAGGCTCTACCTGCCTGAAGAACCTCTTGGGTATTACCAACACTGCTGAGTTGAACGAGGCTGAAGCCGCCATTAGTGCTGCTGCGATGGCTGAGCTGATTGCAAGGCCTGTGGCCCCGACCTTTGGTTTGAAGCATCTGTGTGAGATTCATTTCCGCCTGTTTGGCGATGTATACGATTGGGCCGGCCATCTGCGTAGTACCGAAATTTCCAAGGGAGGGATGCTATTTCTACCCTATGGTGTGATTCCGCAGGTCGCAGACGAGTTGTTTTCTGAACTGCATGCAGAGGACCTTCTTCGGGGCTTACCTAAGGAAGAGTTTGCTTTCAGGGCCGCATACTACTTGGGACGTATCAACATGGTTCACCCTTTCCGTGAGGGTAATGGGCGTACTCAGAGGATTTTTCTTGACCAACTGGCGGAGCTGTCAGATTACGCTTTCGAGTGGAGTGCCGTTTCAGGGGAGCAAATGGCCATTGCCTGTAGATCTGCTAGGCAAAAACTTCCAGATTATTCTCGGCTTGAGCGGTTGCTGGCGCTGAATATTGTTCATTTGGCTTGATTCCCGCCGAGCTGAATACCAGGTCCTTTACCTGAAGGCCGGTGACTGGCGTAGGCAGAAGGGTGGGGTCATACCCCTGTGGGGTACGACCCCTTTGTAGCCTGGATGGTTTGGTAA
This sequence comes from Marinobacter sp., assembly GCF_052094685.1. GTDB lineage: Bacteria > Pseudomonadota > Gammaproteobacteria > Pseudomonadales > Oleiphilaceae > Marinobacter. The sequence goes on from NZ_JBQDKB010000014.1 coordinate 42,639, forward strand.
GTCGGAAAGTATGCTATTCTGCACCAGTAGTATGATTTTTGGGGTGGGGTGCTTTATGACAACTGTTCGCAAGACAATCACTTTGACAGATACCCAGAGCAACTGGGTTAAGTCTCGGATTGCTCGTGGTGATTTCACAAACGATAGTGAATACTTTCGTGATTTGATCCGCAGGGATCAGGAGCGCAGTGCCGGGCTGGAGCAATTACGGGCAGCGCTGCTAGAGGGAGAAGAAAGCGGCTTTAGTAATCGCACACTGGAGGAGATTCGTCGGGCAGCCAGGGAGAGGCTAATTGAGGATGGCAAATTACAGGCTTAGTGAGCAGGCCGCTGAGGATTTCGAGTCTATTTATTACCGAGTAGATGACTGTGGCGTGTTTATCGTCCGTATTCTGCGTAGTCAGGATGTTGGGGCGGCTCTCGAATAGTGGAGGTTTTGCTGGGAAGAGCAGGGATATACCCGTCTTTTGGTGACCGGCGCTGGCAGAAGGGTGGGGTCATACCCCTGCGGGGTACGACCCCTTTGTAGCCTGGTTGGTTTGGTAAGCCTTACTTGCTTTGTCCGTGAGTGTCCGTGGCCGAAAAGGAACTCCAATTAACTCCAAGGAACAGGAGGCACTATGAAAAACATCATCATTTGTTCAGACGGAACCTGGCAATCGCCGGAATCCGACACATCCACCCACGTTCTGCGCCTGGCTGAGGGCATTGCCCCGGAAGATGCGGGCGGTGGAGCCGGTACTGCATGAGAGCGTGCGGCGGCGGTGGGAGGATGATTCGGTGCCGTACAAAAGCCCTGGCTTGGCGGAGTTGGTTGGGCGTTTGGGGTGGGGTGGTGTGGCTTTGGTGGCAAACAATCTTTCATCTTTTTCTTAAACAAAATACAGAGTAACCATGCTGAACGGACCTTTTTCCCCGTGGCCTTCTTTTTCTGATGAAGAGGCCAATGCAGTACGCGATGTTCTTCTCTCCAATAAGGTGAATTACTGGACAGGCCAGGAGTGCCGGGAGTTTGAGCGGGAGTTTGCAACCTTTGCCGACGCTGACTATGCCATTGCCCTTGCAAATGGCACGGTCGCCCTGGACTTGGCTTTGAAAGGGCTGGGTATAGGAGACGGGGATGAGGTGGTGGTTACGCCGCGTACCTTCCTGGCGTCTGCTTCCAGTATTGTCACCGCCGGGGCGGTGCCGGTGTTTGCGGAGGTTTGCCCGGAGTCCCAGAACATTACGCCGGACACCGTGCGCCAGGTGATTACCCCCCGCACCCGGGCCATTGTGTGCGTGCACCTGGCCGGCTGGCCCTGTGACATGGACGGCTTTATGGCGCTGGCGGAGGAGTTCGGGCTGTATGTGATTGAAGACTGCGCCCAGGCCCACGGTGCGCGCTATAAGGGGCGTTCGGTGGGGTCGATTGGCCATGTGGGCTGCTGGTCTTTCTGCCAGGATAAGATCATGACCACCGGCGGTGAAGGTGGCATGGTGACGACGAATGATCGTGACCTTTGGTCAAGCATGTGGTCATTCAAGGACCATGGCAAAAGCTGGAACGCGGTGTATGAACGTGAGCACGCGCCGGGCTTTCGCTGGCTTCATGAGAGCTTTGGCACCAACTGGCGGATGACGGAAATGCAGGGTGTGATTGGTCGCATCCAACTTCAGCGCATGCCTCAGTGGCACAAAGCACGCACCGAACATATTGAACAAATCTGGGCATGTGCCCGGGAAATGCCCGGCCTGCGCGTTCCGGATATTCCTGAAGGGCTGCAGCACGGAGCTTACAAATGTTATGTGTTCGTTAACCCGGAGGAGTTGGCAGAGGGCTGGACCCGGGACCGGATTTTGAACGAGGTGGTTGCAGCAGGTGTTCCTTGCTTCTCTGGTTCTTGTTCTGAAGTCTATCTGGAGAAGGCCTTTGATGGCACGAATTGGCGGCCAAGTGAGCCTTTGCCCGTAGCCCGTGAGTTGGGTGAGACCAGCTTGATGTTTTTGGTACACCCGACATTGACTGAGCAGGAAATTCAGAAAACGTGCTCCGTCTTAGCTGAAGTAATGTATCGGGCCGCAAAGTAATCAGTTTCAGTAGCTTTTGTGAAAATTGCCATTCTTGGTGCCGGCTAATTGGGCTTGGGCCTCTGCAAGACAGTTCTATTTGCCCTATGCAATGAAGTGGCGGCTCTGGACGTAAGTCCACAGCAAGTAGATATGTTGAACAACGGCCATAGCCCAGCTGCAGATGAGGAGGTATCTGATTTCCTGGCTGATAGAGACAGGCACTTGCCAGTTGCTGAAGAAACAAATAACCAGGAGTTTTGAATGAACGGAGTTCGCAAAGCAGTTATCCCGGTCGCGGGCTTGGGCACACGCATGTTGCCAGCTACCAAGGCTATCCCCAAGGAAATGTTGCCAATTGTCGACAAGCCGCTGATTCAGTATGTGGTAAACGAGTGCATCGCAGCAGGTATCAAGGAAATCGTGCTGGTGACTCACGCCAGTAAGAATTCCATTGAGAACCACTTCGACACCAGTTTTGAGCTGGAATCCATGTTGGAGAAGCGGGTTAAGCGCCAACTGTTGGAAGAGGTTCAATCCATTTGCCCGGCCGACGTCACCTTGTTACACGTTCGCCAGGGCGAAGCCAAAGGTCTCGGTCACGCCATCAGCTGCGCCCGTCCGGCCGTGGGTAATGAACCGTTTGCCGTGGTGTTGCCGGATGTGTTGATTGATGATCACGAATCCGACCTATCCTGCGACAACCTTGCGGCCATGGTAAGACGCTTTAACGAGTCTGGCGCCAGCCAGGTGTTGGTGGAGCCGGTGCCCATGGAGAAGGTGCCCAGCTATGGTGTGGTGGATACCAACGGCTCGGAGTTGCAAGCGGGCAAGTCGGCGGCCATGACCGCTATTGTTGAAAAGCCGTCGGTGGATCAGGCCCCCTCAAATCTCTCTGTGGTTGGCCGCTATGTATTGTCCGACCGTATCTGGGATTTGCTGGAAAAGACCCCGCCGGGAGCCGGTAACGAGATTCAACTAACGGACACCATTGGAATGTTGATGGACGAGGAGCCGGTAGAGGCGTTCCATATCCAAGGGCGTTCGCACGATTGCGGTAACAAGCAGGGGTATATGCAGACCTTTGTAACCTACGGCTGCCGGCATACGGAGTTGGGCGGCGCCTTTTCGGAGTTTGTGGCAAGCTTGCGATAAAGATACTTTTTGCCATTACCCCTCTCTCCACTCTTCGCAGTCTTCTCCCCCAATTTGAGAAAGTACCAACTCTGGCTCTAGCGTCGTAGCTTCAAAAGGAAAAAGATGTCTGAAATTAGCAAGGTCCTAGCTGCCTATACTGAACGCACCCCGAACCCCGGTGAGGTCTCAGAGAAAGTCGTGTTTGGCACATCTGGCCACCGGGGTTGTTCGCTGAAAGGTAGTTTCAATCGCGATCATATTCTGGCCATTACCCAGGCGGTAGTGGGTTGGCGTCGCAGGCAAGGTATTACCGGGCCTCTGTATGTGGGTAAAGATACTCACGCGCTTTCCGGGCCGGCGATGGAGTCAGTACGGGAAGTGCTTTCAGGAAACAGTGTATCTATGCGCGTGGACTCGGCTGGAGGGTATACGCCGACACCATTGGTGTCCCATGCAATTTTGCGCCATAACGCGACTGGAACAGCAGAACAGGCGGATGGGTTGATTATTACTCCGTCCCACAACCCGCCGGAAGACGGCGGCATCAAGTACAACGGCCCAGACGGAGGGCCGGCGAATACGGATGCCACGAGCTGGATTGAAAATCGCGCCAACGAGTTGCTGGCGGCTGGCCTGGCCGAGGTTCGCACCGCATCCTGGTCCATTGCGGTGGCAGAAGCCGAGAATTGGGATTACGTGAGCGAGTACGTGAGAACCCTGGGTGAGGTCGTGGACATGCCCGCCATTGCCCAAAGCGGCCTGAAACTGGGTGTGGACCCTATGGGTGGCTCAGCACTGGCCGTATGGGAAGCCGTGGCTGCGCACTATGGTCTGCAGCTGGAAGTGGTTAACCGCACTGTGGATCCAGCGTTTGCTTTCATGCCGCCGGATCATGACGGAAAGATTCGCATGGACTGCTCCAGCCCTGCGGCTATGGCCAATCTGTTAAAAATTAAAGATCGGTTCGACCTGGCGTTCGGCAATGATCCGGATGCCGACCGCCATGGCATTGTTGATACCGCTGGATTAATGAACCCGAACCATTACCTGGCGGTATGCGTGGACTACTTGCTGAAGCACCGCAAACAGTTGCCGGCTAGCTTGGCCATTGGAAAAACCCTGGTTTCGTCGTCGATGATTGATCGGGTTGTGACCGCTAATAGCCGGGAACTGTATGAAGTGCCGGTGGGGTTCAAATGGTTTGTGGAAGGCCTGCACCAGAGCCAACTGGCCTTTGGGGGTGAAGAAAGTGCCGGGGCCAGTTTCCTGACCTTTGATGGTAAACCCTGGAGTACCGACAAAGACGGCATCATCCTGTGCCTGTTGGCAGCGGAGATTACGGCTAAAACCGGCAAGCTGCCCAGTGAGTATTATCAGGTGCTGACAGAGCAGCATGGTGCCCCGCATTACCAACGCAAAGACTTTGCCGCCACGGCGGAGCAGAAACAGCGCCTGAAAGCCTTAAAGTCGGAAGACGTACCGTTTGCTGAGTTAGCCGGCGACCCGGTGCAGGGCGTGTTCACCGAAGCGCCCGGCAACGGTGCAGCGATTGGAGGCCTGAAGATCACCACAAAAAATGGTTGGTTTGCAGCACGCCCCAGTGGCACCGAGGACCTCTGCAAGATTTATGCGGAGAGTTTTGTGGGGCAAGAGCATCTTCAGCGTATTTTTGAGCAGGCAGAAGGGCTGCTTTAATCGTTTCTTCTCTCCAGGGTCGCTATTACAATGCGCTTTCCTGTTGACCCCGATAGACGAATTTTAATCTATTAGTCTGAAGGCAGTTTTATGACACGGAAATACCTGGTTACAGGTGCCGCTGGTTTCATAGGCATGTACACGGCCAAGCGCTTGTTGGAACAAGGTCATGAGGTTGTAGGCTTGGATAACCTCAATGACTATTACGAGCCGGAACTGAAAAGCTACCGTTTAAATCAACTGATACCTTATGAGAACTTCACATTTGTAGAGTTGGATCTGGCAAATCGTGAAGGTATGGCGGCTCTTTTTGCAGCAGAGAAGTTTGACCGGGTTATTCACCTGGCGGCCCAGGCAGGTGTGCGCTACTCCATCGAAAACCCTTTCGCCTATGTTGATAGCAACCTGGTAGGCATGATGACCGTGCTGGAAGGCTGCCGCCATAACAAGGTGGAGCACTTGATATATGCATCCTCCAGTTCGGTATACGGAATGAATGACAAAATTCCGTTTGCTGAAGAGGACCAGGTAGATAACCCTGTGTCACTTTATGCTGCCACTAAAAAGTCCAATGAATTGATGGCTCATAGCTATGCCAAGCTTTATAAGCTGCCTGTAACCGGTCTGCGCTTTTTTACCGTCTATGGGCCAGCGGGCCGCCCTGATATGGCGCCCTGGTTGTTTACCGAGGCCATTTTGCAAGATAAACCAATCAAAGTGTTCAATCATGGCAAAATGATGCGCGACTTCACTTACATAGACGATATCGTTGAAGGGGTGGTTCGCATTCAGGACGAAGCGCCAACCGGTAGCATTCCATACAATCTGTTTAACATAGGAAACAACGAACCCATTCAGCTCTCACGTTTTATTCAGGCCATCGAAAAGGCTACCGGCAAAACCGCTGACAAAATCATGCTGGATATGCAACCGGGCGATGTCGAGCGCACGTATGCGGATAGCGGTCGGTTGGAAGAGGCTGTCGGGTACAAGCCAGAAACCGAGATAGAACTGGGCATTGAACGATTTGTTGAATGGTATAAAGCATACAAAGAAAACAAGGAACACTGATGAAAATTGCCATCGCCGGAACCGGCTACGTAGGTCTCTCCAACGCTGTACTCCTGGCCCAGCACAACGAAGTGGTGGCGCTGGACATTGATCCTGGCAAAGTCGACCTGCTGAACAGCGGCAAAAGCCCGATTGTGGATGCAGACATTTCCGACTTCCTCGCCAACAGGCAGTTGAACTTTACCGCCACGCTGAACAAAGAGCTGGCTTATCAGGGTGCGGATTACGTGGTGATTGCCACACCCACGGATTACGACCCGAAAACCAATTACTTTGACACCAGCACGGTTGAATCTGTCATCCAGGACGTGATGGCCATTAACCCCCAGGCGGTGATGGTGATCAAATCCACGGTGCCCGTGGGCTATACCGCTGAGGTGTGCGAGCGGTTTGAGACCAACAACGTTATCTTCTCGCCGGAGTTCCTGCGGGAAGGCAAGGCGCTGCATGACAACCTTTACCCCTCGCGCATTATTGTGGGCGAGCGTTCCGAGCGGGCCGAGGTGTTCGCCGGGTTGTTAAGGCAGGGTGCGGTTAAAGACGATGCGCAGGTTCTGTTCACTTACAGCACCGAGGCCGAGGCCATCAAGCTGTTCTCCAACACTTACCTAGCCATGCGCGTGGCCTACTTCAATGAGCTGGATACTTACGCTGCCCGCCACGGGTTGAACACTGGCCAGATTATCACGGGCGTTGGCCTGGACCCGCGTATTGGTGACCACTACAACAACCCGTCGTTTGGTTATGGTGGCTACTGCCTGCCGAAAGACACCAAGCAACTGCTGGCCAATTACGAAGAGGTGCCCAACAACCTGATCCGCGCCATTGTCGATGCCAACCGTACCCGCAAGGATTTCATTGCCGACGACATTTTGAGCCGTAAGCCGCAGGTGGTGGGTGTGTACCGGCTGATTATGAAAACCGGCTCTGATAACTTCCGCGCCAGTGCCATGCAGGGCGTGATGAAGCGCATCAAGGCGAAGGGTGTTGAGGTTATTGTGTATGAGCCTGTTCTGGAGGAGGAAGAGTTCTTTAACTCCCGGGTAGTGAAGGATCTGGAGGCGTTCAAGGCCGAGACCGATGTGATTCTGGCCAATCGGCAGGCGGAAGAATTGGCGGATGTGAAAGATAAAGTTTATACGCGGGATTTGTTTGGGAGTGATTGATTCCCTTCTGAGATGAAACCCAGAGCTACAGTTCTTTCATGAATTAGCATTTATTTAATAGGCTGTGTATACCGGGTGATAGGGTAAATTTTCCGGATGGCACGGCTGACAATGCTGAGCGGGTTTGCAAAGCGTATTCAGAGGCCATTCAGGCGGCGGGGCGGTTGGACTTGCAGTTGTTGGGTATTGGCTCCAATGGTCATATTGGATCTGATGAGCTGTGTGGCTTGGTTGCGGGATGGAGTGCCCTGATTAAACGGGCTTAATACTTTTGAGGGATTAAAAAATATGTTCAAGCAGTTTCTGACGCTGCCACGCTTTCAGAAGCGCATCGTTTCTGTTTTGGTAGATGCGCTAGCGCTTTCTTTTGCCCTATGGGCATCGTTTGCATTGCGCTTAGAGCAGAGTCTCTGGTTACCTAACCAGGGGCAATTGATGGTGACTGCACTCACGGTTGTTTGCACTCTCGGCGTGTTCGTTCGCCTTGGCCTGTATCGCGCAGTTGTGCGCTACATGAGCGACCGAGCCTTCCTAACCATAATCATGGGTGTTGGGGCTTCCGCTCTGTTACTGATCATTCTCGGCTACAGCCTCCAGGTACCGGTTCCACGCTCGGTTCCGATCATTTATGCCGCTTTGGCATTCATCTTCGTGGGCGGCAGCCGAATGAGTGTGCGCATGCTGGTGCATCACACCTCTAATCGGGGCAAGGAGTGGGTGGCCATTGTGGGTGCCGGTGAAACCGGTGCCCAGCTTGTCAAAGCGTTGCAAGAGGGCACAGAGTACCATCCCGTGGTACTTATCGGTTTGTTGCCTGCCAACCACAAAGCCCTTATTGCGGGGGTGCCCGTGCTTGCCCTGGATCAACTTGAGGAGGCTGTGCGCATCCACGGTGTAAAGCGTTTGTTGCTGGCACTGGATGCGGATAAGCAGGTTGATCGTCGGCAATTACTTAATCGCCTGGAGTCTTTGAAACTGCCTGTTCAAACAGTTCCCTCCATGAGTGAGCTGGTGGCGGGCCAGGCGCGGATTAACGATATTCGCGATTTGGAAATCGAAGACCTGCTGGGCCGGGATCCGGTTCGGCCAGATAACGCCCAGGTGGCTGCTAGTCTTTATAACAAAGCGGTGATGGTAACCGGCGCGGGTGGCTCCATTGGTTCCGAGCTCTGTCGTCAGATTATTCACCATCGGCCCAAAGTTCTGGTTCTGTTTGAGCAATCTGAGTACTCCCTCTACGCCATTGAGCGGGAGCTGCAAGCGATTAACCGGGTTGATGGGCTTAACGTGGAGATCCATCCCCTTCTGGGTAGTGTGGTTCATCGTCGCCGGTGTGAAACGGTCATGCGTAGTTTCGGTATTCAAACGGTTTACCACGCAGCCGCCTACAAGCACGTACCCCTTGTTGAGCATAATGTGATTGAAGGCGTTCAGAACAATACCTTTGGTACACTGCACGCGGCGGAGGCTGCTATTACGGCGGGTGTGGAGCGGTTTGTTTTGATCTCTACCGATAAAGCCGTTCGTCCTACCAACGTAATGGGCGCGAGCAAGCGTATGGCGGAGCTGGTGCTGCAGGGGTTGGCGCAGCGGCAGAACAAAACGATTTTCTCCATGGTTCGGTTTGGCAATGTGTTGGGTTCCTCCGGCTCGGTGGTGCCTTTGTTCCGTGATCAGATCCGCGATGGCGGGCCGATTACGGTTACCCATCAGGACATCATTCGCTACTTTATGACCATTCCAGAAGCCAGCCAGCTGGTGTTGCAGGCTGGCAGCATGGGGCGTGACGGTGAGGTGTTTGTGCTGGATATGGGCGAGCCGGTGAAGATTGCGGATTTAGCCCGCAAGATGATTCACCTGATGGGGCTTGTGGAGAAAACGCCAGATCAGCCGGAGGGCGACATTGAAGTGGTTTTCACTGGGTTACGGCCAGGCGAAAAACTGTTTGAGGAGTTGTTGGTTGGTGATGATCCTCAAGGTACTTCCCACCCACGCATTATGATGGCGCGAGAGGTGTCTATGCCGTGGGAGGAATTGGAAATTGTATTAGACCAGCTTAGGCGGGCTAGCCAGGAGTTCAACTGTAAGCAGATCGTTGAAACCCTGAAAAGCGCCCCAACTGGGTTTACGCCGAATGGCAATGTGGCCGATCTTGTTTGGTGCAACGGCGGCCATGATGTAACGGCTGCTCATGAGAACACTGGGAAGGTGCATCGCCTCCCGGTTTGATTAACGCTTTCAACAAGGACTGTTGAATATGATAAACATAACCCACCACGGCGCCACCACTGGCGTCACTGGTTCCTGCCACGAACTAACTCTCCATTGTGAGCCCCACGCTCCCGCTGGCATTCTGATTGACTGCGGCCTGTTCCAGGGCAAGGAAAAAGGCGACAGCGCTACCTCTTCTGATCTCTCCGTTGATTTTCCCATTGAGCATATTCGCGCTTTGGTTGTGACGCACGTGCACATTGATCACGTGGGCCGTATTCCGTATTTATTAGCGGCGGGGTTTGAGGGGCCGATTATCTGTTCGGAACCCTCCGCTATTATGCTTCCGGAAATTCTGGAAGATGCCCTGAGGATTGGCTTTACCCGAGACAGGGCACTGATTGAGCGGGTGCTTGGGTTGATCCGTTCCCGGCTTGTGCCTGTGCCTTATGGGCAGTGGCATGAGGTGTTTGCGGAGACTGAGGATTTGCTCTGTGTTCGTTTTCAGCGGGCCGGGCATATTTTGGGTTCGGCGTATGTTGAGTGCGAGGCGGTTTCCGGTGGCGAGCGGGAGCGTGTGGTATTTAGTGGCGATTTGGGCGCGCCCCATGCACCTTTGCTGCAGGAGCCAACATCGCCGGAGCGGGCAGATCGTTTGGTGATTGAGAGCACCTATGGCGACAAGGATCACGAGAGCCGGGAAGCACGGCGCTATCGCTTGAAAGCGATTCTGGAGAATGCGCTGGCAGACGGTGGCACTGTGTTGATTCCTGCATTCAGCATTGGGCGTACTCAAGAGTTGTTGTATGAGATTGAAGGGCTGATCCATGAATTTCAGGGCCAGTCTGTGGCGGATGGCTTGGTTTGGGATGATTTGGAAATTGTGGTGGATTCGCCCCTAGCGGCGAAGTTCACAGATATCTATCGCAAGCTGAAGCCGTTCTGGGATTCAGAAGCGGCGGATTTGGTGCGTCAGGGCCGGCACCCGCTTTCGTTTGAGCAGTTAACGGTGATCGACTCCCACGAGGATCATTTGAATGCCGTTGAATACCTTGCTCGCTCTCATCGGCCTTGTGTGGTGCTGGCGGGTTCTGGCATGTGCGCTGGGGGCCGGGTGGTTAATTACCTTAAGGCGATGCTTGGTGAAGCCCGAAATGATGTGTTGTTTGTGGGCTATCAGGCAGCGGGAACGCCAGGGCGGGATATTCTTACTTATGGCTCCCGGGGAGGCTGGGTAGAACTTGATAAGGAGCGGTTTGATATACGCGCTAGGGTGCATCAGGTGGGTGGCTATTCTGCCCATGCTGGGCAATCGGATTTAATCCGCTTTATTGAAGGTATTCCCAAAAAGCCGTCTGAGATCCGTATTGTGCACGGGGATGAACCGGCAAAGTTGGCATTTAAGCAATGCCTGGTTGAGTTGAATTATCCGAGCATATTGATACCCAATTAAGAAGATATTTAAACGAAACTATTGATTTATTAAAGCCTGGTAAATGAATAGTCTTTGCCATATGTAATTTGATGATTTATTATCTCCATGGATTTTGGCAAGCTCTTGAGCTGTTTAACACGGTTTAAGTTTTAGAAGCCACATGTTAACCGCAGATAAAATAAGGTTTCAATTCCATGGCAAAGATTAACGATTACTACCAGAAGAAGCAGCTTATGGAAAAGCTTGCAGCCGAGATTAATCAACTGGAGCAAGATCAAGCCCTGAAGCACGAGCTGGCATTTGAGAACAGCATTCGTGAGCTGATGGCAGAGTATGATAAGTCTCCGAAGCACGTACTTCAGATTCTGGCAGCGATTGATCCTTCCATTGTAGGAGCCAAGGCTGAAAGCGGCACTGGCACCCGTGCCAAGCGCCCTATGAAAACCTATAAGAATCCGCACACAGGTGACGAAGTTCAAACCCGTGGTGGCAACCACAAGGTTCTGAACGAGTGGCGTCAAAAGCACGGCAAAGAAGCGGTGCAGAGCTGGCAGCAAGACTGATCAGCCGAAACTAAAAAAGGGCCAGATGAGAGAATCATCTGGCCCTTTTTTGTTCGTACAGAAGGTTATTCAGATACAACCACGCAGTTTCTTCCGCTTTTCTTTGCGGCATACAGTGCTTCGTCTGCTTGCTGCATCCACTTCATATGGTTTTTTGGTTTGTCGGTTAGTTGTGCAATACCTACACTCACGGTATAGCGAACAGGCGCAGCGGAGGTTTGAACCACGCTTTGTTCAATGGTCTCCCTTATTCGCTCACATATTATGCGAGCGCCTTCTGCATCGGTTTCCGGCAATACAATTCCAAACTCTTCACCGCCATAACGGCCAATGCTGTCGGATTGCCGTAAATTACTTCTAGCGGTATCAGCGGTATGTTTGATAACTTCATCCCCGGCCAAGTGGCCGTGGTTGTCGTTCACTTTTTTGAAGAAGTCGATATCAAACATCACAAGGCTGGTTGCCTGGCCATAGCGGCGGAATCGTTCAAACTCTGCATCTACCAGGTTCTCCCATGTGCCACGGTTGAGCAGGCCGGTTAGCCGATCGGTCATGCTGAGTTTGGCTAGCTGCTCGTTGGCTCGTTCCAAGGCCCGCTTGCCCGTGGCAATGTCGGTTACGTCGTATACCATAAGGCATACTTTCTCGACCTGCCCGGTACTGCCTGTAAGCGGGCTGATGGTGAGGTTTTGGAACATGTAATCTTCGGTTCCGGTAATAGGGCGCGTATTGCGGAACTGGAACAGGTAGGGGCGTTGTTCCCAGGAAGTAAATGCCCGGGTATTCAACAATGCCACTGCGTCCACTTTGCGGGTAAGCCAGGCCTCCGGGATGTCGGGGAATAGCTCAAACAGCACCCGGTTTCGGATTTTACTGGCGGTGATGCCGCTGTGGTTCTCCATAAAGCCGTTCCAGGCCTGCACCCGAAAATCCAGATCCAGCACTACCAGGCCAACCTCAACGGATTCCAGCATGCTAACCAGCCAGTGGAACGATTGGGATTCAAGTTCGTTTATCGCCACGGTTTAATCCACCAGGTATTGAAGACGTTGTTCAAGGAAGGGCACAGAATCTTCCGTGAGCAGCACCAGCATGTCGCATTGTATGTTCCTATCCTCCAGCGTATAGCTGATTTCAATACACAAAAGTTGCTCGTTCCGGGAGTTTTGATGTTCCAGCAACTCGGTAATCTGCTGGTGCTGGCCCAGTACGCTGGGATGACCAAGCCCGAGTTGGAGATCCAGTTGATCGCCAATACCTTTGAGAAAGGCGCCAAACAGGATGCTGGACATGTCCATCAACACTTCCACGTTTACGGATTCGCCCTCTAGGGTATCGTAGTGGAGAAGTTCGGCCATTTCCCGAAAGCTGGCGTCTGCAAACAGCAGCAGCGCTTCGCCGGCAATACCCGCACCGGTGAAACCTTGGCACACGGCGGAGTAGGTATCACTGTTGTGGGCGGCAGAAATGGCCATGTGGAGTTCGGAGTTGGCAATAAAGTCGACTTTCGGGATGGGCTGCTTCACGAATACCCGCAGCAGCCGTGCAAGCAGATCAGACGAGCGCCCCATGGCGACGTTGGAGATTTCCTGCAGGTAGTCGTTCAGTGAGACAGAAATTTCTCGCGCCTGGGATTCGTCGCCGGGGTTGAGTTCACCATCGTTTAGAGCAGTACTTTCAAGATCACCAGGGCGGTAGAAGCCGTAATCCGCAAGCAGGCCGAGAACAACCCCGATGTCTGTGGGCTTTTTTATAAAATCGATGGCGCCCAACTTGCGTACCCGCTCTTGGGCTTCTGGCTGTATGTCGCCAGAAACCACAATGGTCATGATGGGCAGGTCTTCCGCACGTATGTGTTCCAGAACCTCGTAGCCGTCCATTTGTGGCATGTTGAGGTCGAGAAACATCAAGTCGGCCTGCTGCGCGCGCAGCATTTCAAGGGCTTCCACGCCGTTATTGGCAAACAGAATTTGGTCCGCTAACCCAGTGGGTAGGGTCCGGGCCATCTGTTTTCTGGCAAGTGCGGAGTCGTCGCAGATGAGTATGCGGGTGGTCATAATTATGGCCGGCAGGGAATGACTAACGATTCCCGGATTATAACAGCAAGCTTGCATGTGTACACGTAAACGACACCTTTTTGTAGCTTAAAGCAGTTGTAGTGTAACGTTTTGTTGTTCGGGTTTGTGACTAGGCTCACTCTATAGCCCGAGATGCCTCCGTTATAGTGTATGTGTAGAAAATAAAACGGCTTTAAACCCTTAATCCGAGACATTGCTATGAGACATCACGCGTATGGATACGCTGCCCTCATCACGTTCTGCCTAGGTATGGTGCCTGTTGCCCAAGCTGAACTGGAACCCATTTCCGAATCGGCTATGGGTGATGTAACAGGGCAGGCCTTTATGCAGGTTGAGAATATTACCGGGGCGGCTCACGAATTCACGCGCATGACATTGGGCATGGATGTAGACACCCGTGTGAACATTGACGATGTGCAGGTTGGCCAGATTGGTGGCGGTACAGATTTTTCCGCCCAGCATGTAGCCCTGGGCCATATTGCTCGTGTTGATGGTGAGCAGTTTAACGGCGTTACCTACAATGCTGGCGATGCTATTCCCTTCGAAGCACGAAAACCTTATATCGAACTGGCTGAGGACAGCGCTGGGCTAGCGGGTTTTCGCATGGGCTTTGAGCAGGCCCGGGGTTCGGTTTCTTCTCATACCACGAGCTTTAGTGGGGATATAGGCCTTAAGTTTGAGGATAATACCGGGGCGACGTACGACGCGGTGCTAATGGACAGCGCCGGCGTAGCCACCAATAAACGGGCATCCCACATGGGTATATCGCCAGGCAGCTGTGTTTCGGGGACGAACTGCGCGCCGTTAACGAATTTGCGTTCTATTAACGTGGGCGGTGAGAACAACGGATTTACCGATGGTTTTTTTATCGGTTTTCAGCGTGAAGAGATGGATTGGCAAAGCCTGGATGGTGCCAATACTATAAATGTAGGCCAAGGCGTGTTTATAAATTTGCCTACCAATATGACCGTTGGTCTTGAGGCTTTTGTAAACGGCGGCGTAGATCGACTACGCACCCACCAAGTCGATATGGGTACCAACCTCTTTTGATTTTGTTAGACTCCTGAATCTAATGATTTACAAGGCAGGAGTCTTCTTTTGATCCGTTCGTTTTATTGGCACGACTACGAAACATTTGGTGTCGACCCGGTTCACGACCGGCCCTCGCAGTTTGCCGGCGTGCGAACCGATGCGGATTTGAATATTATCGAAGACCCGCTGGTTATTTACTGCAAACCCACCGACGACTACCTACCTTCTCCGGAAGCTTGCTTGATTACTGGCATAACGCCGCAAAAAGCGATGGCGGATGGCTACCCAGAAACGGAGTTTATCGCTCAGATAAACGAAGCGTTCAGCCAGCCAGGGACTTGTGTGGTGGGCTACAACAGCCTGCGCTTTGACGATGAAGTGACTCGCCACACCCTGTACCGCAACCTGCAAGATCCATACGCCCGGGAGTGGCAGAACGGCAATTCCCGTTGGGACATTATCGATATGGTGCGGTTGACCTACGCCTTGCGGCCCGAAGGCATTAACTGGCCGCGCAAGGAAAATGGTAGCCCCAGCTTTAAACTGGAAGCACTCACCACCGCCAACGGCATTGCCCACGAAGCCGCACACGATGCCATGTCGGATGTGGAGGCTACTCTAGCTGTTGCGAAGCTGATCAAGGAAAAACAACCGAAGCTGTTTGATTTTGTTCTGAACAATAAGGACAAGCATTCCGCCCGCGCCATGTTGGATACCGCAGCTATAAAGCCGGTGTTCCATATCTCCGCCAAATACCCCGCCACTCGCGGTTGTTGCGCCATGGTTGCACCCATTGCGGACCACCCCAGCAACAAAAACCTGGTGATTGTGTACGATTTGCGGGAAGACCCAAGCGAACTGATTAACGCCACACCCGAGCAGATTCGCGAACGGGTATTCACATCCCAGGCGCAACTTGGTGAAAAGAGTCGGTTCCCGCTAAAAGGCGTGCAGCTGAATAAATGCCCGGTGCTTGCGCCGGCAACTATACTCTCTACGCTTTCTGCCGAGCGGCTACAAGCGCTGGAGCTGGATGGCGCTACCCTTCGTGCCAATTTAGCGATGTTGAGAAAAGCCCCTGGCTTGCCGGAGAGAATTGCCGAAGCATTCGGACAGCCACATGAAGGCGACCTGACAGACCCAGACGAACAGCTCTACGCGGGTGGTTTTATCTCGCCTGCAGATCGCAGTGAGTTGAACCGCGTGCTGCAAACCCCGCCGGAGTTATTGGTGGAGGAGACATTTAGGTTTAAAGACGAACGCCTGCAAGAATTGCTATTTCGCTATCGCGCTCGTAATTATCCGGATTCGTTAACGGGTGAGGAGATGGAGCGCTGGGAAGAGTTTCGTACCCAACGGTTGATGGCTCCGAAAAGAGGTTGGTTGTCGCTTGAGGCATTTGGGCTTGAGTTGCAAAGGCTTGCGAGTGATCCGGAGCTGACGCCGCAGAGGCAACAGGTATTGGAGGATTTGCATTTGTATGGGGAGTCTTTGGTTCCTTATATTTAAATAAGGAAGTTGGCCCTTACGGGCCGCCGTTTTTTTGCCCCCCTCTCCCCAACCCCTCTCCCGCTAGGGGCGAGGGGCGAAAAGGATGTTGGCCCTTGTGGGCCCGCCGCTTCATTGCTCCCTCTCCCCCGGCCCCTCTCCCGTGAAGGGTGAGGGGAGCTACACACCTAGAATCTGAGGGTGTTCAGTGAACTTCCGCCAGTCTGGTGCCTGTGGTAAAAGCCCCTCACCCCTTGCGGGAGAGGGGTTGGGGAGAGGGGGATGCGGTGGTGCTACGCACAACAATCACCAAACTCAGCCAAGGATGGCAAAATGAACCAAGCTCAATTCGCAAAACACCTTCGCCAAAACATGACCGATGCGGAACAGCGTCTTTGGTTCCACCTGCGCGCCTATCGCCTGAACGGCAAGCGCTTCCGGCGGCAGCAGTCACTCGGGCCTTACATCGTCGATTTCGTGCATTTTGGTTCAAGGGTGATCGTTGAAGCCGATGGCGGGCAGCATAATGATTCCCAAGGCGACAAGGAAAGAGATGCCTGGTTGCGTTCTCAGGGATTTGAAGTGTTGAGGTTTTGGAACCACGATATTTTGAAGCAGGTTGATGTGGTGCTTTCGGTTATTTATGATGTGCTGGAGAGCCGGGGGTAGGGTTGTGGGGGTGTTGGTTTTGGGGGTTAAAACTGCCCCCCCCCCCCCCACACCCCCCCCCCCCCACAATCACACGCTGAGTGTTTAAAAGAAAAAAAAAACACCCCCCCAACCCACCCCCACAAATCCAAAAACACAC
>NZ_JBQDKB010000014.1:59381-60935 GCF_052094685.1 Marinobacter sp.
TTTTTGACGCTGGTTTTTGTTGTGCTTTCGGTTTTTTTTGCTGGGCGGGTGCGCCGGGGGTCGGGTTGGGGGGGTGTTGGTTTGGGGGGTTAAAACCGCCCCCCCCCCCCCCTCTCCCCAACCCCTCTCCCGCCAAGGGCGAGGGGCTTACACACCTGAGGCCTGAGAATTTGGCTGTGAGGTCCCAGGGTTCCGCGTCTTTACTCCCCTCACCCCTTGCGGGAGAGGGGCCGGGGGGAGAGGGGAAGGTGCCAGCGCCTCTCACCGCCGCCGTTGAAAGTAAACACTCAAATTTTGCCCCATTAAACTCTGCACCTCACTCCCTAGAACTTCCGCCTGAATCTGCGACTGTACCGGCTTGGCTGCCAAGCTATGACCATCCTCATCACGGGCTTTTACCAGCTTCCATTCCACCTCATTGCTCACCATCGCCATCAGGTCTTTAAGCTGGGCTTCATCCTGCGCCCGAAACCAGCGGTCGCGGCAACCGCCAAGGCTGTAGAAGTCGTCTTCGTGGGAAAGCTCCTGCCAGGTGGCATCTTGCCGGTTGGTTAGCACCATTCTACGAAGTTGGCGCAAAGTCGAGCGAGTTGGCTGCAAGCCGTGCTCTTTAATCAGCTTCCGCATCTGCCTGTCGCCGGTTGTTTGTTCGGCAATGGCTGTATGCAAGTGCACAATGGCGCCAGAGCCGGAGGCGCTGTTCACTAGTGCCGCCAAGGAGAGTTCTGTCATGGCCGGGGGGGGCAGGCGGCCGACTTCAACCCAGTGTACTTGGTGGCCATCTGCCACAAATTGTTGGGCGATAGACCAGGGCCAGAACACAATGTTGCTGATTTCAGATTCGGCGGCTATGCGTGTGGCTTTGGCGATGTTGGCCAGGGACTCATCTACGGCGATAACTTCCACGTCTGCCAAGTAGCGCGCAAGCTCCATGGCTCGCTGGCCGGACTGGGCGCCACACACCATAATGCGTAGAGTGTCTGGTAGTTTTTCTGTGGCCAATCCCAGCTCTATTGCCATCACTGACTTCAGGCTGCTTTGCGCGCGATAAGCCAGTTTCGACCAGGCCGGCCAAGCTTGTGGCACGTCGGTTTTATCCAGGCACAGTTCTTCTGCTTTTTCATCAAAAAGCTGTTTGATGCCTTCTTCTTCCGCGCGGTGATAGTAGCTGGCGGCGAGTACTGGCTGAAGTGCCAGTGGCCAGTCCACCAGGTTCCATTGCCCAACCTGCACGGCAAAATCTTGGTGGAAGAGTGCCCCGTACATGGCGCTGATCATCAACGAACCCGTGAGTGCCTCTTGGGCCTCGCCCATCACAAGCTGTGCTTTAAGGCTATTGTTCACGGCCGTTACGAGCCGTTCTTCGTCATCTTCAGCTGCCAGCCCATAGCCAGTGCGATCTGCATACTGTGCGATGGCGAGGGTGAGTTGTTGAAGTTCATCCCGAAGCTCTACGGTTTGGGCGACTTCCGCCAGAATGGCGCGGCGTAGCATCACAACTAGCTCTTCAACAGCTGGGCTTGGCATCAGGGTTTTTTGCAGCGCCAGAATCAG
>NZ_JBQDKB010000015.1:0-57634 GCF_052094685.1 Marinobacter sp.
CTGCAAGTCGCCTGACAATGTCCCGCCTGCGCCAGCGACGGAAATAAATCAGCAAATTCTGGCAGAAAATAATATTCATCCCGTGCATGGGTGCTTTATCCAGATCCAGCACATTCAGTCTGGTAAAGCAGACCCGTTCCCGGATGCCATCTACAATTTCTACGGTGTTCCGCTCGGCCGGGCGGAAGTACCGGGTTTTCATGTCTTCTTCCATGCCCAGCAGCTTGCGGGCACTGAATTGGCCAGCCTGGGCCTTCTCAATGACTGGCTTACTGATATCCGAGCCGGTCACGCCATACAACGGCTGCAGAGCCAGTTGGCTCATGCACTGGTTCAGCACCATGGCGAGAGTGTAAGGCTCCTCACCGGTGGAACATCCAACGCTCCAAGCTTCAATAGGCCGCTTACGGAACTGTTCTCTTGGCCGCGTGAGAACATAGTCGGCAACCAAGCGAAAAGCGTCAGGATCCCGAAAAAAGCGCGTTTCCTGTACCGTTAGCCGATCAACCAGTGTTGACCATTCTCGTATGGCATCCGGCCCCGAGACAATTGCCTCGTAGTAGGCTTGATAACTGCTGCAGCCTATTTCTCGCATCCGGATGGCCAGATTGGTTTCCAGAAACGAGCGGCGCTCTGCCGGCAGTGTCATGCCTGTACGGTGCTCCAACAGCACCTGCCACTGGTCGAACTGCGCCTCGTCCATCTCAGGGAGACGGCGCAGAAACCAAGCACTCTTGGCAGATGACGGGTTGTTGTGAAGCTTAGACATAAACCGCCATTAGCCCCCGGTTGTGGATCAACCCACCACTGGCACGTTGCTGTCTTCCTCTTCTTCGTGGTCTGCCAGGTCCTCTTCAGGCAACGTGAAGCCGGCAACGGAGGACCGAAGCTCGGAGGCCATTTCCGCCAGGTTCCCGATAGACTTAGCGGTCGCGTTGGTACCGGAAGATGTCTGGGACGTAATTTCCTGGATAACGTTCATCGTGTTGGAAATGTGTGCCGCTGAAGACGACTGCTGGCGTGCGGCGTTGGAGATGTTCTGGATCAACTCCGCAAGACTCATGGATACGTTCTCGATTTCCTCGAGGGCGATACCCGCGTCTTGTGCCAAACGTGCGCCACGTACTACCTCGGCGGTAGTGTGTTCCATGGAGATAACAGCTTCGTTGGTGTCAGACTGGATCGTCTTAACCAGGGCTTCAATCTGCTTGGTTGCCGCAGAGGAACGTTCAGCAAGGCGCTGAACCTCGTCCGCAACGACCGCAAAGCCTCGGCCTGCATCGCCGGCCATAGAGGCCTGGATAGCCGCGTTCAAGGACAGAATGTTGGTTTGATCGGCAATGTCGTTGATCAGGGATACGATGTCACCGATCTCCTGGGAAGACTCACCCAGTCGTTTGATCCGCTTGGAGGTTTCCTGGATCTGCTCACGGATGTTGTCCATGCCGCGGATGGTGTTCTGTACCACTTCCGCGCCTTTCTTGGCGATGGCAACCGAGCGCTCCGCAACCGCAGAAGATTCCGCAGCGTTTGAAGATACCTGGTCGATAGAGACAGCCATTTCGTTTACAGCGGCAGATGCGCCAGCAATTTCCTGGGCCTGGTGCTCGGAAGCATCGGCCAGGTGCATGGCTGTAGACTGGGTTTCCTGCGCCGCTGATGCCACTCGTACCGCTGTGCCACGAATAGCCTGTACCAGCCCGCGCATCTGGTCGATCGCGTAGTTGATAGAGTCAGCAATGGCACCGGTGAAATCTTCGGTGACCGTGGCTTCAGTGGTCAAGTCACCATCAGCCAGGTCGGCCAGTTCGTCCAGCAGGCGCAGAATCGCGTTCTGGTTCTGCTCATTCTGTTCCTGAGTGGTTGCCAGACGCGCTTGGGCTTCCCGGTATAGAGCAAGGCCGATAAACACAACCATGGCAACCATGGCCGCCAGGATAATAAAGGCCAGGGTCGGGCTAACAAGCCGTGAGCCGCTTTGGGCACGGAAGCTTTCAGCGAGAACAGACAGTTCGGAAAGTAGAATCTCGGAGTTTTGGAAAATGTCGCTAGCCGCAGTACGTACCTTGAAGAGGTCGGGAGAGGCTTCAAGGATCGCGTCTACGTTCTGGGAGACAAACTCGAACAGCTCGTCAACCGCTTCAAGGCCGTAAATGGCATCTTCGTCGTCAACTTTGGAGATGCCCATGGCTGGGTTGCCGTTAAGCTGGCCTTCAAGTACCCGACCAAACAGGCTGGCGTCACGGCCAAATCGGTCAGCGGCAATGACGGCGTCTTCGTCGCCGGAGAGTACGTTGTTCACTGAGCGTACAATACGCTCTGCCAGCAGGGACTGACGTTGTGCCAGTGCAATTTGTTCTGCCGGCGCATCGTTATCCAGCAGGATTTGTACGATATCGTCGTATTCAACCTGAAGCTGGGGAATGGTTTCGTTCAGGGTGCGCGCTACTTCGTGTAGGCCGAGCACGGCGTCCTGAGTGGATAGAATGCTGTCGGCGTTCTCGCGTACCGTGTTCCAGTGCTGCTGAACGCCGCCTTTGCGGGCTAGTTCACTAGGTGGCAGGCCGGTTTCCGGGTTGCCTTCAGTCACGTTGCCCCAAAGCTGCTGGAATTCATCACGGGAGCGGCGCAGCTGGTTAAATGCCTCGGCGGTACCGCCGGCGGCCTCAGTTGCGTTTTTCGCAATTTCCTGTGACAGCACCCTAAGTTCAGCGGCGTTGGCAATGTATTCCTGGTCGTTCTGGCTGTCCCTGTTGATAATAAACAGGACCACAACGAGCAGGACGGTGAGTGCGATCAGTGAGGTGATCAGGCCGGCAACAAGCTTGTTACCTCCCTGTCCCGTACCGATTCTTCCGGCTCTGTTTTTCATTTTCTGGCTCCCGGCCTCTTCAAGAATTTGGCAAGTTGTTTTTAGTCAGGTTTCAGGCAGTCAGGGTGTTTGTCCTGCCACTGTCGTCACCCCTACCACTGTGCGACGTCAAGAAAGCGGTCATCATCGAGCAAGTCGACGGCAGAAAACACTTTCCAGACTTCTTCGTTTCGTTCATAACCGCCGGCGACAAACGGTTGAACGTTTTCAGGCACACCAGCCGGTGCTGCCTTAAAACTGTCGGATGCAAAGTACTGCATGCCCAGCACGGTATCGACAACCAAACCACTGAATACATCGCCCCGCTCAATAACCAGAACCCGCCGTTCCCGCTGGCTGCGGGACGAGCGAGGAATGTCAAAAAAGCCGGCAAGATCTACCAAGGGAAGAAGGCGACCACGTACGTTGGCGGCGCCCATCAAAAACGGCCGTACTCCCGGAATATGTGTAAACCGGGGGACGTGCAGTATTTCAGTGACCTCACCCATGGGAGCTACATAGCGCTCACCCGCAAGAACGAAGCCGATGCCGTTCCACAGTTCTACGGCTTCTTGTTGTTCCGGCAAGCCCGCAGCCATAGCGCGGCTGCGTTGGGCGATATCCGTCAGAACGGCAAAAGGGGCGGCCTGGGCGGACATGCTTACTCCACGGTTAGGGATCAGGCAATCAGACTGTTGATTGTTTTGATCAGGTCGTCTTCGTTAACCGGCTTTACCAGGTACCCTTTGGCGCCTTGGCGAGTGCCCCATACGCGGTCAGTTTCCTGATCCTTAGTCGTGACAATGATCACGGGGATGGAAGCCGTCTCCGGAGCTCGGGTCAGTTGGCGGGTTGCCTGAAAGCCGTTAAGGCCAGGCATAACCACATCCATGAGCACCAGGTCTGGGGTCTCGGCGCGGGCCTTAGCAACACCATCTGCGCCATTGTCGGCGGTAAGCACTTCGTGTTTGTGCTTTTCCAAAATGGTAGAGATTTTCTTAACCTCGGTAGGAGAGTCGTCAACAATCAGAATGCGAGCCATTGGTTCCTCGATGGTTCTTTAGTGTCAGCAGGGTTTACTGTGGCGTCACGGGTACGTAGTGACGAATCGTATTGAGCAGCTCATCCTTGCTGAACGGTTTGGTCAAGTACTGATCCGAGCCGACGATGCGGCCCTTGGCCTTATCGAACAGCCCGTCCTTGCTTGACAGCATGATGACCGGCGTCTTTTTGAAAGAGGAGTTGTTCTTTATGAGCGCGCAAGTCTGATAACCGTCCAGGCGGGGCATCATGATATCTACAAAAATGATGTCCGGCTGTGAATCTGCAATTTTGGCCAGAGCGTCAAAACCGTCCGTTGCAGTGATAACCTCACAACCAACTTTTTTCAGGAGAGTTTCTGCGGTGCGACGGATGGTTTTACTGTCGTCGATCACCATGATCTTCAAGTTCTCGAAGTTGTCATCCATTATCCAGGTGCCTTGCGCTCAGCGACTGTCATTGTTTTCAAACGAGGGTTTTAACATAAACCTTAAGGTTCTTCTATAAACCCTGATCATTTATAGATTATCGGTGGCCCGATAAAAAGTATTACTTTGTGACCAAATGTACTTTTGCTTGAAGCATCACGTAATTGACCAAGGATTTCTCCGGATGCAATCACAGCTCGGGTACAATACCATCTGGTTTCTCAGCATAGCACTTATTGTCTGGTTCACTCTGCAGACCGGTTCGTGTTTTTACCCCTCAGGAGTTTAAGAGACATTATGACAGTTCGACTCGGGATCGTGATGGATCCGATTGAGGATATCCATTTCAAAAAAGACAGTTCATTAGCGATGTTGCTGGCAGCCCAAAACCGTGGTTGGGAAATCGAGTACATGGAGTTGCCAGACCTGTATATGGACGGCGGCAAAGCCATGGCCCACACGCGCAGCCTGACGGTCCACATGGATCCTGAGAACTGGTATAGCTACGGTGAGGCCAGGGATCGTGCGTTGGGCGATCTCGACGTCATTTTGATGCGTAAAGATCCACCGGTGGATCGCGAGTTCTTAATTGCTACCTATATTCTTGAATCGGCTGAACAGCAGGGTGCTCTGGTGGTTAACCCAGCCGCAACCTTGCGGGACTGCAACGAAAAGCTGTTCGCTACCCAATTTGAAGACCTTACGCCGCCGTTGCTGGTGAGTCGGTCGGCGAAGCGTTTCCGGGAGTTCTACGCTGAGCACGGCGACGTCATCATGAAGCCGGTAGACGGAATGGGTGGCCACTCCATCTTCCGCATTAAGGAAAACGACTTCAACCTGGGCGTAATTATTGAAACTCTGACCAATTATGGCACTCACCAAGCCATGGCCCAGAAGTACATACCCGAAATCAGCGACGGCGACAAACGCATTCTGATGATTGAGGGCGAGGCCGTGCCTTACTCTCTTGCGCGAATTCCTTCACAAGGCGAGAATCGCGGCAATCTGGCGGCCGGAGGCCGGGGCGAAGGCCGTGAGCTTACGGCTCGTGACCGTGAGATCTGCGCCCGGGTAGCGCCGGTTATCAAAGAAAAAGGCCTGATGTTTGTGGGTTTGGATGTTATTGGTGACTACTTGACCGAAATTAACGTGACCAGCCCAACCTGTATCCGTGAGTTGGACACCGCCTTCGGAACCGACATTTCAGGTCTTTTGATGGACGCTGTCGCGAAGCGACTAGGCCGGGGCTGACGGGGAGTTATGGGGCAGGTAAGCGACTTCGACCGATTTTCCTTCACGCTATTTATGGCACTGGCGGTGCATGCGGTTGTGGTGCTGGGAATTACCTTTGCGCCTGAGTCGCCACGCTCTTCTGCTCAAACCATGGAAATCACCCTGTCGCAGTTTGACGATGAGCGGGCACCGGAGAAAGCGGACTTCCTGGCCCAGACCAGCCAGCAAGGCAGTGGTACCGAGGATGAGCCCCGGGAAATGACCACACCCCAGCCTTCCGAAATGAGTCAGCCGGAAGTGGCCCAGGTACAGCCCGAGCCACAAGCGCAAACCGAGCCGGTTCGCCGCCAGGAACAGTCGGTCGTGCAGACGCAAAGCCAGTCGCGCCGGCAGGTTCAGCAACCGGAGCAGCGCACGAAGCCGGAAGACGAGCCTTTACCGGTAAAAGAAAAGAAAAGTTTGATGGAGCGCAGCCTGGAGATCGCCAGCCTTGAAGCTCGTTTCGATGCCCAGCAGCAAGCTTACGCACGAAAACCTCGGGTGATGCGGGTAACCGCTGCCTCCACTCTAAAGTCGACCAATGCCTGGTATGTACAGAACTGGGTTGGCAAAGTGACGCGGGTTGGTAATATTAATTACCCGACTGAGGCCCGCCGTGCCGGTGTGTATGGCACCCTGCGAATGCTGGTATCCATGAAGAAAGATGGCACAATCAAGGAAGTGGCTATTCTGCACTCGTCAGGAAGCACGTTGCTCGATGACGCGGCGATACGCATTGTGAGGATGGCGGCACCCTTTGCCCCCTTTCCAGATGAGATGCGCAAAGACGTAGACGAGCTAGAAATCATACGTACCTGGTCCTTCCAGCAACGGGGGCTGACATCCGGATGACAGCATCGAAACACTCTCCTCACAGCTTGAGGCACCACTTTTTGGTGGCTTCGCCCTATTTGGCTGATCCCCGGTTCCATGGTGCTGTTATTTACCTCTGCGAACACTCCGAGGATGGCGCACTTGGGTTGATGATCAACCAGCCGCTAGACATCCATCTTGGGGAAATTCTGGAGCAGTTGGACCTCCAAGGTGGTGAACTTGATTTGCCCGTATTCAGCGGCGGTCCGGTTGAGCAAGAACGTGGCTTTGTTTTGCATTCTCCGGGCGCAGATTGGCAGAATACCGCCAAGGTCGCCGACGACGTTATGCTGACTACCTCCCGTGACATACTCGCCGGTATTGGCTACAACGAAGGGCCGGAAGAGTTTTTGATGGCGCTGGGGTACTCAGGCTGGGGTGAGGGCCAGCTAGAAGACGAGTTGGGGAGTAACGCTTGGCTGACCTGCCCCGCAACCAACGATATTCTATTCAGAACACCTTGGGCTGAACGTTACGACGCCGTTTTGAAACTGATCGGAATAGACCTTACCCAACTCAGTGATACGGTGGGGCATGCTTAAAGCCGGCCGCCGTAGCGTTATGGCATTCGATTTTGGTCTGCGCCGCATTGGCGTGGCTACCGGCCAGGAAATGCTTGGCACGGGCCAGCCTCTAGCTATGGTTTCCGCCGACAACGGAGCGCCGGACTGGAGTCAGCTCGAGAAGCTGCTGGCGGAGTGGCAGCCGGATCTGGTGCTGGTAGGCCTGCCCCTGAATATGGATGACAGCGAAAGCGATATGTGTGGCCGTGCCCGAAAATTCGGTAAGCGCCTGCATGGACGCTTTCATGTGCCGATAGAAATGGTAGATGAGCGCCTGACCAGCTACGAAGCCAAAGGCGACGTTATAGCCGCCGGCGGCAACCGGGATTTTGGTCGCCACGGCGTGGATGATCGGGCAGCGGTGCTGATACTGGAAACCTGGTGTCGGCTGCAAACAGAATAAAAAAGCGAGGATGTAATGAGCGCATTGCGTGATATAGACCAGCTGATGGATGAGCTGGAAACGGGACTGCGTAGCCTGCTTGCAGAGCGCGGCATTGAGTCGCCGGTACTGATTGGCATTCGAACAGGCGGAGTTTGGGTGGCGGAGATTCTTGGCAAGCGCCTGGGTATTGAAGAGCCGTTTGGTGAACTGGATATCTCTTTTTACCGGGATGACTTTAGCCGGATTGGCCTGAACCCCAAAGTGACGCCCTCAAGCCTGCCTTTTGATACCGAGGGCCGGGATATTATCCTGATTGACGATGTCATCATGAGTGGTCGGACCATCCGCGCCGCAATGAATGAGTTGTTCGATTATGGTCGTCCAGCCAGTATTATACTTGGTACTTTGATCGATCTGGGCGCCCGCGAGCTGCCCATTCAGCCCGATGTGGCTGGTCAGTCATTGGTACTCAATGCACGGCAGCGTGTAAAGCTTCGCGGCCCAGATCCGCTCCGGATCGAACTCCAGGAAACCGGACAGTAAACTCCCGAACCCGATAGCAGGCAAATCATGACCGCAAACGTACCTTCCCCCAAACATTTGCAGCTAACCCGGGACGGCCAGTTGCGGCATTTTCTGACTCTCGATGGACTAGGCAGGGAGCTGCTGACCGATATCCTCGATACTGCAGATTCCTTTATTGAAGTGGGTGAGCGGACCATCAAAAAAGTACCCCTGTTAAGGGGGCGAACGGTGGTCAACCTGTTCTTTGAGCCCAGTACCCGCACCCGCAGCACGTTTGAACTTGCCGCCAAGCGGCTTTCTGCAGATGTGCTTAATCTGGATATCAACACTTCGGCCACGTCCAAAGGTGAGTCTCTATCAGATACCCTTCTGAATCTCGAGGCCATGGCCAGCGACATGTTTGTGGTGCGCCATGCTCAAAGTGGCGCGCCACACTTTATTGCTGAAAACGTGACCCCTGGTGTTGCCATTATCAACGCCGGTGACGGCCGTCACGCTCACCCCACCCAGGCCATGCTGGATATGCTGACCATTCGCCAACACAAAGGTGGATTTGAAGGCCTGAAGGTCGCCATCGTGGGCGATATCCTGCATTCACGAGTAGCTCGGTCCCAGATCCGCGCCTTGAATGAATTAGGTGCCGAGCAGATACGAGTGATCGCGCCCGGCACGTTGCTACCTAAAGATGTGGAAAGTCTTGGCTGCACCGTGGAGTACGATATGGCCAAAGGCATGAAGGATCTGGATGTGGTAATCATGCTGCGCTTGCAAAAAGAGCGTATGGAAGGCGCTCTGTTGCCAAGTGAGCGTGAGTTTTACCGGCTTTACGGATTGAGCCAGGAGAAGCTGGCGCTGGCGCATCCGGAATGCATTGTCATGCACCCAGGCCCGATTAACCGTGGCGTAGAAATTGAATCCGCCGTGGCGGATGGCCCGCAATCAGTCATTCTGAACCAAGTAACAAATGGTATTGCTATTCGCATGGCGGTGATGTCCATGGCTATGGGTGGGCAGGTGGCAGAGCGTCAGCAAAAACTGAGTGAATTGAATGAGAGGGGCCCGGCATGAGCGGCAACGAGCAATCCCTTAACGCCAGCCTTAAAATTACGGGCGGCCGTTTGTTGGACGGTCATGGTGGTGACACGCCGAACCTTGCGCTATTGATTCGCAACGGGCGTATTGACGCCACAGGTGAAGCCGCGGAAAAAACCGATGCCGATCAGACATTTGATGCCAAAGGGTGCGTGATTGCTCCGGGGTTTGTAGATTTGTACTGCAATCTGCGGGAGCCGGGGAATGGCCAGAAGGGCAACATAGCTTCTGAGACCCGAGCTGCAGCCCGGGGCGGTTTCACAACCGTGTGTGTGTCTCCCGAAACGTCGCCGGTCAATGATTCCCGGGCCGTCACCCATCTGATCCGTGATGGCGCAGCGGCAAGTTCGTCTATTCGGGTGTTGCCCGTGGGCGCGGTGACCCGTGGCCTGGATGGGGAAATGCTTAGTGATATGGCAGGGCTTACCGCCGCCGGCTGTATTGCCATGGGCAACGGTTCCCGCGGGGTGCGCAGTGCCCGAGTACTTCGCCGCTGCATGGCATACGCTCAAACGTTCGGCCTAACCGTAATGTTGCGCCCTGAGAATCAGTCGTTAGCGGCGGATGGCTACGCCCATGACGGCCTCGTAACGTCACGGCTTGGTCTGCTCGGGATTCCAGAAGTGGCAGAGACCGCATCCGTTATGGAAATGCTGTTGCTGGCGGAAGAAACCGGTGTACGGCTGCACTTGAGCCAGCTTTCCTGTGGTCGCAGTGTTGAAATGATTGCTGACGCTCGGCGTCGGGGTATTGCTGTGACCGCTGATGTGGCCATGCATCAACTTGTCTTTACTGAAGACGCGCTGGCGGGCTTTGACAGTCGCTTTCATCTGCGCCCGCCGCTGCGTTCTGAGGCCGATCGTAAGGCATTGGTGGCGGGCGTGCGTGACGGTGTGATTGATGCCATCGTAAGCCAGCATTTGCCCCACGAAAGTGCGGCCAAGCAGGCGCCTTTGCCAGATACTGAGCCGGGGCTATCCAGTATAGAGAGCGTGCTCTCGTTGGGTCTTGGATTGGTGCACCGGGGTGAGTTAACGCTTGCTGAGTTGGCTCGGGGGCTTACGTCTGGCCCGGCATCGGTGATCGGACGGATCGCTTCGGTTGGTCAAGATGATATAGCCGATCTTTGCGTGTTTGATCCTGATGCGAATTGGACGCCAAACAATCAGTCGCTGATTTCGGCGGGTCATCATGCACCTGTGCTAGGGCAATCATTGCCAGGCGTAGTGCGACTTACGTTGGTAGAGGGAAGGGAGGTTTGGGCGAGCGCCTGAGGCCCGAAAGTCAGATTAAAAATGCGGCAGAGGTTAGCTAACCTCTGTCGACACCATCACATAATCCCGCATGTTGCTTAAAAACGCTTGAAAGAAGGCACCTGTGCCAACGTATTCTTGTGTCTGCTGGCATACCGTTGGTGCAACAATACGTGGCCCGACAGGTAACACGATAACCACTTCGGCCAGATAACAAAAATTCAGGAGTCATCCCGTGAAATCAGTAACCTTCCCGCAACGGGTGGTCTTGGCTGCCGCTCTGTGCGCCAGTCTTGCTCTCCCCTCGCTGGGCCATGCCCAGGCAGAGACCGAAGCCAGCTCTGATATTCTGGAACGGCGCTTTTGCGTGTTTGATCCGGTTGGTGCCAACGGACCGTTGTTTGCGATTACTAAAACGTTCCAGCCCGTTGCTCTAAAAAGTGGCATCAAGCTTAATTTGAGCGCCTACACCGATGAAAAGGTCGCCGCCGAAGATTTCAAGGCGGGACAGTGTGATGCTGTGCTGCTTACCGGTACTCGTGCCCGTGAATTCAATAAGTTCACCGGAAGCCTTGAAGCCATGGGCGCCGTACCCGGTGAAGAAGAAATGCGTCTGCTCTACAACACCCTCAGCCAGCCTAACGCTCGCCCATTGCTGACAGATGGCCCTTACGAGGTCGCCGGTGTATTCCCTGGGGGGGCGATATATCTGCATACCCGTGATCGCAACATCAATTCTGTTCAAAAACTTCAGGGTAAGCGTATTGCGACCCTCGATTACGATCAGGCATCCGTTCGCATGGTCCGCCATGTAGGTGCATCGGTGGTCGGCTCCAACTCCGCCAACTTTGCCGGCAAGTTCAACAACGGCAGTGTGGATCTTGCCTATGCGCCGGCTGTGGCTTATACGCCGCTGGAATTGTACAAAGGCGTTCAGCCCAATGGCGCAGTGCTGAAATATGCTCTGGCGTATATGAATTTTCAGGTCATCATCCACCGCGACCGTTTCCCCGAATCTGCAGGCCAGATGGTGCGTGATGAAGCCATCAAGCGCCTCGATGAAGCTTATGAAATCATCGCCCAAGCAGAAGCCGAAGTGCCAGAAAGCGTTTGGATGACTCTGCCTCAGGAAGACGTTGCAGAGTACGACAAAATGCTGCGCAAAGTGCGCCTTTCATTGCTCGATGACGGGGTTTATGACGAGCGGGCGATTAAGCTGATGAAGGCCATTCGCTGTCGCGTGGATGCATCTCGCTCTGAGTGTGCTTCCTGATAAACCGGTTGATATTGAAAGAGACCCTCCTGTGCGAAGGGTAGGGTCTTTCCACGTTTTATCAGTAGCTGACGCTGGGCAGGTTTAACGGAACGCGTCTTTGAGGGCTTTGCCTGCTTTGAAACCGACGGTTTTGCTGGCGGAAATGCGAATGGGGGCCCCGGTTTGAGGATTTCTGCCATCCCGTGCTTCGCGCTCGCGAATAGAGAAAGTGCCGAAGCCGATTAGGGTGATGTCTTCACCCCGTGCAGCAGCAGCCGAGATCTGATCCGTAATGGCGGTAATTATTTCGCTGGCTTTGTCGCGGGTGAGGTCAGTGCGGTCGGCGATAGCCGCCGCGAGCTCAGGTTTGCGCATCGGGTGTTCCTTTTTGTTTTTGTCTATCGGAGCCGCAGCCTGACGGGCATACGGTTGCCTAAATCTATAGTGGCTCGCGGCGCTTTGTGCAAACTCGAAGGCAGCAGGGCGCAATGACTGCGCGATCAGAATAACAATACAAAACCTTTAGAAGGCACAAAAATATGATGTATTTTAGTAAGTTACTTTTGGCGCTGGCCCTGGGGACGTTTTTGTCCGGTTGCGGCGCAGTCAACCACATGGTCTACAAGACCACCGGTAACGTGATGCAAGGATTTTCCCGCGAGCACACCATACCCTACCTGATGCAAAGTGGTGATTTGGCTATGGGGTGCGCCATGAGCGAGGCGACAGCGCCGTTGCTTATGTCCTTTGGCCGCGTGACCAGCGAGCCGGATCAGTTGGCCGTAATGCTTTACCTTTCCGCTGGCGGTTGTGCCGAAGAGCAGGGTCGTGAGCATGAGTTGGCAGCACTGGCAGCCTTGTATGAAGGAAAGGGTAATGCAGCTGAAGATGCAATGATTCGTCAGAAGCGTTCATACGCCCTCGCATCTAAGCGCTATCTCAAATCCTGGCAACACCACAATGCTTTTTATGGTGAGCCTGGCACAGGCGAGTGCCCGAGCTTTGACGACGACATGGGCGAGTTTATTTACCTTGCTGGTTTGCTTTCAGGCCTGCAGGCGCTTAATTCAGAGATCCAGTCGACCTCGTCCATTGGTGTTCCCAAGAACGTAGGTTCTGTTGTGGCTCGGGCGGCAAGCTGCCTGGACAACGATAAGTGGTGGGGCGCACCTGTGGCGCTTAAGGCGACAGTTTGGTCTATGATGCCCGGCGCGCTACCCGAAGGTGAAGATGCGTTTGAGCGACTGGCGGCGGCCGATCGCCAAGGCGAAGAGGCAGGTGTTCGCCTTAGCCATGTATTCCATGCAATTGCCGCGACCAATAAAGGCGATGAGGCAAAGGTGAAGGCAGTGGTTCGTCAACACGCAGAGTCACTTGATGTTCGCCCTGCCAACGAAGACTGGGCTTTTGTGGATGCCATGGCGACCAATATTGTCGTCGCAATTTCTGATCGCTTGTGGGTAGAGCACACCGGCCACCGTACGCCGCTGGGCCAGCTGGGAACTTTCTGGGACGACCAGAAGAAAGAAGTCGAAACCATGGACCTGGATGGTCTGCTGTAATCCGTCAATGTTCCAGAGTGTATAGCTATGTTCAAGGGTGGTTTTCGTCGTAGCGGTCTTGAGTGGTTTTCTTCGCTGCCTGTTTGCTTGCTATTGTTGTCTGTGGTTCTTTTTTCCACAAGCAGCGACATCCACAATCAAATGCTGCGGGGCGGCGAGCAGCTCTGGAGTGGTTATTACAAGCTGCGCATGGACCCGGTTGCGCCAACCTGCAATCCAGAGCGGAATATTGAAGCCGCTGTGGCGCACGAGCTGGCCCAAGGGCCAGCTGACGATGACCCTATGGCCGCGCTGTTGGGCGCCCAGGAAAAAGATCCTGCAGATGTCCGGCTTGCTATTGAGCGCTCCGTAGCCGACTGCAAAGCTTCCCATCAAAGCTATGACAATCTCCAGGACAAGCTAGCACCGGGCGTTAAAGCGTATCGTGCGGTAGAGCTGTTTATTGCCGATTTGATTGCCTTTGGCCTCGGGTCCCAGCGCTACATTCTGGTGTTGCTGGTTATGCTGTGCGCGGTCACTGCAACCCTGACTCGCCATCATATTGCCATGCGCGCCATGGAAACCCGTTTGGACTACACCGTTTCTCTCACACTCCAGACTGTTGCCAACGCGATGCTGTTTGGCTCCAGCCTGATCTTTCGCCAATCCAGTCTGGGCGCAGATACAACGATGTCCTCGGAAGACCTGTTACTCCACAATTTCTGGGTTACCGGGTTTGCGTGCCTTACTCTCGCCAGTCTCTATCGGCTGATTCGCGTGCCGGCAGATCTTGCCCCAGGCGGTAGCTTGAACAAAGCCTTCCTCGCGGTGCCCTTGTACACCGTAATGTGTCTGATCTCTGGAACCTATTTTGCTTTGATTGGCCATTCCTCGGGCATTGGTATCTATCTAGGCAAGATGATGGAGTTGGCGGATATGTTCTTGAACGTGGGCCTATATGTTTGGGTGGGCATGATGCTGAAACAGACCCGCCTGGCCACGTTGGTGTTCAACCTGTTCCGCCCCTGGCGTATGCCACCAGAAATGCTGGCTGTGGTTGCAGTGCTGGTGGCCGCAGTGCCAACCGCTTATACCGGTGCTTCAGGTATTTTTGTTATTGCCGCCGGTGCCGTTATCTATAGCGAGCTCCGTGCTGCAGGTGCCCGTCGACAACTGGCGCTTGCAGCCACCGCCATGTCGGGTTCCCTTGGTGTGGTGTTGCGTCCCTGCTTGCTGGTTGTTGTTATCGCCTACCTCAACCGTGAAGTGACCACAGACGATCTATTTGGTTGGGGTATCTGGGTGTTTGTGCTCACTGCACTTATGTTTACCACGGTTACGCTCACCGTAAACCGACAAAGTAAATTTAATCTGGCGTCGGTTTCCGAGGCGTTGCCGGCCACGATTCAGGCTTTCCGATCATTGATTCCTTATATCTTGGTGATCGTTGGTGTTGTTCTGCTCTATCGCTATGCACTGGATGTTCGTATGGATGAGTTTTCGGCGCCGCGTTTGCTGCCGGTTATCATGATGTCCATCCTATTGTATGAGCACGTTAGCTTTAAAAACCGAAAGGGCCGAGCGTCTGGTGAGGTAAACCACCAGGGTCTGGAGCGCAGTGTGCGCGGGGCTACTAACGACACTACGGCGGAGATTGGCGCGTTACTACTGCTGCTGGGTCTGTCGGTGAGCATTGGAGGGGTGATTGAACGCTCTGAGATCATGCAGGCTTTCCCTCAGTCGTTCGATAGTGCCTGGTCCGCCATGGTATTGATGGTAGTAATTTTGGTGATTCTCGGAATGATCATGGATGCTTTCGGCGCCGTTATTCTTGTCACTGCAACCGTGGCAACCATTGCCTATTCTAGCGGTATTCATCCTATTCACTTCTGGATGGTGACTTTGGTGGCGTTTGAACTGGGCTACCTGAGCCCACCGGTTGCACTAAACCACCTCCTGACACGACAGGTGGTGGGTGAAGCCGAGGTGCAGGCCGCTCTAGAGGAGGGCGGAACCTTCTATCAGCGCCACGAGCGTATCATCATGCCACTGATTGCCATGGGTATTTCGCTGGTGCTGGTGGCGTTTGTACCTCTGCTGTTCTACGCCTGATCGGCATCACTCGGGTTTGAAGGCGTCCTTGTGGAAGTCGATGGCAGCATCGACTTCCTCGATACCGCAGACCTTCGGCTCTGGCGGCTCTGCGCCAGCTAACACGGCCAGTACAGCGTGTACGCTCTTAGATAGGGATTCCGTGTTGTAGCCACCCTCAAGAACCATGGCCAAGCGGCCATGGCAGTGCTTATCCGCAATCTGCTGGAGCACGTTGGTCATTGCGGCAAAGCCCTCATACGTTACGTTGAGGGCCAGATCAAACGAGTGTGCGTCAAAGCCAGCAGAAACCAGAACCAGGTCGGGTTTAAAGAAATCCGCTGCAGGTACGAGAATTTCCCGCATTGCTTTGAGGTACGCAGCATCGCCCGCACCGCCAGCCATGGGCACGTTCACGATGGTGCCTTCCCCCAGCCCCGCACCTATGTCTGTCAACAGACCACTACCTGGGTAAAAAGGTGACGCCCTGTGAATATCGAAAAACAGCACATCCGGATCTGCCCAGAAGATATCCTGGGTGCCGTTGCCGTGGTGGGCGTCCCAGTCAACAATCAACACTCGCTCACATCCCAGCGCAGCTTGGGCGTGGGCGGCTGCCACGGCTACGTTGTTGAATAGGCAAAAACCCCTTGCACGGGTAGGCTCGGCGTGATGCCCCGGCGGGCGAACAACCGCAAAAGCGCTTCGACTTTCACCTTTCACAACCGCTTCAACTGCGGCGATGGCCGTACCCGCAGCAACTTCTGCAGCTTCAACGCTGCCGGGTGAAACAGCTGTGGTGTCCACATCCAGCCACGCACTTTGGCTGCGCAGAGCATAAATATGATCCAGAAACGAGGTGGTGTGAACCCGTGCTAGCTGTTTGCGGGTTGCCTTCTGCCCTGTTGCAATCCGCACGCCGGGAATAGGCTCGCGGGCCAACAGCTCCATAATTGCGGTCAACCGGCCGGGGTGTTCCGGGTACTTCCACTGTACGTTCAGACCTGACAGTATGGCTCGAACTCGCTTGTCTAGCCGCCCTGGCAGGAAATCGACGTTAGTGTCCGGATAATGAGCGAGAACCCGCTCATCGTAAAAAACGGTCACATCTTTATCGTCAGTCACTTTGGCTCCCTCAAAATACCGGCTCGCAGAGCCAGGTTACCTGGCAGCATGCGCGCATAGCTGTTGGAAAAGCATAGACCTAAAATTAGAGGCTAGCGATTCGCTAGTTTATAGAAAGCAGCAAGAATTCGTGGCTGAGTGACTAACGGCGGCCCTGGAGGGGTGTGAGAATATTTGGTTTTGATACAAAAAAAGCGCCGTGCTTTCGCAGGGCGCTTTTTTGAAGCTAGCTGCTGGCTCAGAGCTTTGGGCCTGCCGCTACGATGGCATCGGAAACATCAAATTTCTTGAAATTTTCCACGAACTGGCTAATCAGTTCTGCCGCTTTCTTGTCGTAGGCTTCTGCGCTGGCCCAAGTATTGCGGGGATTCAGGAGCTTAGTGTCAACACCCGGTACCTGCTTGGGAACGTCTACGTTGAGGGTAGGCAGATGCTCGGTTTCAACATCGTCCAGATCGCCGTTCTGAATACCACTGATAATGGCGCGGGTCGTTGGGATGCTGAAGCGGGTGCCTTCGCCGTAGGAGCCGCCGGTCCAGCCTGTGTTCACCAGGAAGACCTTGCTGCCGTACTCGTCAATGCGCTTCATCAGCAGTTCGGCGTACACGCCTGCCGGGCGTGGGAAGAACGGTGCACCAAAGCAGGTAGAAAAGGTGGATTTAAGTTTGGACGACGAGCCCATTTCCGTGGAGCCAACCAGTGCCGTGTAGCCACTCAGGAAGTGATAGGCAGCGCCTTCACGGCTCAGGATAGACACGGGAGGCAATACGCCGGTCATGTCGCAGGTCAGGAATACGACGTGGGACGGTTCGCCTGCACGGTTTTCAAGCACACGCTTTTCTACATGCTCAAGCGGGTAGGCACAACGGGAGTTTTCGGTGAGAGACACGTCGTTGTAATCTGGCTCGCGGCTTTCCGGATTTATGGTTACGTTTTCAACAATAGCGCCGAAGCGGATAGCGTCCCATATAATCGGCTCGTTCTTCTTGCTCAAGTCGATGCACTTGGCATAGCAACCGCCTTCTATGTTGAAGACAGTACCAGGGCCCCAGCCATGCTCGTCGTCACCAATTAAAAAGCGGTGTGGGTCGGCTGAGAGGGTGGTTTTGCCGGTGCCAGAGAGGCCGAAGAACAGGCAGGTTTCGCCATCTTCGCCTACGTTGGCAGAGCAGTGCATTGGCAGTACGTCTTTTTCCGGCAGCAGGAAGTTCTGCACAGAGAACATGGCTTTTTTCATTTCACCGGCGTACCGCATGCCCGCCAAAAGTACTTTGCGTCGAGCAAAATTAATCATCACGCAGCCATCGCTGTTGGTGCCGTCGCGCTCTGGCACACATTCAAAATTGGCGGCGTTCAGAATTTGCCATTCCTGTTTGTCTGCCTGGTTATAGTTGTCCGGGCGAATGAACAGGTTGCGGCCAAACAGGTTCTGCCAGGCGGTCTCGGTGGTCATTTTGACCGGCAGATAGTGCTCAGGGTCGGAGCCGACATGAACCAGCGAAACAAAGCTGTCTTGTTCAGCAATATAGGCTTCTACGCGATCCCACAGGGCGTCGAATTTGTCGCCGTCAATCGGACGGTTGATTGGCCCCCAATGGATGTCGTCGGAGGTGCTGGGTTCTTCGACGATAAAACGATCCATAGGGGATCGGCCGGTACGTTCACCGGTCTTTACCACCAATGAACCGTTAGAAGCCAGTTGGCCTTCGTTACGCGCCAGTGCCTGCTCTACCAGCTTTGCTGTACTCAGATCATTATAAGTGTTGCTCACTTCGACCTCGCCCTCGGGATGTCTTCGTGACTGTTCAGGCCGTCCCCCGAACATTGACGGAAAACTGAACAATCGGGTCAATTCAGGCGCGCTATTATGCCAGAGGCGCCGATAAAAAACGACTGTGCCGGAGGCCGCGTGACTGCTGGTCTCCGAGCGAATTCATTACCTTCTCTAGTGTAGCGTATGGCCAGCGAAAAGCTGATCAATATCATTCCTATCGAAGCGATAGTGTGCATGGCAGAACTGGCAATCCATCTCGATGGAGCCTTGCTCTTCTAGAATGCTATAGCACTCTTCTTTGCCAATACTTTCTAGTGCGCCAAGGGTTCTTTCCTCTGAACAGCTGCATTGAAACTCTACGGTTTCGGCGTCAAACAGACGCACGGTTTCTTCGTGGAACAGGCGGTGTAGTAGGGTTTCGCTGTCTAGCTCCAGTAGTTCGCCGGCTTCTACCGTGCGCGCCAGATGATTGACCCGCTCCCAAAGTGCATCATCTTGTTCGGTAGCTCCGGGAAGGCGCTGAAGCATCAGGCCAGCGGCACCGTTTTCACTGGAAAACAAAAATAGGCTAGTGGGAATCTGTTCTGAGCGCTCGAAATATTCTTCAAGGCACCCTGCGAGGCTGTCACGTTCCCGGGGAACAACGCCCTGATAGCGGGTGCCCTGATTGGGCGTGATAGTAATGGCCATGCGCCCTTCGCCCAGCAGGTTGTGAAAGCTTTCTTCGCTTACCGCGTGCTCATCAAATCTCGCCAGGCCGCGAATTTTTCGATCATGGCTGCACTCTGCCATCAGTGTCCGCAAGGGGCCTTCGCCCTGTGCCTGAATGGACAAGGTGCCTTCAAACTTTAGACTGCTGCTCATCACAATGCTGGCCACAAGCGCCTCGCCAAGCAGGTCGCGAATGGATTCTGGGTAAGGCGCCTGGCTGGTGATTTCCCGGTAGCTTTCGTCAAGCTGCACCCAGGCTCCGCGCACCTGGCTGTGTTCAAATATAAAACGCTGGAATTGATCCCGGGATGCCATGCTGATTCTCCTGAAAACTGGGTGCTTGTATCGGTGGGTGACGGCAGGGCAGTCTTGCCTAGATGCCGTTCTGGTCACGGAATCGCTGAATGTCGCGGCGATCTTTCTTGGAAGGCCGTCTTGCGGGCGGCAACTGCGCGGCTTGCATGGTTTTACGCTGCCATGAGAGATCTTCCCGCTTCTTTAGGCTGTCTTCGGTTTCGTGATAAAGCTTCTGAGCCTCAGGCGCGCCGCGTCGGCGTTCGCTTATGTCGTCGACGACTACAATTTTTTCCTGCCAGCCCAAGCGTAGCGTGAGTGTGGCGCCCAGCTGAACCAGTCGGCCGGGCTTGCAACGTTGGCTGTTGTAGTGAACCTTGCCGCCTTCAACCGCTTCTTTAGCCAGGGCGCGTGTTTTGTAAAAGCGCGCTGCCCAGAGCCATTTATCGAGCCTGACCTGTAGATCGTCCGACGTGGATGCCGCCATCTCTCCTCACCTAGTGGGCGTATACCCAAATTATAACGCTCTCAGCCCACAGATGGCAGGGGTCGTTGGTGGTGAATGGCGGTTAGGATCTCATCAAAGTGATGTACGCAAGGTATCTCGGGGTGTGTTTGCCGAGCGGTTTGCTTGCTGTCCGGCGCGAGAATGCCCAAGCACTGTGCTATTCCAGCAGATTTGGCGCTTTCCAGCACAGGGAAGCTGTCATCAACCATCAGTGTGGCAGTGGCCTTATAGGGGGCCAGTTGATGCAAGTCTTGCCAGAATTCGGTGTCTTCTTTCGGTTTGCCCAGCTGATGGCTGGAAACAATGCCATCCACAAAACGGTCGAGGCCTGTGCGTTGCAGCTTCAGTTCCAAGGGGTCCGGGTGGCAATTGGTTACAATCACCGATTGTAAGCCGGTTGTTTTGAGTGCTTGCAGAAAGTCTGCCACATGTGGGCGGTAGCCAATGCGATCGCCGACTTCGGACTTGAGGCCGGTGATATCCATGGCCAGCCGTTCGCTCCAGTAATCGGTGCAATACCAGTTAAGGGTACCTTTCTCGGCCATGATCATGCCGATCAGTTTGTCTTTGGCTTCACTAGGGTGCAGGCCGTACTGCTCCGCATAGCGCTTGGGCAGGTGTTCCAGCCAGAAGTGGTTGTCAAAATGCAGATCAAGCAGTGTTCCGTCCATGTCCAGGAACACGGTTTCGAGAGACGTCCAGTTGATCATAAATAAAAACAGCCTGAGAAATTTTCGTCAGGCTGACGCAGATTCCGGCCGGAGGCAAGCCGGAATATTACGGATAGTGTGCAGGGGAGGGCTGCAGTCGGGGGGGTTAATTTCCGGACTGTTCGACTGTTTTGGGCTTCCGGCCAGATTTGGTGCAACCCAGGCACCGAACGAAGGTTGCTTTCGCCGGACCAACAACCAGGACTTCTCCCGCTTCCTCTGCATTGCCGCCAAGCAAAGAGAATGGCAAGGACACCAGATATACGGCGCTTCCGACAATGGTGGTCGCCAGCAGCACCGGGCGAACAAACACCGCATCACCTGCCATAGCCAGCGCAGACGGGCTTTCATCAATCGCGCGTGCGTGGCCCAGGGATGAAAAAGCCAGTAGGCAAGCTGCTACAGTGGCTACCAGGGTGCGTGAAATATTGCGGGTCATTATCTGTCTCCTGAACTTTTGGGCCCCGTTGTTACCTGGCTGTACGCATCCAGTGCCGGGTTCGTATCGGGAAAATCGAACCTTATTGTAACCCTCGGGTATTAATTCTCTGTTAACTATGAATCATATTTACGTATTTTCAAACGAATTTTCGTTGCGAATTGTGCATGTCCGCGCAATTTCGGTGCGGTTAGGCCAAAGCGTTACCCAGAGCTAGCGTTGACACCGGGGGCAGTACACCGTGGATCTACCGCTCATGCGAATTTCTTTCAGCGGCGTTTCGCACTCAGGACAAGGCTCCCCGGCTCGGCCGTATACCAGGAGGGACTGGGCGAAATAGCCCGGTTTGCCGTCGCTGTTCACGAAGTCCCGTAAAGTAGTGCCGCCCATTAAGATGGCGGCGCTTAGGGTTTCCTGAGTGGCTTCTACAAGGCGCTTATAGCGGTCGAAGCTGATACGTCCAGCTTTGCGCCTGGGGTGAATGCCAGCCTTGAACAAGGCCTCATTGGCGTAGATGTTGCCCACTCCCACAACCACGTGGTTGTCCATGATAAAGGATTTTATCGGAGTGCTTTTGTTTCGAGACAGCTGGAAGAGCATCCGGCCGTTGAACTCTGCCGACAGTGGTTCTGGGCCGAGGCTGGCAATCAGCGGGTGCGTTGCTGCGGAATCAGCCCATAGCCAGCAGCCAAATCGCCGGGGATCATTAAAGCGCAAAATAATGCCGGAATGCAGAACCAGGTCTATGTGGTCGTGTTTTTGTTCCGGCGTGTCGTCAGTGACCACACGAAGGCTGCCGGACATGCCCAAATGAACAATGGCGGTGCCATGATCCAAATTTAGAAATAGGTATTTTGCGCGCCGGTCTACGGTTCGGATAACTTGGCCTTCCATCTGTGCGGCCAGATCCTCGGGCACCGGCCAGCGCAGGTTGCCATTGCGAACCTTAACTCGGGCAACGGTTTGTCCTTCGCAGTATGGCGCAACACCGCGTCTTGTTGTTTCAACCTCGGGTAATTCGGGCACGCAGTTGGTCTCCGGTTAAGTCTGTTGGGGCATATTGTTCGGTAAACGTGAACAGTAACAAATTTGCCTCCAAAGCCTGTTGTTCTGGCTAACACCTGTACGCTAAAGTATGGTTGCCGGCGGTTTTACGGTCGCCATAGATTTTGATTTGAGGAACAACTATGTGGTTTAACGGTCTTCTTGACCTGTCTGTGATGCAGCTCATTCTAGTGACACTGGGTATGACCCACATCACTATTGTTAGTGTGACGCTTTACTTGCACCGTCATTCGGCTCACAACTCACTGGATTTGCACCCTGCACTGAAGCACTTTTTCCGCTTTTGGTTGTGGCTGACGACAGCACAGAATACCAAAGAGTGGACTGCGATCCACCGTAAGCATCACGCCAAGTGTGAAACCGAAGAGGACCCGCACAGCCCGGTGGTGCTTGGCATAAAGAAGGTTCTATTTGAAGGCGCAGAGCTATATGCCTCATCGGCCACCGCAGAGAACCTTGAGCGCTACGGCCAGCGTACGCCGGAAGACTGGGTGGAGCGCAAAGTATACAGCCGCTACAGAACGCTGGGCATTACGCTTATGGCGGTCATTAACTTAGCACTGTTTGGTGTTCATGGTATTTGGATTTGGGCTGTGCAGATGGTTTGGATTCCTTTTTGGGCGGCCGGTGTAGTAAACGGCGTTGGCCACTGGATGGGCTACCGTAACTTTGAGTGTGCCGACAATGCCCACAATATTTCTCCTTGGGGGATACTGGTCGGCGGTGAAGAGCTGCATAACAATCACCACACCTACCCGAACTCATCCAAGCTCTCGCGGCGTTGGTATGAAGTGGATATCGGTTGGGGTTACATTCGTCTGTTCCAGCTGTTTGGACTTGCTAAACCTAAAGGGTATCGCCCAATTGTTCACTATGTGCCGGGCAAGCTGGAAATGGATGTGGAAACCGTGCAAGCCATCGCTAACAACCGCTTTGATATTATGCGCCAATACCGCAAGCGGGTGACGGAGCCGGTTTTGCGTCAGCAAAAGAATCTTATGAATGATGAAATTCGCCCCCGGTATCGCAAGCTTAAGCAGCTTCTCTCGCGGGAAGTCACGCTGATAAAGCCACGGGAAAAGGAAACGTTGGAGTCGGTTCTGGAGAGCAATGCCGTTTTGCGCCAAATTTATGAGAAGAGCCATGAGTTGCAGGCCCTTTGGCGCCAGCGAGGGCTAAAGCCCCAGGATAAACTGCAAGCTCTAATGGAGTGGTGCAAAGAAGCAGAGGCTAGCGGCATCCGGTATCTGGAAGAGTTTGCGGCCCATTTACGAGCTTACTCTCTGCGTCCCGCGGCCTGAGCCAAATTTCACGACCCATTTGTTTTGCAAAAGCCCGCTCGCGCGGGTTTTTTGTCACTCCTTCTTTATTTTGGCTCTTGAGTATTTTCGCCGGCACTTAGGTGTGCGACCCGGTATAAGCAATAGGTGACCTGTCCCGCGCTTTTCTGGCGGTGCAGTTGCCAGCTGGAAGGTGTAGCTGGTGCAGATATTTCACTTTCATGCTCAACATAGACCCAGCCGCCGGGCTTTACCCAGCCCTGGACATCCAGCAGCGGAAACAGTGTGGCTAGCCAGCCTTGTCGAAACGGCGGATCCATAAAGACAATATCAAACGGTTGTCGTGTACGTTGGCTGAGGTAGGCATCTGCACCGGTGCACACCACCGTGCCGGATTCGGCACCAAGCAGCCTAAGATTGCCTCGCAGTGCGGTTGTCAGAGCGGCGCTGTTATCCACAAGCGTGGCCTGGGCCGCGCCCCTGGAAAGTGCTTCCAGCCCAAGTGCGCCGGAGCCGGAAAACAAATCAAGGCAGTCGCTTCCTGCCAAATGAAATGAAAGCCAATTAAACAGGGTTTCCCGTGTGCGAGCTGGGGTAGGGCGTACGCCGCCTGCGTCTGGAAAGCGGAGCTTTCGGCTACGCCAGTCGCCACCAATAATGCGCAGTTCGCCGGCAGTTCCCTTGCTTTGGCCTGGTTCCTTGGGTGGTTTATTTGAAAGGTGCTGGCCTGCGGGTTTTCTGCGGGGCATGTTGTTGGCTCCGGAAACGGATTAGGTTCGCTGTGCGTGGCATATCTTAGCGGAAACTGGGTCTTCCATGATAATCCACGCCATCCTCACTTCCCGGGGACAGTCTGCTAGAATGTGCGCTTTATTTATCCCGCCCATTCACACTGATGGTATGACTTTATGATGGCAGAGTGGATTTCAGTCGGCCTTCTGGCCCTTCTTGTACTCGTATTTGTTCTGGATATTGCCAGCAACCGCCGTCGTGTGCCGCGGCCAAAGCCTGTGCCCCAGCGCAAACCAGAGGCTGTAAAAGGTCCTGCGCCCACGCCACCGGTCGAGAAAGAAGCGGCAGAAGCCGCCCCCGAGACTATACCTGAAACAGTAGAATCGCCGGCAACTCCTGAGCCGGATGTGGCGCCAGTGCCGCGGCCAGAAACCATTCCAGAGCCAGAGCCAGAGCCAGAGCTTCAGATCAGTGTTTTTGAGCGTATCAAGCAGGGCCTGGGCAAAACCCGTGCAAGTTTGACTGGCGGCATGGCGGATCTGTTCTCCGTCGGTAAGAAGATTGACGAAGACTTGCTGGAAGAAATTGAAACCACACTGCTGATGGCAGATGTAGGCGTAACCGCTACGTCGGAAATCATTGAATCTCTCACCGACAAACTTGAGCGCAATCAGCTT
The DNA here is from genome assembly GCF_052094685.1 of Marinobacter sp. Lineage (GTDB taxonomy): Bacteria > Pseudomonadota > Gammaproteobacteria > Pseudomonadales > Oleiphilaceae > Marinobacter. The sequence continues at coordinate 24,486 of NZ_JBQDKB010000015.1, forward strand.
AAAGATGGCGAGGCACTGCGTAAGGCGTTACGTGATGAGCTACGTGGCCTGCTCAAGGACGCCACCAAGCCTCTGGTCGTTGATACCGAAGCCAAGCCGTACGTGATCTTGATGGTGGGTGTAAATGGCGTAGGTAAAACGACCACCATTGGAAAACTCACCAAGAAGTTCCAGAGTGAAGGCAAGTCTGTAATGTTGGCGGCAGGTGATACGTTCCGTGCCGCGGCAGTGGAGCAACTGCAAGTCTGGGGCGAACGCAATAACGTTCCGGTTGTGGCCCAACATTCAGGTGCCGACAGCGCGTCGGTGATTTTTGACGCGATTCAATCAGGCAAATCTCGTGGCGTGGATGTCGTGATCGCCGATACCGCCGGCCGATTGCAGAACAAAGACAACTTGATGGGCGAGTTGGAAAAAGTTGTCCGGGTCATGAAAAAACTTGACGACAGTGCCCCCCACGAAGTGATGCTAGTGCTGGATGCCGGCACGGGGCAGAATGCCCTGAGCCAAGCTCAGGTTTTCCAGCAGGCGGTTGGCGTAAGTGGCATTACCTTAACGAAACTGGACGGCACAGCGAAAGGCGGTATCGTGTTTGCTATTGCCCGCCAGTTGCAGTTACCTATCCGTTTTATCGGCGTTGGTGAGCAGGTTGATGATCTGCGCACCTTTGACGCCGAAACCTTTGTGGATGCCTTGTTTGCTGAATAGCCCGGCTTTGTGGAGCAGTAGCCCGTCATGATTGAATTTCGTCAGGTTACCAAGCGATATGACAGTGACCATACCGCACTGCGCCAGGTGAATTTTCGCTTGGGTCGTGGTGAGTTGGCGTTTCTCACCGGCCATTCTGGTGCGGGCAAAAGTACTCTGCTGAAATTGATCATGGTGATGGAGCGCCCCAGTGCTGGCGAAGTGGTCGTTGGCGGTCAGGTTCTCAATAGCCTGCCAAGGCGCCAGATTCCTTACATCCGTCGGCATGTCGGTGTGGTGTTCCAAAACCACCAGCTGCTGTTTGATCGTACAGTGTTCGATAACGTTGCGATGCCGCTGGAAGTGATGGGCGCCTCTCCTCGTGATGTAGGACGGCGGGTGCGAGCGGCGCTGGATAAGGTTGGCTTGCTCAAAAAGGAGAAAATGAACCCACTACAGCTCTCCGGCGGTGAGCAGCAGAGGGTAGGCATTGCCCGTGCAGTGGTGAATAAGCCGCCGCTGCTGTTGGCGGATGAGCCTACGGGTAACCTGGATCCGGAGCTGTCGGCAGACATAATGAATCTGTTTGCTCAGTTTAGCCAAGTAGGAGTCACTGTGCTGATCGCCAGTCACGACCTTGCGCTGATCAACGAAATGGATCGGCGCACATTGACTCTGGATCACGGTAATTTGATTGCTGGCAGTACGCCTCTGCAGGGAGGCGCCCGTGGCCGCTGACCCATCTTCCCGATCTCGTAAGCCTGATCCTGCACGGGGAGCCAAAGTCGCCCGGTCGCCTTGGCGCGAACAGGCCGAGTCCTATTTTGTCCATCACCGAAAAGTCGCTCGTGACAGCGCTGGCCGGATGTGGCGAACGCCTGTGGCAAGCCTGATGACTTGGGCTGTCATGGGCGTTGCTCTATCGTTGCCCATTGCGTTACTGCTTCTGTTAACCAGCCTTCAGGGTGTAAGTGCCGGCTGGGAGAGCAGCGCCCGGGTGACGGCTTACATGAAATTGAGCACCAGCCTCGAGCAAACCCGGGAATTGGCCAGTGAAATTGAGGCCGACGGCCGTGTAACGGAGCTGGAATTGATTGACCGTGACCAGGCACTGGTAGAATTTCGGGCCTCCTCAGGCTTGGATGACGCGCTGGATTACCTGGACGAAAATCCTTTGCCTCACACCTTGCTGATCACCCCTGAAGAGAATGCACGATCTGCAGAGGGCGTGGCAGGGCTGGTCACATTTATTGAAGGCATGGAGAGCGTCGAGCGGGTTCAGATTGATCTCGGCTGGCTGCAACGCCTCAATGCCATGACCGACCTGCTGGCACGGGCTGTGTGGGCACTGGCTATACTGTTGGCCGCGGCCGTAGTGCTGGTTATTGGCAACACCGTAAGATTGTCGATTGAAAGCCGTCGTGATGAAATATTGGTGGCTAAATTGGTGGGCGGTACAGATGCCTTTGTGCGCCGGCCGTTTTTGTACACGGGCGCCTGGTTTGGCTTGGGCGGCGGGGTTGTAGCCTGGATACTACTGCAGCTTTCCCTGTGGTGGTTGAGCGGGCCGGTTGTGCGCCTGGCTGAGCTGTATCGCAGTGACTTTTCGCTCAACGGGCTGAGTATCGACGGTGCCTTCGCATTGATTATTGTCGCGATGCTGCTAGGCTGGCTTGGCGCCTGGGTTGCGGTAAAGCGCCATTTGGATGATATTGAGCCGGGAGAAATTGCTGGCGGATGATGGTCCAAGTTACGGTAAAACCGTATTGAAACGGAAGCGGGTTTCAGGGTAGCTTCTTATGTAGAAACAGTCAGGGCGAATTTCCCATTTTGTTGATTTAAAACGTTTTACTGGGAAGTTTTTGGAACTTTATAGGTTCTTGGCAGTCTAATCTTTATCCGTTATATTTGCGGCTGCTAAGTTCGGAGGTTAAAGCATGGGTACGAGTTTACAGCTCATTGAAAAACTGGTTCCGGGCGCCAATCTTGAGGCTTATATACAGGCCGCGAGCCGCATTCCGGTATTGACCGTGGATGAAGAGCGGGAACTGGCCGAACGCCTTCACTACGAAGAAAACGTAGACGCGGCCCGCCAGTTGGTGCTGTCTCACCTGCGTTTCGTTATTCATATTGCCCGCAGCTATTCAGGTTATGGGTTGGCGCAGGCTGACCTGATTCAAGAAGGCAATGTGGGCCTGATGAAGGCCGTTAAACGCTTTAATCCAGAATACGGTGTGCGGCTGGTATCGTTTGCTGTGCACTGGATCAAGGCGGAGATTCACGAGTTCATATTGCGCAACTGGCGCATTGTGAAAGTGGCGACCACCAAGTCCCAGCGTAAACTGTTCTTTAATTTGCGTAGCCAGAAGAAAAAGCTGGCGTGGCTGAGTCACGAAGAGCTTAATGCTGTGGCTGCAGATTTGGGTGTCGAGCCAAAGGTTGTGCGGGAAATGGAAGGGCGTTTGTCTTCCCATGATACTGCCTTTGATGGCCCGATGGATGATGACGACGATAACGCCTACAAAGCACCGGCGTATTACTTGGAAGATCATCGCAACGACCCAGCTGTTCAGCTTGAAAACGCGAACTGGACTGAAAGTTCCAAGGGCCGTCTGATGCAGGCTCTGGGCACGCTGGATGAGCGCAGCCAAGATATTCTGCGTGAGCGCTGGCTGTCTGAAAACAAGGCAACGCTTCATCAGTTGGCCGATAGGTACGGCATATCTGCCGAGCGTATTCGCCAGCTGGAGAAGAATGCCATGAAGAAAATCCGGTTACAGATGGCAGAAGCTGCCTGAACCAGGTATTCGTCGGGACGTCTTGAAACGCCACCACCGTTTAGGTTGGTGGCGTTTTTGTTTGTGGCTGACCGTCGCCGTTTGCGACACCCTCTTACAGGATCGTAACTGGCCGGTGTCCCGAGTTATTCGTACTCTGTTGTTAATGTAATCCGTTATTGGGAGGGGATCCGGTGAAAGCACTGGTAATCGAAGATGATCAGGACGTAGCAAACTATCTTGTAAAAGGGCTGAAAGAATCAGACTTCGTGGTCGATCATGCTGCCGATGGCAAAGATGGCATGATGATGGCCGCCAGTGAAGATTACGACATCATGATTGTCGATCGCATGCTTCCGGGTATGGACGGTCTGTCGATCATCAAAACCGTTCGCGCTACGGGCAACCAAGTACCGGTTCTGATTTTGAGTGCTTTGGGTGATGTAGATGATCGCGTTGAAGGACTGCGAGGCGGCGGTGATGACTACCTGACCAAGCCTTTCTCCTTTACCGAGTTACTTGCACGAATTGAATCGTTGGTACGCCGGAACCGCCAGTCTGCGGAAACCGAAACCGTGCTGAGGGTGGCGGATCTGGAAATGGACCTGCTAGCCCGAACCGTGAAGCGCTCAGGCCAGAATATTGATGTTCAGCCCCGGGAATTCCGGCTGCTGGAATATTTGATGCGCAACGCCGGCCAAGTGGTTACTCGGACCATGCTGCTAGAAAAAGTTTGGGACTATCATTTTGATCCCCAGACCAACGTAATCGACGTGCACATTAGCCGTCTTCGAGCAAAGATCGACAAGGAGTTCGAGACACCCTTACTGCAAACCATACGTGGTGCAGGGTACATGCTACGTGAAACTGCTTAGCCAGCTCAGGACATCGTCCTTCCAGCTTGCCCTGCTGTACATGGTGGTGTTTGCCACCTCGGTATTTTTATTACTGGCCTTTATTTATTGGCGTACAGCGGGTTTTATGACCGCTCAAACCGACGAAACCATTGAAGCAGAGATCGCCGGGCTAGCGGAACAGTACCGAGGACGTGGCGTAAACGGCCTGATCACGATTATTCGTGAGCGGGTTGCCCGCGATCCCAATGCAAAAACCATTTATCTGCTGACCACCGAAGACTTTCTTAAGCTAGCCGGCAATGTCGAAACCTGGCCAGAAGGTTCCCGCTCAGAAAGTGGCTGGATAAACTTCACGCTCAGCTCCGCTGTGGGTTGGACTGGCCCAGAGCGCCTCGCCCGCGCCCGTATTTTCGAGGTTCAGGGTGGTTTGAGGCTTCTTGTTGGGCGCGATGTTGACGAGCTCACTGCCCTCAAGCGGGTTATTGAAACCGCCATCAATTGGGGTATGGGGATCACCCTCGCGCTGGCGCTGCTTGGCGGGTTTTTAATGAGCCGAAGTACAACCCGCCGCATCGAAATTATCAACACCACCTCCCGACGAATTATGAACGGACACCTCTCCTTACGTATACCCACCCGTGGTACCGAGGATGATTTCGATCAGCTGGCGGAAAACCTGAACCAGATGCTGGACCGAATTGTGTACCTGATGGAAGGTATCCGGCATGTGTCTGACAGCATTGCCCACGACCTCCGTACACCCCTTACGCGGTTGCGGAACCAACTTGAAAATACGTTGATGTCCGTCGACAACGACGAAGCTCGCGAGCAGGCTGGTCGCGCCGTTGCGGAAGCGGATCAGCTGCTGGCGACCTTTAACGCGCTATTGCGTATCGCGCGTCTTGAGACCAAAGGCAGCTCGTCTGATATGAAGCGGGTATCCTTGGACGAACTGGTATCCGATGCGTGTGAGCTTTATGAGGCAGTGTCGGAAGACAAAGAGCAGACGTTTGAGCAATCCCTTGAGGCCGGTGTCATCATTGAGGGCGATCGGGACCTGTTATTTCAGATGATCAGTAACCTGATTGATAATGCGATCAAATACACGCCCGAACATGGCACAATTGGTGTGGGCGTCCGAAAGGAAGGCGAAGAGGCTGTTTTCGAGGTTAGAGACAGCGGCATTGGCATTCCTGATGAGGAAAAGGATCAGGTATTTCAGCGCTTCTATCGGGTTGGCAAGAGTCGCTCTCTTCCCGGCAATGGGTTGGGCCTTAGTTTGGTGAATGCGGTCGCGGGGATTCATAAAGGGCGGATCGTTCTTAGCAATACCTACGAGGAAGAGCCGCCAGGCTTAACAGTAGCAGTACGAATGCCAGCCCCCACCCGGGTACGTAAACGCATCAGGGCCACCCAAACGGGGCAGGCAAGCGAAACGGCCAGCGATGACTCACCGGCATCACAAAAACCCGTTGTGCCTGAGCCTTAGTGGCTCGGGCGGAACCGATTGACCTGTGTCTTCACCGGCGCAATCAAGGCGCCTGTTCGGGTTTCAATTTGCTGGGTAATCTGCTCAAGCTGCGAGCGACGAAGGTTCATGCGAACCTGAATGCTGTCCCACTCGCCTTCAAGGTGCTTCTGCTCGGCCATTAGAAAGGCCGCAATGTTGTGGCGGTTGAGCTTTGCAGTAATCCCCATTTGGTCGAGGCGATAGCCTAAGGCATCAACGCCTTCAAAGGCCATGTTCAGGAACTTTTGAGTGTTCATTCTGCTATCTCCATAGCTGGGAACGGATATAAGGTTTGATGGGTGAAAACTATCGACGTTCCCTAGAGTGTACAACCTAATTTCCCGCCCCCAAGCTCAAGGATACACCCTGACTAAAAGGTAATTCATTGGCAAGGGCGCGGTAACACTGAGTGTGGATAATAGATATTGTAGATTGAAGCAAGCATCAATAGCCGCTTGCTTCTTCCTCCAGCACAGCGCTAGCCTTGCCCCGTTTTTACGGGGTTTTTTTATGCCTGAATAATACTACTTAACGTATTCAATGGTATTGATATACCAGGTGATCGACCCAGAGTCGGTGCATACCTCGGCTTCATCGCCCACTTCTTTTTTTAGCAATGCCCGGGCCATTGGGGAATCGATGGAAATATAATCGTTGCGGCTGAATATCTCATCGTAGCCCACGATTTTGAACTTCAGAGTTTTCTCTTCATCGTTCTCAACTTCTACCCAAGCCCCGAAAAAAACCTTCCCTTCTTGCTCAGGGTGATGCTCAACCACCTTGAGTTTGTCTAGGCAACGCCTCAGATAGCGCACCCGACGATCGATTTCCCGAAGCCGTTTCTTGTTGTACTGGTAATCAGCGTTTTCACTGCGATCGCCCAGGCTGGCGGCCCATGTAACTTTTTTCGTGACCTCAGGGCGCTCGAATCGCCAGAGTTCATCGTGTTCTTTTTGCAGGTCATCGTAGCCCTGCCTGGTAATGAGTGGTGTTTTCAAGGCTGCTCCTGTTATTGCAAAGAAGGTGGGCTATTAAAACCTGCGCAAGTTCAAAGTTCAGGGCGTGTATCTAACGATTTGATCATTCACACCAGTGAAAGTTGTCACAAAACGGTCAATCAACTGAGAAACACGACAAGCTTGGCGATAGACTGATCAAAAATTGACACCTTTCGGAGAAAGCGTGTCCCAAATCAGGATGGACGCCATGAATGTCTTGCATCGTATTGCCGGATCGTCTGAATTGATACGTTTTAGACTTATCCCTGTAGCCGTTCTAGTTATGGTAGCAGGATCGGCCAGCGCACAGACTCATTCTGGCGAGAACCCGGTGTTTGAGATTGAACAACGCTCAACGCTGGAAACCATCCAGTTTCGCTCCATTGCCGAAGATGCTCTGTCGAATACAGTGATCGAGGGTGGCTTAGCCGCTCCAGCTGAAGGCGTCCCGGTGCAGCCAGCAGGCAACGATGATTTTTATCTGGATCCTCTGGCCCTGCAACCTGGTGATGGTCGCACAGATCTTGGGCGCTCAGAAATACCAGTACAGTTCCGCTTTAGTACGCCAAAATCTATTCCTGGGCAGACCCATAGCAGCAACTACGTGATCCGCCCGCCGGAAAACCGCACTTATGAAACGCTCAATGTGAATATGACGGGTCGTTAACCCCACTTGAGCGAGAACTTGTCGTTTTGTTCCGCAGTTTGAGAAAGTGAGCCTGTTGTGTCATAACGAGATTGACACCCTATAAATGTGACGATGGGTGCCAGCCTCTAGAACGGCGTGTCGACGCCGCTGTGCTGAACAGCTAGCCACGGTTCCAAAAAACACGGCGGCCGATCTTGAGCCGCTGACTGCAAGAAGGGAGAAAGCGATGCACTCGGCAGACGCATTCAAGGCCGCTCGCCAGCAGTTGCTGGATCTGCGCGAAGACTACGACCGCGCCTACGAGGCCTTCAAATGGCCCGAACTAGGCCGGTTTAACTGGGCGCTCGACTGGTTCGATGATTACGCGAATGGCAACGACAAGATCGCGCTCTGGCTGGCGGATGCTGACGGCAGCGAGTACCTTTACAGCTTTGAACAGATGCGACAGCGTTCCAACCAAGTAGCGAATTTCCTACGCGACCATGGGCTTGGGCGGGGCGACACCCTGTTAATCATGCTCGATAACGTCAGCGAACTCTGGGAAACCATGCTGGCTGCGATCAAGCTAGGTGCTGTCGTTATTCCGGCCAGCACGCTGTTATCGCAGAAGGATCTTGGCGACCGGTTGGCGCGCGGCGGTGTCACCCATATTCTTGCCGCCGACGAGCATGTCGCCAAATTTGAGGGTGTAGCCGGCGAACGGGCCTGTATCGTCGTCGGTGAGCCCAGCGGGCAGTGGATTGGCTACGAGGCGGCGTATGATTCATCTGTCGAGTTTGAGCCGGAGGGCGTAACCCACGCCACCGACCCGATGCTGCTGTACTTTACTTCGGGCACCACCTCCTTGCCCAAGCTCGTGCTGCACACACATCAGAGCTACCCCGTGGGCTCTCTGTCGACCATGTACTGGCTCGGCCTGGAGCCGGACGATATCCATTTCAATATCAGTTCGCCCGGCTGGGCCAAACACGCCTGGTCGAATCTGTTCGCGCCCTGGGACGCCGGCTGCACGGTGTTTGTTTATCGCCAGCCGCGCTTCGATGCGCCCGCTACGTTGAAAGTTATCGCCGATAAGGGCGTGACCTCTCTGTGCGCACCGCCCACTGTTTGGCGCATGCTCATACAGGAGGATCTGTCGGCCTATGATGTAAAGCTCAAGAGCCTGGTGGGTGCGGGTGAACCGCTCAACCCGGAAGTGATTACGCGGGTCGAGAAGCTCTGGGGTCTCAGGATTCGGGACGGCTATGGCCAGACCGAGACCACGGCCCAGATCGGCAATCCGCCCGCCCAGAAAATGAAATCCGGCTCCATGGGCCGGCCGCTGCCGGGCTACAAAATTGCGTTGCTCGATGCCCGCGATCAGGAGCAGGACGAAGGCGAGATTGCCATAGATGTGCGCAACCAGCGTCCGCTGGGCCTGATGCAGGAATACCGTGATGATCCCGAACGCATGGCTCAAGCGCTGCACGACGGCTTTTATCGCACCGGCGATGTGGCCAGCCGCGACGGCGATGGCTATTACTGGTACGTCGGCCGCGCCGACGACGTGTTCAAGAGCTCGGATTATCGCGTTAGCCCGTTCGAGCTCGAGTCCATTCTCATCGAGCACGAATCTGTGGCAGAGGCCGCTGTCGTGCCGGCACCCGACGAGATGCGGCTGAGTGTGCCCAAGGCCTATATCGTGCTGCGCCGCGACTACGAGCCAGGACCGGAGGCGGCCAAGGCGCTGTTCGTGTTCACCCGTGAGCGCATGGCGCCGTACATGCGGATTCGAGAGCTGGAATTCGCCGAGTTGCCTAAGACCATCTCGGGCAAAATTCGGCGTGTTGAGCTACGCGCCCACGCTGCCGGCAGTGATCACGGCGAATATGCCTATGCTGAAGCCGATTTTCCCGAGTTGAAGGACTGACCGGGGCAAGTCGTAGCAAGTCCGGGCTTTCGCGCCCGGGTTTGCAGCATCATTGGGATGCCCCCCCAACCACAGAAAACCACGTGCCTTTCGGGTCTTGGGCAACGGCGATATAGGCGGGGCCAGGCACCTCAATGGGGCCGTGGTGAACCGTACCGCCCGCAGTCCTGATCGCCTGATAACTCAGTTGGTTTCAGCCATCCTGAGTCCTGCGTCAGCATCCTGCCTCCGAGTCGAAGACCGGCTCGAATCCGCCCCATACCATGCGCATGCCGTCGAAAGGCATTTCTGGCATCTCTTTCATCGCCGGGTCGTTTTCCATTTTTTGCCAGGAGGCGTCCGCGGTCGCTTTGTCAGGCCATTCAATCCACGAAAATACGATGGTTTCATCATCCTTGGCTTTCACTGCGCCATAGAAATCAGTGACCTTGCCCTGGGGCACGTCATCGCCCCAAGTCTCAACCATGCGGGTTGCACCATAGGCTTTGAAAAGCGGCCAGGCGGCCTCCACATGCTCAATATATGTGTCTTTATTCGCAGTCGGAACCGCTGCGATTACACCAGTGTAATAAGTCATCTCGCCTCGCATGCTCTAAACCTGATCGGTGACCGTTGGGCGCTGACAGTACCAGGTCATGACCCGACGCGCTTTATCAGCCCCTCAGCGTTGATGATATCCATGGGCGTGAACCTGATGCGTGACTGTGCCGAGGGGCGCGAGGCAGTGGCGGGCTTTGACTTTGGCAGCGAAGCGTTCGAGATGAGACTGCAAGCCGGTCGGTTACATACCGTCTCGGTTACACGACCAGATGCGCCCTTTGTGCTATCAGGTAATGGCAACTCACTGGCAATGGCCGTCTATGGCGCGGCTCCTCTGGAGCAGTTGAACGCGAAGGAGGTTATCGGCGTGGATGGCGATACTGCTGTCGCGCAGGATTTCATTGATCTTTTCAGGCTGACAGCTCAGCCATGACTCGGGCAATTCCAACTTGGGCCCGTCGAAGCTCTGTCTCGGCTGACTGAGCTATATACGCCATCAGGAAAATGTTTTAGCGAAGAGCCGACAAAAAAGGGGAGAGGACTTGGCCGCTCCCCTAGGGTCTACGTCCGGGATCAGACAGCAAAACGGTTTACTTGAGAGCGTCAAGCTTGTCGATATACTGCTGCATGGCGTCGTCTTTGGACATGCCTTCGTACTTTTCCCAGGCGTCATACTTGGCGCGACCAACAAAATCCATCATGCCTGGGCGCTTGCCCGACACATCGCCTTCAGTGCCCTGCTTGTAAAGAGCGTAGAATTCCAGCTTCATTTCGTTGGAGGGTTTGAAGTCACCTTCCGCCGTCTTAATGTGGTTTACTGCCTCGTCGAATTTGGTTTTCAAGTCACTCATGTCAATTTCCTCCTTGGTTACTGTGATATTGCTGTGCAGTTTTACTAGGGTTTGCAGGAGTATAGCCACGGTGCTGCTCGCCGTCATTGACCGATTCTACGGTTACTATCGCCTGTAAGGTGCAGGCATCCACACAGGCTACCCACAAACATAAAAGCTTTGGCAAAAGTTTGCCTGCCCGCACAATTTGATGCTGGGCTGGCCAGTTTTTGCTTGAGAAACCAGATCTATCTGTGTACAGTTTTGCCGTTGCGTACCAGGAGGGTATGCGCCAAGGATTGAACAACTGCAAATGATTTGCACAGGGAGCAAGCCATGTCGTCTAAAGACGGTTCTGTCGCGCCGAAAGAGCGCATCAATATCAAATATGTCCCCGCCACCGGAGATCAGCAGGCCGAAACCGAGCTGCCGCTGAAGATGTTCGTAGTGGGTGATTTCAAGGGACACGCCGAAGAAACCCCCATCGAAGAACGTAAGGCTATTTCTGTCGACAAGAACAACTTCCGTTCTGTCATGAAAGAAGCGGGCCTCACGCTTTCCACCGCCGTATCCAACCAGTTGGAAGAGACAGCCGACGAACTGCCGGTAAACCTCGAATTCCAGACATTGGATGATTTCTCGCCCGACAGCATTGCCCGTCAGGTTCCCGAATTGAAACAGCTGATTGAATTGCGGGAAGCTCTGGTTGCTCTAAAGGGGCCGCTGGGTAATGTGCCTTCGTTCCGATCCAAGCTACAGGAACTGTTGGATAACGACGAAGCCCGGGAAACGCTGTTGTCTGAGTTGGAATTAGCTACAGACGGCGAGTAATCAAAGCCACCGCTTGAGTGCGGTGCACAACACCCAATATCAATCACGTACTGAAGGGATGTGGTATGTCTGATACTGCTGCGCAGCAATCTGCTGCCTCCGAATCCGCAATGGAAGGCTCGTTGCTTGACCAGGTTATGGCCAATAGCCGCATGGCACCGGCCGATGAGGGCTACGATGTGGCCCGTAAAGGCGTTGCAACGTTTATCGCTAACCTGCTGAAAAGCGATGAAAAAGGCCAGCCGGTCAACAAGGCACTGGTCGACCAGATGGTGGTCGAGCTGGATCGAAAAATCAGCGCTCAGATGGATGAAATCCTGCACGCGCCCAAGCTGCAGGAATTGGAATCATCCTGGCGTGGCCTCAAGCTGATGGTTGATCGCACGGATTTCCGTGAGAACATCAAGGTGGATATCCTGCACGCCACCAAAACCGAATTGCTGGAAGACTTCGAGTTTGCTCCCGATGTTACCCAGACCGGTTTCTACAAGCACATTTACTCTACCGAATATGGCCAGTTTGGCGGTGAGCCCGTAGGTGCCGTTGTGGGCAACTATGCCTTTACTCCGTCTACCCCAGATATGAAGCTGCTGCAGTATGTTTCATCTGTGGGTGCCATGGCCCACGCGCCCTTCCTGTCTTCTGTTGCGCCGTCGTTCTTTGGCGTAGACAGCTACCAGGAGTTGCCGGCCATCAAGGAACTGAAAGCCGTTTTTGAGGGGCCGAAATACGCCAAGTGGCGCTCACTTCGGGAATCCGAAGACGCCCGTTACCTGGGCCTTGCGTCGCCACGTTTCCTGCTGCGGGTGCCCTACGACCCCACCGAGAACCCGATAAGCAGCTTTAACTACAAAGAAGAAGTATCGGGCGACCACGAGCACTACCTATGGGGTAACACCGCCTATCTGCTAGCTACCCGTTTAACTGAAAGCTTTGCCAAATACCGCTGGTGCCCGAATATTATTGGCCCACAAAGTGGTGGCGCGGTTGAAGACCTGCCGGTTCACCTGTTCGATTCTTTCGGCCAGCTGGAAGCCAAGATTCCGACCGAAGTGTTGATCACCGATCGTCGCGAATATGAAATGGCAGACGAAGGTTTTATCTCGCTCACCATGCGTAAGGGCAGTGACAACGCCGCTTTCTTCTCTGCCAACTCCGTCCAGAAGCCCAAGCAGTTCCCGAACACCAAGGAAGGCAAAGAGGCAGAGACCAACTACAAGTTGGGCACCCAGCTGCCTTACATGATGATTGTTAACCGTCTGGCCCACTATATCAAGGTGCTGCAGCGCGAGCAGATCGGCTCTTGGAAAGAGCGTCAGGATCTGGAGCGCGAGCTAAATACCTGGATTCGCCAATACGTAGCCGACCAGGAAAACCCACCGGCCGAAGTACGCAGCCGTCGCCCGCTGCGCGCTGCTCAGGTAACGGTTTCCGATGTAGAAGGCGATCCAGGCTGGTACCAGGTGTCCCTGGCTGTGCGCCCCCACTTCAAATACATGGGGGCAAACTTCGAGTTGTCACTTGTGGGCCGTCTGGACAAGGATTAACCCGTGCTCAGTGGAAGCCCACAAAACATGGGAGGCAGCCTGTTCGAACGACTGGAACAGGCTGCCGATCCAGCAGGGCAGGGCATGGGCGAAGTGACCCATGTGGTGAGTTCCATCAAACGTCACCTGGTTCGCCTGCTCAATGCCCATCCCGGTAATAGTGCTTGTGTGCCGGAACTGGGGTTGCTGGATTTCAACGATGCGACCTTGGGCACCTACGATCTGAGTATCCAGATCCGAAGCGCGATCCGGCAGTGCATTGAAAAGTACGAGCCCAGAGTGAAGCGGGTCGATGTGTTGGCATTACCCCAGGGCCCAGACCCATTGCAGTTGCGTTTCCAGGTAACGGTATACCTGAACGTAGGCTCAAAAGACGACAAAACGACAATAGATTTATTACTAGATGACAAACGTTACTACCGAGTGATGTAACGAAAAAGATCAGCGAACACCAAGGATGGAAGGAGCCGGTGGGGATGCTTTTCTGCAGGGAAAAAAATGTCTGAGCACAGCGAGTTGTTTTTTCCCGGAAGAAAAGTATACCGACCGGCTCATACTCCCAAGGATGCGGTAGTTGTATGAAGTTAAACCGATTTTACAGGGACGAACTAAGCTTTTTGCGATTGCAGGGGCGCGAGTTTGCGGAGGCGCATCCGCAGCTGACGCGATTCTTGTCAGAACAAAGCACAGACCCGGACGTTGAGCGTTTATTAGAAGGCTTTGCGTTTTTAACCGGGAAGCTTCGCGAGAAGGTTGAGGACGAGTTTCCAGAGCTGACGCACTCTTTGTTGAACATGCTTTGGCCAAACTATCTCCGACCAGTTCCGAGCTGCACGATTATGCGGTTTGACCCACAGTTACATGCGATCAGTGAACGGCAGACGGTTGATCGGCATACGGAGATCAAGAGCCGGCCGTTAGGTGATGCTACTCGCCAGACTCAATGCAGGTTTCGCACTTGCCGGGCAGTAGATGTGTTTCCGATCAGCGTAGCCGACGCCTCTGCAGAGCATTCACGGGAAGTGTCGTCGATGACCGTGGATCTGGCACTGCATACAGATCAACCATTGAGCGCTCTTGGTCTGGATAATCTGCGCTTCTACTTGGGTGGCGATAACCATACTGCGGAAACGCTCTACCTTTGGCTGAATCATTACCTTAGCCGTATGGAGTTGGTTGTTGGGGAGACGGTCTATAGTTTACCGACTTCCATGTTGAAACCCGTCGGATTTGCCAACGATGAGGCTTTGTTGCCTTATCCCAAGAATGCGTATCCAGGGTATCGAATTTTGCAGGAATACCTGAGTTTTCCAGAAGCATTCCGGTTCGTGGATATTGCTGGACTAGGGAATCGACTGCCGGCGATTCAGGCGGATGAGGTCAGCTTACGTTTCCATTTCAGCCGAATTTTGCCGCCAGATGCGCGAATTCGGGCTGACAATATGCAGCTTTACTGCACGCCCGCTGTGAATCTGTTTACCCACGAGGGTGAGCCGGTAGATCTTAATGGGCGGCAGACGGAGTACCGGGTTCTGGCATCCAGCCGGTCACCGGATCATTTTGAAGTGTTTAGTATTGAGCAGGTTGAAGGCTGGTTGGAGGGCCGTTCCGGGCGGGGTGAGCGTCGAATTTATACCGCGTTTGAGAGCTTTCAGCATGAGGTTGAGCGAGATCGTGGTCGCACGGCGCTGTATTACCGGGTGCGGGCCCGGGACAGTGTTCGGGGCGATGGGTTTGACCACTACATGTCATTTGTTCGTGGGGATGAGTCTGACTGCATGGATCGTCAGGAAGCGATTTCATTGACCATGACCTGCACCAACCGGCAATTACCTCAGCAGCTGGCGGTCGGGGAAGTATGCATGGCAACAGAGACCACGCCGGCGTTTGCGTCATTCAGCAATATCACTCGTCCTACTGCTACGTTGCGGCCGACCCTTGATGGCAGTTTGTTGTGGACGCTGATCTCCAATCTTTCGCTGAACTACCTCTCCATGCTGGATGTGGATGCTCTGCGCACGGTATTGCGGGTGTATGACTTCCGAGCATTGGTGGATCGCCAGGCTGAGCGGGTGTCCCAAAAGCGCCTTGCCGGTATCAGCGCCATTGAAACCAACCCGGTAGACAAGATGATTCGGGGGCTGCCGGTGCGGGGCATTCGCTCGGTGATGAAGCTGGATCAGCAGGCTTTTGCCTCAGAAGGCGATTTGTACCTGTTCGGAACAGTGCTTAGCCAGTTCTTTGCACTTTATGCCAGTATCAACGCATTTCACCAACTGGAAGTGGTGAATACAGACAACCAGGAACGGTATACATGGACGTTACAGCAAGGTCAGCAGCCGCTGATGTAGCCGGCCTGCAACCCGTTCTGGGTAATGCGCGGAGATACAGTTTTTTTCAGCTGGTGGACCTGATTCACCGTCACCACGGTGATGATCAGGAACGTGGTCGGGACGATCAGCCTCAGCGGGAGCGCATCCGGTTTTCTGCATCGGCAGGGTTGGGATTTCCCGGTAGTGATGTGGTTTCTGCGTTGTCGCCAGAGCACGAACATGCGCCTTATCAGATGGAAGTCAGCTTTCTGGGTCTGCACGGTTCACAGTCGCCGCTGCCCGGCTATTACCTTGAGGATCTTGCTTGGGAGGCCGGCCAGGATCTCGGGATACGTCGGCACTTTCTGGATTTTTTTAATCACCGGCTGGTCACTTTGTTTCACCGGTCGTGGCGCAAATACCGCTATTACGTGCGTTTTCGCCCCGGCGCTTCGGATGGCTTTTCCGATCTTATATACGCGCTTGTAGGCCTTGGCGATAGCCGGTTGCGCGAAGCTACGCCGGTTAACTGGTCAAAGATGCTGGCGTATTCCGGGTTGATGGCTGGCCGCAGCCGCTCTCCGGAAGTGGTCAGTGGCATCGTGGGTCACTGTTTCGATCTGGACGATGTCAGCATCGAACAGTGGGTTTTGCGCAAGGTAGCTATTGGCGTCGATCAGCAAACACGTCTTGGCCAGAGCAACGCTACGCTGGGAAATGACACGTTGGTTGGCTCTCAGGTTCGCGATCGCAGCGGCAAGTTTATCCTGCGGATTCGTAACCTGAGCCGTCAGCGTTTCGCGGATTTTCTACCCAACGGACAGGATCACCAGCGCTTGGTGAAACTGGTTGAGTTTGCCACTCGCGAGCAGCTGGCCTATGACCTAGAGCTGCAGATGCGGGCACAGGATATTCGCCCAATGCAGCTGGGAGAAGATGTGCGTTTGGGTTGGAACTCATTTGTGACGCCGGAGAAATCCCCGTGTCGGCCGGCCGTTCGAATTCAAATACGCCGTTAACAGGGAAAAGGACCAACATCATGGAAGAGCGGCAGATAATCAAACTGAAGCTAACGGTTACCAATCCTGGCACCACACGCAGTGGCGCCAGCATTGAGCACAGTTTTGGCTTGCAAGGTGGCTCCATCGGCACCGCCGAGAACGATACCTGGCAACTGGCGGCACACCGCACCGGTGCCGTTCCTGGGCATGCAGAAATCCGGCTTCTTGATGGCGGCTTCTGTCTGATCGATCGCAGTGGCCGAACCTACATTAACAGCGCCACCCAGCCGGTGGGGCGTGGTCGCCGGGCACGGCTGAACCAGGGCGATACCGTCAGCATTGGCCGTTACCGCATACGGGCAGAATTATTAGCAGGAGCGCTGTCAGCCGTACCGGCTGATCCGGAGCTGGAGCATCGAGAGGCTGCAGAAGATAGACGGCTGGTGGATGTGGCAGAAGGCGAACTGAGCCGGGGGGCCGGGGGAGATAGCGATCTGCAGCTCACTGAGCCTCTGGAGGGGCTGGCGCCAACAGCGGCAGAAACTGTCAGCACGGATCCCATGTTGCACTGGCGGAGTGAGCCACCCCGTGCTGATCAGGAAGAAAGCACGCTGATGGCAAGCGAGCGGACCTGGTTTGCGGCTGAAACCGACGTAACAGATGAATACCGTGAAAGTCGCGACGTTGCGATGGGTCTTCCAGTAAGAAAAGGAGAGAGAGACAGGATGTCGCAGATCAATACCAGTGCACTGGATCAGGGATCTGGTGAGAAGAATGACCACTCGAGCGATAAAAGCCGCAAACACATCAGTGCCACCCCGTTGATGCAGGGCATGGAAGCCGGGCTTCACTTTGCTGACAGTGATGGCATGCAGTTGTTTCTGGAAGAGGCCGGGCAAACGCTCAAGGCGGCGATAGAAGGGTTGCTGACTCTACACCAGGGGGAAGATAGCCGGCATCAGGCGTTGCGCACCCGGTTGCAGCCCATTGAGGACAACCCGTTGCGCCTTGGCGGCGATTACGAAGAAACTGTTCAAACGTTGTTCGCCAGCCAGCGCAGCCCAGTGCACTTGTCGGCGCCCGCCGCCGTGCAGGAAAGCCTGCAGAGCTTGAATCACCACCAGCGGGCCACTGGTGAGGCCATCAGCGAAGCACTGGAAGCCATTCTCCACGCGTTTTCACCAGAAGCATTACTCCGTCGCTTTCATGGCTACCGCCGTGGCTTGCAGCAGAATGAAGACGAAGGCCGCTGGGCCTGGGACATGTACCAGCACTATTACCGGGAATTGAAATCGAGTCGTCAGCAGGGCTTTGAGCGTCTGTTCCAAGAGGTGTTCGATCAGGCTTACGACCAACATCTGCGCCAACTACAAAGGGAGAACGTGTTGTGAACATCTGCAAATGGAGTTTGCTGGCGATGGTACTTGTGCTTGCGGGGTGCAGCACGCCCTATAACGCCGTGACCAAGACCGCGAAAGTGCTCTGGGATCCGGACATTCCTGTGGGCTATGCCGAGGATCTTCCCAGCCGGGTGGATCTGACCATGGTTGCTGAGCCAGGCGTGAACCCGAACGAGTCTCTGGCACCCACGCCCATTGCCTTTCAGATTATTGAAATGCGTGACAGTTCATTGCTGATGGCAGGTGATTTCGACCAGCTATTGAACGACCTGAAGGCGTCTCTGGGTCGGAATTATATCGATCACAGTGATTACACCCTCGTGCCCAACCAGTTCAAGTTTGTGGAACCGTTCGAGATCAGTAAAGACACCCGGTTCATCGGCGTGATTGCGTTCTACGCCTACCCGAACATGTCCCAGTGGAAGAAAGTGGTCAGAGTGGATCCGGTCGGGGGTCGCTATCATTTGCTGGTGAATCTGCGGGATAGAGAAGTGCAACTCAAGCGGTCGGAAGAAACCTGATGGCAGTTACAAATCGAGTCGTTTGGAGTGATGGTTTGTTTATCAAGCCCCAGCACTTCCAACAGCAGCAGCGGTACCTGGAGCACCAGATTAATGAACGGTCCCTGGCCGTTTCGGATTACCTGTATGGCTTCAGCGATCTGGAATTGAATGCGGAGTACCTAAGCTTCGGGCGCGTGGGGCTGGTACGAGCCAGTGGGCTGTTTCCCGATGGTACCCGCTTCAATTTACCCCAGGACGACGTGATGCCAGAGCCCCTGGAAATCGCCGACGCGTCGGTGGCCAACCAGGTTGTGTACTTGGCTCTGCCTTTAGGCAGCGACAGTCTGGCAGAAGTTGAGTGGCCAGATACGTCGATGGCAGGAAGGTTTCGGGCCCAGAGTGAGGAAATCCGAGACCTGCATTCCATTGATGGCGACGCCCACACCATCGACGTGGCCCGTGTAGCGCCACGCCTGATGCTGGAGCGGGATGACCGCAGCGCCTATGCCGCACTGGCCATTGGCCGGATTCTGGAAAAGCGCCCGGATGGCAGCCTGGTGATGGATCCCAACTTTATGCCGACCATGCTCAGCGTTCGCTCCGCGCCTAGGTTGCAGAGATTCGTCGGCGAAATGGCGGGCCTGATGCGCGAACGTGCCCGCAATATTGCGGAACGTGTTGGCGCGCCTGGGCAAGGCGGCGTTGCCGATGTGGCGGATTTCATGCTGTTGCAGATGCTTAACCGGGCCCACCCGAGGTTTATGCACTTGGCCCGCTTACGGCAATTGCACCCGGAACGACTCTACGAGGCTTTGTTGGAACTTTGCGGTGAGTTGGTGACCTTCACAGATGAAGGCCGTTTGCCCCGGGAATACCTGGCCTACGATCACGACCTGCCCGAAGACTGCTTTACACCTTTGATGCAGGTCTTGCGGCAATCTCTCAGCACGGTACTGGAGCCCCGCGCATTGGCTATTCAACTGCAGCAGCGCCAGTACGGTCTGACCGTCGCACCGGTGCAAGACGGCCAGCTGATTCAGGGCGCCGAATTTATTCTGGCGGTCAAGGCCGACATGCCGCTGGACGATCTGCGCAAGCAGTTCACCCAGCAGTGCAAAGTGGCCTCGGTAGAAAAAATCCGCGATCTCATCAGCCTGCAACTGCCGGGTATTCCGCTGTCGGCTCTGCCCGTGGCTCCGCGCCAGTTGCCGTATCATGCCGGGTTTGTGTACTTCCGGCTGGACGATCAAAGCCAGGCCTGGCAAATGCTCGACAACGCCAGCGGTTTTGCCTTTCACGTAGCGGGTAGTTTTCCAGGGCTGGAAATGCAGTTCTGGGCAATCAGGAGCTAAACCATGACAGATGCACCGGTAATGGATTTACCCAATGGCAGCAGTCATTCCGGCGGCAGTGCATTCAGTGACTTGTTGTTTGCTGATGAGCCTACCCAAAGCGGTCTTTCCGACAGCGACTTTGGCAATGAGCAGTTCCAGCTACGGGGGTTGGAAGACAATCGCCTGATCGACGCCGCCACGCCCTTGCTTGGGCTGGTGATTCGAATTCGTCGGCTGGCGGATTATCGCGCCGTTGAAAGCCTCTATCAACAGGTAGTGGACGAGGTGGCGGCTATAGATCGCGAGTTGATCGAGCAGGGTTACGAACGCCCGACGGTGGTGGCGTATCGCTATGTGCTTTGTGCCTTCATTGATGAAGCGGTGCTGGGTACGGATTGGGGCGCCCACAGTGTCTGGTCGCAGCACTCGTTGCTGTCGCGCTTTCACAACGAAACCTGGGGTGGCGAGAAGGTATTTGCCATTCTCGCGCGCATGGAGCAGGAGCCGGCGCGCTACAAGGACATGCTGGCGTTTATCTACCTGTGTCTGTGCCTGGGCTTTGAAGGCCGTTACAAAGTAATGGAAAACGGCCGCGATGAGTACGAGCAGATTCTGCGTGGGCTTCATGAGCAACTCCTGTCACTCGAGGTAGGCCAAGATCAGGAACCCCTGGCAGATGCGCTCATTAATGTAACGCCGGCGCGTAATCGCCTGCGTAGCGGCCTGCCGATCTGGGGTATTGCCGGGCTATTTTTGGTGGCCATGGCGGGAATTTACAGTCTTTACAACATAGCGCTGGAAGAACGCATCAGGGATGTGCTCAGCGTATTGGAACAACTACCGAAATAAGGATATCACTGTGATTCGGGTAGAACTGCCGGCGCTGATCGGGCGCCTCAACGACATTTGTCGCAACGGGCTGGAAGCCTCTGCGGCCCTGTGTATCAGCCGCCAGGGAGCAGAAATCACCCCGGCCCACCTGTTGTTCAAATTACTGGAAACGCCATTTTCTGACGTGCGCCAGATTCTGGAGCAAGCCGGAATTAACCATCAAGAATTTCAGCCGCTTGTTGGTGAAAGCCTGAACGGTGAACTGCAGACCGCAGAGCCGTATCCATCTTTTTCGCCGCTGCTGATCGACCTGCTGCAGGACGCCTGGCTGCTGGCTTCCACCGAGCTAGGCCATCAGGATTTGCGCTCCGGCGCTGTATTCCTGGCCTTGTTGATGAACGCCGACCGCTACCTCATGCTACAGGTTAGCCAGCAACTCCGGGATATTAACCGGGAGCACCTGCGCCGTCAGTTTGACACCATGACCGCCGGTTCTGCCGAACGCCCGAAAATGGCGCAGGGCGAAACAGGTGCACCCCAGGCCGAGGCGGATATGGATCCGCTCAAACGCTACGCTACCGATTTTACCGCGCTGGCCCGTGCCGGAAAGTTGGACCCGGTGGTGTGCCGTGATGCTGAAATCGATCAGATGATTGATATCCTCTGCCGCCGGCGCAAAAACAACCCAATCGTGGTGGGGGATGCCGGCGTTGGCAAAAGCGCCGTAGTGGAAGGCCTGGCCTTGCGCATCGTTAACGGCGAGGTGCCCGAACGCCTTAAAAAAGTAGAACTCTGGACTCTGGACATGGGCGCACTGCAGGCCGGCGCCTCGGTAAAAGGCGAGTTCGAGAAGCGCTTAAAAGGTGTTATAGAGGCGGTGAAAGGCTCAGCCACCCCTATTATTCTGTTCATCGACGAAGCCCATACTTTGATTGGCGCCGGCAATAGTGAAGGCGGGTCGGATGCTGCCAACCTGCTCAAGCCCGCACTGGCCCGTGGCGAGCTGCGCACCATCGCTGCCACAACTTGGCGCGAGTATAAAAAATACTTTGAGAAAGACCCGGCCCTCAGCCGCCGCTTCCAGCCAGTGGCGCTGGACGAACCCAGCCCGGCACAGGCTGTGCACATTCTTCGTGGCCTGCGCACCGTGTATGAAAAATCTCACCAAGTACTCATCGCCGACAGCGCCCTGAAAGCCGCCTCCGAAATGTCTGCCCGCTACCTGGCTGGTCGGCAGCTTCCGGATAAAGCCATCGACGTGCTGGATACGGCTTGTGCCCGGGTTAGCCTAAACCTGAGCACTCCGCCACGCCGGCTTAGCCACGTACGCAGCGAACTGCACCAGCTCTCCATGGAGCAGGAACTGCTCAGTCGCGAGCACACCCTCGGCCAGAACGTCGATGCCGACCGGGAAACCGAACTGCAACAGCGCATCGCCGAATTGAACGAGCAGGCTGCGGAGCTGGAACAGAGCTGGAATGCCCAGCGTGACCTGGTTGCGCGCTTGGTTGAGGTTCGGGAGCAGCTGCTGAACCCTGCAGAGGTCGACGACGCAATGGCCGAAAGCGAAAGCACGACAGAAGCGTTTGGCCTGGAAGAGCATCCAGACTTACAAAGCGAAGCCGCTGCCATCGAGCAGGAACTGACCGAGTTGCAGGCCGACGAGCCATTGGTGCACGCCCGGGTAGACGCCCGCCAGATTGCCGAAGTTATCGCTGATTGGACCGGCATCCCCGTCAACAGCATGACCACCGACGAACTGCAAAAAATCACCCACTTGCCATCGTACCTGCAAGCCCACATCAAAGGCCAAAACACCGCCATTGATTGCCTGCACCAGCACCTGCTCACCGCTCGCGCAGACCTTCGCCGCCCCGGTCGCCCTATGGGCGCCTTCCTGCTGGTTGGCCCTAGCGGCGTAGGCAAAACTGAAACTGTTGTACAGCTGGCAGACCTGCTCTACGGCGGCCGCCAGTTTCTCACCACCATCAACATGTCCGAGTATCAGGAGAAACACACCGTCTCCCGCCTGATCGGCTCACCACCTGGCTACGTTGGTTATGGCGAAGGCGGCATTCTCACCGAAGCCATCCGCCAAAAACCCTACTCCGTGGTGCTGCTGGACGAAGTAGAAAAAGCCCACCCGGAAGTGCTTAACCTATTCTACCAAGCCTTCGACAAAGGCGAGTTGGCAGACGGAGAAGGCCGATTAATCGACTGCAAAAACATCGTCTTTTTCCTGACCTCCAATCTCGGCTATCAGACCATCGTCCACCACGCCGAACAACCTGAGAAAATCGAAGAAGCCCTATACCCGGAACTGGCCGACTTCTTCAAACCAGCCCTGCTGGCCCGAATGGAAGTGGTGCCGTTCTTGCCACTGGGCGAAGACACCCTAAACCGCATCGTCGGCGACAAACTGGAGCGCCTGGCCGACCAGATTCGCGACCGCTACCACACAGAAGTGGTTATGGAAGACGGCCTGGTTGAAGCCATCCGAAGCCGCGCAACGCGTAGTGAAAATGGTGCGCGAATGCTGGAATCGATCATTGAAGGCGAATTGCTGCCGCCGATCTCGCTAGCGCTGCTGGAAAAGTTGGCCGCGAAAGAGCCGGTTACACAGGTAACGCTGGGCGTTTCCGAAAATAAGTTTTCAGGCATTGTGATCTGAGGGTAACTGAAACCTAGCGTAGCCGCCCCGCAGGGTGCGCGAATGGCAATCTCCGTTTTAACAATACTGGGAAGAAAAAAATGGGACGGATGCAGATGGAACTGCACACCGGCATTGAACTTGCGGTCGCACTGACCCATCAAACAACACTGCCGGATTTGCTGAAAACCGCCACAACACAGCTGGAAAACGCCTTCGGCCTAACCCGCTGTTGGGCACTGGAACTCGATCTTAGTGGCCGCACACTGCACTGCAGCGACCTGCCCGAGCCCGGCGAATTCGACTGTGGCGACTTCAGCCACCCCTTCGCCCACCTGCTGCAAACTGGCAAAGCCCGCGAACTCACCCGCGCCGCCAGCTACCGCCTCGATCACCCAGGATTCCAAAGTCTGATCGAAGCCAGTGACCGGCCAAAATCCCTGTGGCTCGAGCCTCTTCGTGGCGACGACGGCCGAACCCTCGGCATACTCGTACTCTGCCGGGACGAATCCGACTGGAGTGGCATAACCGCTCAACCCCTGTATTGCGGCTTACTGCAACTGCTCACGCATCAGTGGGTATCGCAACTGCAAAGCCGCGACCAGGTCTGGCAGCGCCGCCTACTCAAACGCTCCCTAGACAACTTGCATGATGCAGAAACTGTTCGCAAACGTTGCGAAATACTGGCTCAAACCCTCGTCGGCCCCTCAGAAACCATGACCAAACTGCGGGCTCAGGTTGTCCGTGCCGCTGGCAGCCAGCTGTCCGTGCTGGTTCAGGGCGAAACCGGCTGCGGCAAAGACGTAGTTGCCCGAGGCATTCACGAACTCTCGGACCGCGCCGAAGGCCCCATGGTCGTGGTCAACTGTGCCGCCATTCCAGACAGTCTTCTGGAAAGCGAACTCTTCGGCCATACCAAAGGCGCGTTTTCCGGCGCCGATCAAGCCAAAGAAGGGCTTTTGGCTCAAGCTGATGGCGGCACGCTCTTTTTGGACGAAATCGGCGACATGCCCCTGGCCCTGCAGTCCAAACTGTTGCGGGTTCTGGAAAGCCGCGAGTTTCGGCCCCTTGGCGCCCGCCAGGAGCAGCATTCTGATTTCCGATTGGTTGCAGCTACCCACCAGCCTCTTCACCAGAGCATCAAAGACGGTAGTTTCCGCCAGGATCTGTTTTATCGCCTGGGCCAGTTTCCGTTACACGTCACGCCTCTACGTGAACGGTTGGACGACCTTGAATCTCTCAGCCGCCACTTCATTCGCCTATATACCGAGCGCGAAGGCACCGGGCCACTGGGTATCAGCAGCCATGCTCTGCGAACGTTCTTAAGCTATGACTTTCCCGGCAATGCCCGGGAGTTGCGTAACATCATCGAGTTGGCTTGCTTGCAGACCCCGGCCGGAGATGACATTCAACCAGAAGCGCTCAGGCTTACAGATTTCTTTTCGGAGCAGGGCGGCCCAGAGACGCCGGTTACTGTATCGGATTGCCCAGGCACCCCCATTGCACCCGAAGCAGACAATATCCGCGATCTCAAAGCAGCCGCCCAAGCGTTTGAGGCCGCCGTTATCCGGGACCGTTTGCGCCAATACGGCGGCAACCGCGCCCAAGCTGCGGAGAGCCTTGGCCTACCAAAGCGCACGCTTGCCCATAAGTGTCTGAAGTATCAGGTAGCCGAAGCATGAGGTATTCGAAAATCGTTTCACTGGCCATAGGCGCAGTGGCGTTGAGCCTGACAGCTGTGTGCGCGTCAGTTCAGGCAGGGCCGTTGGACGACGCTCGGCGATGCACCGTTGAAACCCAACGCCTAGAGCGGTTGGCCTGTTTTGATGAAGTATTCGGTACGCCTTTGGCAGAGCCGGAAACCAGTACCGAGACAGACTCTGGATTACGGGTGTTAACGCGCTCAGGGCGCTGGCGTGAGGCCTACGCACAAGTAGAAGCTGCGCCCGTTGCGGGCGGTGTTGGCTACCGCGATACCGGGCAGGCCGCTGGTCTTTTGATCACAGTGTCGGCGCTGGGCGCACAGCCGCCCCGGCCTTTGCTGGCTCTGCAGTGTCACAACAACATCACCGAACTTACCCTGATGCTACCTGAACCACTGGATGCCGAACGTGTAAATCTTGCGCTTGGAACCACTGAGGCAACGGGCCAAAGCGCCTGGAGAGTGCGTGATAACGGTTATGTGCTTAGCATCGGGCGCGGTTTGCCGGCTATTCGAGCGGTCAAAGAGATAGGGCAGGGAACCGATATCCGTGTTTACTCCGAAAGCAGCCGCATCGACGGCTTGTTGTTCGACTTAACGGGTTTTCAAAATGCCATTCGTCCGCTTCGCGAGCGTTGCGGCTGGTAGTTGGGCAGCGAACAAGCAAGGACAGAACTATGCAGGTTATCGAACAGCATCCTTACGTTGAACAGGTCATCACGCCATTGGACGGCGAGTCAGCCACAGGTCACGGGTTGGGAGAGGACGACGCCCTCGCGTTCCTTGAAGACGAAATCATGAAAATCGGCTCGCTTGCCCATACCGAGATTGACTGGGGCAAAGTTGAGAGCGAATCCCTGAAAATTCTGTCTGCCCGCAGCAAGGATCTGAAAGTTCTTGGTTTCCTTCTGATTGCTCTGCAGCGTGGTGGTGACGGTGAGCGTTTTGCACTGTCGATTTACCTGCTGAACCGGGTGCTGGAAACCTGGTGGGAAGAAGGCTGGCCGTACCCCGGTGATAAAGGCAAACGTGCGCGCAAAATGATGTTTACTCAAATGCTTCAGCGCGCAAGCAAGGGCGTTGCGGGAATATCCTTCGATGCCAGCGTGGGGGATGGCCGCAGTTTCTGCCTTGAGATACTGATAAAACTCCAGGCCCAGGCGCAAGAAAGAGAATTGCCCGACGACGCACTGGCGGATCTAAAGCGTTCAGTTGAAAAACTACCCCAGCCCCAAGAAGCCGGCGCCAGCACAGGTAAAGGCTCAGAGGCGCCGTCTGCCAGTTATTCCGAAGCGGTAGGTGATAGTGCTCGGGCAAGCGCAGCGCCTTCGGCAACGTCAGCCAGTTCATCGCTCGGTGCCCTTACACTAGATCCAGGTAATGAGCGGGCTACCCGCCAGAGCCTGTTAAAAGTGGCAGATATGCTGACTGGAACCGAGCCGGAGCGTCCACTGGGTTACCAGATTCGCCGGTATGCCATCTGGCAGAGCATAACATCGGTGCCGCCAACCCGGGATGGTAAGCGCTCCGATCTGGCGGCAGTCAGTGCGGATCGAGTGGCGGAATACCGTGAAGCCTTGGAAAAGTCGCCGGATCCAGCACTGTGGCAACGCATTGAACAGAGTCTTTCAGTAAGCCCGTTCTGGCTAGATGGCCACTGGCTCAGTGCCAGCGTGGCCTCGGCTTTGGGATGCGAAAGCTGCGCTGAGGCCATTCGCGCCGCCGTTGATGAATTTGTAGAAAGACTGCCTCAATTAACGGAACTGACCTTTAACGATGGCACCCCATTTCTGTCCCCAGACGCACAGGGTTGGCTCTGGTCGGCATCTACATCTGGGCAAGCTGGCGGCAGTGCCAGCCCTTGGGAGCAGGCTTATAACACGGCTCGAGAGCTGGTTGGCCAGAAAGGTCTGGCACCTGCGATGCAGATTTTGGAAGAGGGGTTGGGGGAAGCCCGTGAGCCCCGGGAGCAATTCTATTGGCGTCTGGCCTCGGCACGTTTGATGAAAGACATCGGTTTGGTCAGTCTGGCCACCCAGCAGATTCAGGATCTGCAGCAGCAGGTAGGTGGACGGGCGATTGAAGACTGGGAGCCGGCTTTACTGAAACAACTTGAACGACTGGCCTGAGGGCTCATAGCCCGCAGTGTCAAAACCAGATTAGCGAGCCAACCAGTCGAAATACTGACTGATTACGGATAAACAGCAGGAATGGATACCATGTGGAGAAAAGCTTTACTTATCGGCCGCTGGCTACTGCCATACGTTCGAAACGCGGCACCCTATACCCTAGCCTTGGGTTTAGTCGCGCTGTTGGTTGCCACCTGGTGGCTTGGGCCAAAGTGGGAGATTGGCGGAGCATTCCCGCTGGCGGCTTGGCAAATGCGGGCGCTGGTTACGTTGGGTGTTGTGTTGTTGGTCGCCATGATCTGGGGCACCGTGTTGGCTCGCCGTTTAGGCAAGGTTAATGCGTCTAAAGCCGAAGAGCAGCAAGAGCAGGAAGACCCGGTTTTGCCTATGGAACGGCGGCAGCAGCGGTTGCTGGACCGCCAACTTGCCGCGCTGAAGAACAACCTGCCCGGACGTCGGGGTGTGTATCGTTTACCTTGGTACCTGGTCATGGGGCTGGAAGATGCGGGAAAAACCAGCCTTATCCAGCGTTCCGGGCAGACGTATACCCTAACCAACGTTACTCGCAATAATCGTGCGGATCGAAACCCGTTTGGGTTCGATTGGTGGATAGGCGATAACGGCGTATTGATTGATCCCGATGGCGAACTACTAAGCCAAAGCCAAGGAGCTGCAGGGGAAATACAGCAGCGGCTCTGGGCGCACTTCATCCATTGGCTTGAGTGCAGTCGCCCCCAGCGCCCTCTCAACGGAGTAATTCTTGCGGTGGACCTGGCGAAGTTGAGCACAGCCAGCGAAGAACAGCGCGAGGCTCATGCCATTCTACTGCGAACGCGTCTTAGAGAGCTGATGGAGCAGATAGGCTCGCGTCTTCCGGTGTATGTGTCCTTTACCAAAATGGATCTGCTTTATGGCTTTGGGCCGTTTGTTCGTACTTTCAGTAAGCAAGAGAAAGAGCAGGCTCTTGGGTTTACCTTCCAGCTGGAAGGCCAGCTAGATAACGATGACTGGCTAAATGAATTCTCAGCGCGCTTGAGCGAGATGGTCACACGGCTGAATGAGCGTTTGCCTTGCGTACTTGCCAGCACCCGGGACGCTGAAGACAGAGCGGCTGCCTACTCATTTACGCGCCAGCTCGCCGGCATGAAGCCGGTGCTTGAGACCTTTTTGAGCAGCCTGCTGTCAGCGGATGCTTTCTCCACGCCCGCCCTGGTTCGCGGTACTTACTTTACCTCTGTTGTGCAAGAAGGCGTGCCGGAAGATGCCTTTGTCTCTGCCGCTGCCAACCATTATCAAGTATCCGGCCCAATTCAGCCGGCCCAGCGCACGGGTCAGTCTACAAACTTGTTTACCCAATCGTTGTTCCCCGGGATTATCTATCCCGAAGCTGGGCTTGCAGGGGACAACCGCCGGGTTGTGCGTGGCCGTCAGCGCCGGGTGGCAATCGCCGCCGTCGTTGCCGTGTGTGCGGGCGCGGGCATGACCTCAGGCTGGCAGCACTACTTTATTCAGAACGCCGACGCGGCCGCCTCGGTTGAAACACGGGTGCAAAGCTTCATCGATAACTGGCAACCGGTAGGTTACGAGCCGGATACCACTGGCCGTAATCTGCTTGAACCACTGGATCAGCTACGCCAGGCCACGCTGGCGTTTGGGGATCATCGAAAACAGTGGACGCTGCTCAGTGACATGGGGCTGTACCAGGGACACAAAGTTGGGCCGGAAGTGGAAGCGTCCTATCTGGATATGCTGGCCTACCAATACTTGCCAGCACTGATGTTCGGTGTGATGGGTGACATGAGCCGCGCGCCGGACAACAGCCCGGAGCGGCTTGAACACCTGCGTGTGCTGAGAATGCTCTACGATGCCAGTGGCCGGCGCAACGATATTGTAACCACCTACATGAGCGAATACTGGCAGCGAGCCTTTCCGGGCCAGCGCGATGTCCAGCAAAGACTTTTGGCGCATCTTGACTATGCCATGGCTTATACCGACTTGGCTGATCAGGCAGGCAGCGGTGACGTAACTGCAGATATGGCGCTTGCACCATTCAAAAGCAGCGTGCAGTGGTCGCAGCATGAGCTGGGGCGGATGTCGACTCCAGATCGTGTGTATCGGGATTTGGAAATAGAGGCCGGCCGGGAGTTCAGCCAGCCAACCGATCTGGCTCGTACATCTGGCCCGGCGTTCAGCAACGTCTTTGTACGTGTGGATCAATACGGTGAGCCTGCCGGAGGGCACAAAGGAGAAGACGCCGACCAGCCATTGTCGGATCCTTTGAGCATTCCTGCACTGCTGACCCGGGACGGCCTGGAGAAGTGGTTTCTGCGCAAATCTGCCACGGTGACAGAACTGGCCCTGGTAGACGCCTGGGTACTCGGGCGCAGAGATAATGTGGACTTCAGCAAAGCCGATGAAGCCCAGCTGCAAGCCAGCTTGCAAAACCTTTATGCCGAGCACTATGCCAACGCCTGGCGCACAGCTTTGAGCCGGGTCGATATTCAACAGTTTGAGGATTTGAACCACGGGGTTCGCATACTGGAGAGCCTTACCGGTGGCCATGAGCCGCTTGCGCAGTTGCTTGGGCAGGTTCGCCGAAATACGCAACTGATACCCGGCGCTGAAGGGGATAACTCAGCAGCTCGGGAACTGCTTGAGCAATCTGCCCACTTCCGCATGCTGCAGAACATAGAACGACAGTTTACGGATCTCAATCAGCTTACCCGCAAGCACGAAGATCAACCTACCGGGTTAGAACAAGTTATGTTGGTGGTGAGCGACCTGCACGAATACATGCGCACTATTCAAGAGTCGCCAGACAAGGGTAAGGCAGCTCTTGGTGCGGCTCGAGCGAGAATGGGGTTGCAGGGTGCTGACCCGATTTTCACCCTACAACGGATGGCAGGCCACCAACCCGAGCCCCTTAACCGGCTGCTCAACCGATTGGCAACGGAAAGCTGGCGTGTGCTGCTGGATCAAGCTGTGGCGCAGCTTGAACGGGAGTGGTATCGAGAAGTTTATCAGCCTTTCCAGCAAAATCTGGCCAGGCACTATCCGTTTAATGCCAATGCCGGCCGCGATGTCGCCCTGCAGGATTTTGAGCGTTTTTTTGCGCCGGGTGGCGTATTGGATACGTTCTATGAAGAGAACCTGAAACTGTTTCTGGAGGATCATCCGGAACAGGTGGGGGATGCCCGTCGGGCCGGCCTGGTGCGTCGGGATGTGCTGGCGGCTCTGGGTAACGCCGATAAAATTCGCAGCGCTTACTTCACTCGCGGCGGCGCGCTGGATGTGGAGTTTGCCCTAGAGCCCCTAAACTTGTCTTCTAACAAGCGCCGCAGCGTTGTGAACCTGGATGGCCAGTTGGTGGAGTTCAGTCACGGCCCCCGCCAGAGTATTCCATTGGTATGGCCCAACACCCTGAGAGACACGGTTGAAAGCCGGATAACACTGGTTCCGGTGCAAGTAAACCGCTCGCCGCGCAGCATTTCCCAGAGCGGCCCTTGGGCGCTGTTCCGGTTGCTGGACAAAGCCGACATAACCGGTGTCAGCGGCAGCGCGGTGGATGTGCGTTTTCAGGTTGATGACGGCGAGATGCGTTACCGCCTACACGCGGCCAGCAATACCAACCCATTCACCCAACAGCTGCTATCGGGATACCGAATTCCCCGTAGCCTGTACTGAATAACCCGTTTGTTGGCGG
Organism: Marinobacter sp.; assembly: GCF_052094685.1. Classification (GTDB taxonomy): domain Bacteria; phylum Pseudomonadota; class Gammaproteobacteria; order Pseudomonadales; family Oleiphilaceae; genus Marinobacter. Next base: position 55,186 of record NZ_JBQDKB010000015.1, read on the forward strand.
CAGGAGATGGCAGATGCTGGATAAATCCGGAGGTATTGCTTTCAGGGTATTGCTACCGGCTGTGCTGCTGGGCTTGCTGTTGGCCGCAGCCCGGCCCGGCCATGCCAGTCAGCCCCCGGTGCCCCTTGCCAATACCTACCAGCAAGGCATTGGACTGAAAGGCTATTGGGTCAGTGAGAAGTTTGATGGCGTAAGGGCCTACTGGGACGGCCAAAGGTTTTTATCTCGCAACGGCAATATTTATGAGGCGCCGAACTGGTTTGTTGAAGGCTTTCCATCCATACCTCTTGATGGGGAGCTATGGATGGGGCGCCAGCGCTTCGCAGAGCTTTCCGGGGCTGTGCGCAAACGGATACCGGTCGATCGCGAGTGGCGTGATATCCAGTTTCATGCCTTCGATTTGCCAGCTTCGGGGCCGTTTCACGAACGGTACGGGCAGCTGAAGGCCTTGGTAGAAAGCACGGATTCCCGTTACCTGAAACTTGTAGAGCAGGAGCCCGCCACGTCTCACTCCGCGCTGATGGTTCGACTGGATAAGTTGGTCGCTGAAGGAGGTGAAGGGTTGATGCTCAAACGGCGAGGAAGCCGTTATGAGGCAGGCCGATCCGACGACCTGTTGAAGGTAAAAACCTTTGAGGATGCAGAAGCGGTGGTGGTTGAACACTTAGATGGAAAAGGCCGTCTTCAGGGGATGATGGGCGCCTTACGGGTAGAACTTCCGAGCGGGCGTCGCTTTCGGATAGGAACAGGATTCAGTGATGAGCTGCGTGCCCGGCCACCCGCACCAGGAACTCGTATAACCTTCAAATACTACGGACTCACGGCAACCGGCCTGCCGCGTTTCGCAAGCTTTTTGCGTGTGCGAAACGACGAGCCAGAATTATCAGGGCAGAGGCCCTGATGCAGCAATTCGGGTGCCTGCGGCATCCGTGTACAGTTACGGATTTTCATGTGTGTGCTAGAGTAATTTGTGAGCAGCCTTATTGGTTGTGATCAGAAAATGGCCCCGCGGGCCGTTTTCAATAAAAATATAAGTGATTCGTTCAGGAGACAGGCCATGGATAAGCAAACAGCACAAGGCGATTATGCCAATGTTAAAGAGGATCTTCAGGTGCTGCGCGACGACATTGCGGCGCTGACAAAATCAGTCGCGGAAGGTCAGAAGGATCGCGCCAATAGCTTGAAAGACGAGATCAGCCGCGAAACTCGCTCGGTATTGGATCAGCTGCGCAAGCGTGGCGATGAAGTATTTACTCGTGCCACTGAAGCTGGATCGAAAGGCGTGGAGAGTGTGGAGCACAAAATTGAGGAAAGGCCGTTTCTTAGTATTATCCTCATGTTCCTGGCCGGCGTTATTGTAGGCAAGATGCTCGATCGCTGATGTTGCCAGATTCTGCAGCTATCAAAGGCGCTATTCGTAAGGCAATTGCAGCTATTATTGGAGTGATGCTGGCGATGGTCTTGCTTACGGCGCTGCTGATTACCGGCTTTTATATGTTGGCCGGTTCAGCGACTCTAGCCTTGGCGCCCCTCGTGGGCGAGCCAGGCGCTATGGCCATCACGGGGCTGGCATGCCTGTGTTTGCTGGCGCTATTTTTCTACCGCATGACCCGTACTGCCAGAACCTCGCGAAGTACTCAAAAAAGTGAATCAGGCTCGGGTTCCGAGTCGCCCGTTGCTGTGTTGCGCTCGCTGATTGCCCGTAACCCACTGGAAGCGGCCGCATTGGCTTTCGCAGCGGGGGTGGCAGAACAGAGTGATCCACGGTTAAAAGAATTGTTGCTTCAAGGCGGTATGTCGATGATGCGTCAGTCCGCTGGCTCCACGTCCCCGAAAACGGACGATTTGAATAAAACGACGGGCGCTCCCGCCCATGAAACGCTCGCAAAATAGTCTTTCATGCCTCTTTGGCTGTTATGGAAAACCCCTACAGGCTTGACGTCTCAAACCGTTTTTCCGTGTATTTGTTAAGTTTGTAGGTGTTTGATGTATTTTTGTTTTATTGGCTTAGCCTCGAAAATAATTAAGAAATAGTGAACAGAATGTAGTGCGGTTTTAACTTAAGTTTATGCGTTTAGGCACTTAGGGTAGATCCATGCAATTCAGGGCGCTGAACGAATCAATTCAGCTTCTCCGAGAATGCAATGACGATTGGATTTTAACCAGTGAGGATGAAGCGCTATGAACTATAAAGCTCGCATTGCTTGTGCAACTGTATTGTCTGCCAGCGTATTCGCAGCTCCCGCGGCGTTTGCTCAAGGCTCCCCCGACCGCGATGAAGCCGGCCCGTACATCAAGGGTAGCTACGGTGGTTATAAAGCGCATGGTGGAGAGTTCGACGATTCGAATGATCTCTACGGTGCTGGCCTCGGTTACCAGTTCAACCAATTCTTTGCCCTAGCAGCCTGTCGGACTTGCACCTGACAGACAGCGTTTAAAGTGATCTTGT
>NZ_JBQDKB010000016.1:0-53214 GCF_052094685.1 Marinobacter sp.
ACAAGATCACTTTAAACGCTGTCTGTCAGGTGCAAGTCCGACAGGCTGCTAGGAAGGCATTGCTTAATTTGACATGCTGGTATGCTTGAACAACAATGAATATTCGGACTAAAAAGGTACAGTTCGTCTCAATATTCGTTATATTTTTAGATTTGCAACAATGCCAAAGCGTAGCCACGTGCTGCGAATACTAACAAAAGTGAGGCTGTGCAGATGATTTACACCAATCCAAGCAACAACAAAACCAGTAACACCCCTTAAATCCTCTCATTGAAGCCTCATTGATGGTGGGCATGACTAGACGGTGTAAACGCTGCTTAAAGCTTCTTTCGAAGTTTACGTCAACTGCGAATCTTGTTTTTCCCGAAAATCAAAACAACAATTTCAAAAGCCAAACACTAGGGAACATTCCATGAACAAAAAACTCCAATTTGCCGCCGCCGGCCTAGCTGCTGGTATCGCTCTTGCCTCCTTTTCCACGGCCACTTTGGCCAAGGAAAAGTGGACCATGACCACCACCTGGCCCGAAAACTTAGCGCTGATTGAAATCGATCGCCATTGGGTTGAACTGGCCAACAAACTTGTTGGTGACGAGCTGGAAATCAACTTCCGCGCCGGCGGCACCTTGATGCCCGGCACCGAAGTGTTTGATGCCACCGAAACCGGCAGCATTGAAGCTGCGGGTGATTGGCCCGGTTACTGGGCAGGTCGCAGCCCGGCCTTTTCTCCGCTAGCCACCACCACCAGTTTGTTCAACGGCGTGGATTACTTGAACTGGATTCAACAGTGGGGCGGTTTCGAGCTCTATCAAGAAGTTTACGGCAAGTACAACATGGTCTATTTGCCATACGGGATCACCAATAATGAATCGGGCTTTATGGGTCGCACCCCCATCAAAAGCCTAGCTGACCTCGACAAAAAGCGCATCCGTCTTTCCGGTCGTGACCAAGGGCGCGTTCTGGAGAAGCTCGGCGGCTCACAGGTCACCATTGCGGGTGGAGAAATTTATCAAGCTATTGAGCGCGGCGTGATTGACGCCGGTGAGTTTTCCACGCCGGGCGTTGACTACCAGGCCGGCTTTGCTGAAGTGGCCGAATATTGGGCCACGCCCGGCTGGCACCAGTCTGCCAGTGTATTTGGTGTGATGATCAACAAAGATGCCTGGGACGAGCTTTCCAGCGAAACCCAAGAGAAGTTGAAGATTGCTGCTGACGCTAACCTAGCCTGGTCACTTTCTTGGTCGGAGCACGGCTCCACCGAAGGCGCCGTTCAGTTCGAGAAAGCTGGCGTCGAAATCAGCCAGTTCTCTGAGGAAGATCTGGCACGCATTCAAGACATCACCAATGAAGTGATCGTTCGCGGAGCCTGCGAAGATAAGATGCATGCCAAGGTTTATCATTCCATGATCAGCTACATGGAGAACTACGCTAACTGGCGTGATATTAGCGCACCGTTCAACATGAGCCGCACTCTCGACAACCTGCCTTCCCTGGAAAAAATAGAAGAGTGCTTGTAAGACTCTTACCGCTACCCCGATGCGGCGCATCGGGGTAGCTCTTCGTATTGATTGCGGGGTTTCTCTATGAATGCAATTGCTAATGCGATCGATACGCTCAATGACGTTTTCGGCCGACTCATTGCGCCACTGATTGCGATTATCACGCTAGTTGTTCTTTACGATATTGCTTTGCGCTTTTTTATCGGCCGCCCCAGCGACTGGGCTTTTGATATCACCAAGATGCTATTCGGTGCTCATTTCATGCTGATGGCGGCTTACGGGCTTCGCCACCATGTTCACGTCGAAGTCGATGTGATCAAACGGTTACTCTCACTCAGGAAACAGGCGATTCTCGACGTTATCGGCTACCTGATCTTCTTCGCTCCCTTCATGTGGATGCTATTAAGCCTCGGCTGGAGCTTCTTTATGCGTTCGTTCAGCCGCAGCGAAACCACCTACGGCATGGTGTCCATTCCGGTTTATCCAGTTAAAGGCGTCATATTCATCGCGGCGGTATTGATCCTGCTGCAGGGTATCGCGATCTTCATCCGGGCGATTCAGCAACTACGGGAGGAGCGGGCATGAACTTAAGTCCGGAAATGCTCACCCTGGTGATGTTCGCTGGGTTGATCGTAGGCCTGTTTATGGGCCACCCCCTGGCGTTTGTACTGGGCGGTGTCGCGGTCATCGGTGCCTTTGTAGGGCCTGGCCTGAACGTGATGGGTACCCTGATCAACAACATCTATGGCAATGCCATGGATAACTACGTGCTCGTGGCAATCCCGTTATTTGTCTTGATGGCGCGGTTTCTGAACGATTCCGGTGTCACCGAGAAAATGTTCGATGCCATGCGCCTGCTACTCGCCAATCTGCGTGGTGGCTTGGCGTTGACGGTGGTCATTGTATCTGTGCTGTTGGCTGCAACCACAGGTATTGTGGGCGCCTCGATAGCGGTGATGGGCATGATCGCGCTTGTGCCTATGCTCAAGTATGGCTACAACAAGGAGCTGAGTGCCGGGGTAATCATGGCCAGCGGTTGTCTGGGCATCCTGATTCCGCCCAGTATCATGCTGATCCTGATGGCCAGTTACTCGCCGGTCTCGGTGGGGGCCCTGTTTGCAGGGGCCTTGGTACCTGGGCTGATATTGGGGGTGATGTACGCGCTTTACGTTTTGATCATCTGCTACATCAAGCCAGCGTACGGCCCGAAGGTGCCAGCTGAAGAGCGCGCCCAGACCAGCACCGGCGAATTGCTCATTATGCTGTTCAAGTATGTTCTTCCGCCCATGGCGTTGATTCTTGGGGTATTGGGGGCATTGTTCACCGGTATCGCCACGGCTACTGAAGCCTCTGCCATCGGGGTATTCATTGCATTTTTGCTATTCTTGATTTTCGGGGATCGCAAGCTCAAGACCTGCTACAACACCCTGATCGATGCCAGCAAGACCACCACCATGGTGATGCTGGTGCTGGTAGGCGCCACAGCCTTCACTGGGGTCTTCTCCCGTGGTGGCGGCATGAGCGTGATCAGCGATCTGGTATTAGCCATGCCCGGCGGCACCACGGGCGCCCTGATTCTGATGCTGTTCCTCGTGTTCATTCTGGGTATGTTCCTCGACTGGACCGGTATTGTGCTGCTCAGTTTCCCAATCATGTTGCCCATCGTCGAGGCCATGGAAGTGGATATGCTGTGGTTCGTGGTAATGGTAGCCGTAGTGCTGCAAACCTCGTTCCTGACGCCGCCGTTCGGCTACGCCCTGTTTTACCTGAAAGGGGTGGCACCGCCAGGCGTGGAAATCGTCGATCTGTACAAGGCGGTGATTCCGTTCGTAGCCTTGATCCTCTTGGCATGCGCGCTGCTAACTGTCTTCCCTTGGTTGGTTACCGGCTTGCCAGGCATCATGTTGGGCTGATCTCCTTTGCCTTGGCTGCCCCAGTCGGGTTGATAACCACAACGCCCATCACTTCTCGGTGGCGGGCGTTGTGGCTCAAGAAAACAATAATGACCAAAGGACGTAAGTATGTCTGTAGCCGTTGCTTTACCTCGAGTTATGGAAATGGGTGCGGGAGCCATCAACAAGTTACCCGGCATCGTGCAATCCTTGGGTGGTAGCAGACCACTCATCATTACCGACAAAATAATGGTGCAACTGGGCTATGCCCAGCAAATCCAAACCCTGTTATCAGCAGACGATTTGCAAGCAGATGTGTTTGACGGCACCGAGCCAGAACCCACGGCTGCCTCCATTGAAGCCGGCCTTCAATGCGTGCTGGATAAAAAATACGATGTGATTATTGCCTTGGGCGGCGGCAGCCCAATAGACAGCGCTAAAGCTATCGCGATCCTAGGCAAGCACGGTGGCAATATTCGCGATTACAAATTTCCCCGCCAGGTCAGTGAAGCCGGTATTCCGCTTATAGCGATTCCGACAACCGCGGGCACAGGCTCCGAAGTCACGCGCTTTACCATTATTACCGATGAAACAAACGATGAGAAAATGCTGTGTGCCGGCCTTGGCTTTGTGCCGCTTGCCGCTATTGTTGATGTAAATTTAACCCTGAGCGTGCCACCGCGCACAACCGCCGATACCGGTATTGATGCGTTAACCCACGCCATTGAGGCCTACGTTAGCCAAAAAGCCAGCCCATTCAGTGATACTCAGGCTTTATCGGCCATGCGTTTAATTGCTCCGCACTTAAAGCGTGCCTACAGCAACGGTAACGACATTGAAGCTCGGGAAGCCATGATGTTGGGGTCAACTCTGGCGGGCATTGCTTTTTCCACGGCATCTGTTGCCTTAGTACATGGCATGAGCCGCCCGATTGGTGCGTTTTTCCATGTGCCTCATGGTCTGTCCAATGCCATGTTGCTGCCCAGTGTTACGGCATTTTCGATACCGTCTGCGCCAGAACGCTACGCCGATTGCGCTCGGGCAATGGGCGTAGCTGCCGCCACGGATAACAACGAACAGGCCAACCGCAAATTACTGGAAGCACTCGAAACCTTTAACCGCGAACTGAAAGTCCCAACATTGGCAGAATTTGGTGCCGAAAAAGCGCACTTTGACAGCCTCTTGCAAACCATGGCGGAACAAGCCTTGGCATCCGGTTCCCCAAGTAATAACCCACGTATTCCAAGCGTTGCGCAGATAATCGCTATCTATAAAAAGCTGTGGGTTTAAACGCTTAATCCATATAGAAGGGTAAAGGTAATAGAACAACTGTCCGAGTGTATGGGCAGTTGCTCTATTGAGAATCTGACGTTGTTGCTTCTTTTAACATCAGGCTTAGCTCTTTTGCTGCTGCTTGAAGCTGTGGCACAAAAACCTGCAATTCCGCTAGTGTTTTTCGGATAGTCGGCGCATGGGTAAATAAGCTGGCAAAGTAGTGTCCTTCCGGGCTTAAAATCGGCACTGATATTGCGACTATTCCGGCAATGTACTCTTCGTTATCAACACCAACCCCCGTTTTTTCGATCTGCTCTAAGCTGGCTTCTAGCTGCTGCTTATCCGCCAAGGTATTATTGGTCAGGGGCCGCAACGGCATATTGTTAATTAATCGTTTACGCTGGGCTTTCGGGAGCGAACTCAAATAGAGCTTGCCGCTCGAAGTGCACCACACCGGCACATTGTCGCCAACTTGCAAATAAAGCTGTAACGGCCAATTGCTTTGTACGCGGTCGGTGTAAACCATTTCGAGGTTCATCGGAATAGCAATACCGCAGGTTTCGCCTACCTCTGCAGCCAAACGCTGTAAAACTGATAGCCGTAGGATCTCTAGGGAGTCACTGGTTAGTACGCCGACAGCTGTTTTCATCAATCTTGTGCCGGGAATAATCAAGCCACGCCAGTCCGTTTGCACAAAACCGTCAGCTTCCAACTGTTGCAACAATCGATGAATACTGGGTTTTGGGATATCTAAAGTGAATGCCAAGTCTGCGGGCGAAAGTGGACGCTCACTGACAGATACCAGTTCAACAATTTCTAAAACCCGATTGATTGAGGAACCTTTGCTACGTTTAGCTGAATCATTCATTGGGCTTAAATTCACCTGAATTAGTATAAAATGTCGTGGACTAGCTATTTGCTCGCTCTACCTCTTTGTCAAAGCAAGGACTCAATAGGCAGTATCGAGAAAAACGAAACCATCATTCGCTTAATCAGCCCAGCCCCCGGATCGTGGCTGTGCCTAACCTCTTCTTCGCCGTTACGCTCAATCCACTGCAAATCGCCATCTTCATCCAGCACCACTTCATAAGCGGTTATTCGCGCTTGTTCTTCAAAATGACTTTCCACCACTTGAGTCAGCTCTGGACTTTCAATCACAAAGCCGAGTTCGGTGTTGATATGAACCGATCGGGGATCAAAATTGAAAGAGCCTACGAACAAGCTTTCGCCATCAATCGCAAAGGTTTTAGCGTGTAGGCTGGAGGAGGAACTGCCCATCAGGTTTTTCTGCAACTGACCTTCCACAGACTCGCGACCGGGTAACTTGCGCAGCTCAAACAGTTGCACACCGGCTTCCAGCAGCGGCTTACGGTACTTTGCGTAACCTGCGTGCACCATGGCTACGTCGTTGGCTTCGAGGGAGTTAGTCAGTACCCGCACCTGAACACCTTGGCGCTCCAGATCCCGGAACATTTTTACGCCGGTTTTAGTGGGGATGAAGTAAGGCGATACCAGGGTTACTGAACGTTCTGGGCTTCCCATGGCTTCTGCCATCTGCCGGCTCAGCAAACCTTTCTTCGGCTTTTTACCAAGCACCTTGGCGGGGTCGTCACTGATCATGGCAACCGGCGCCCAAGTGAACTCCAGGTTGCCCGCCAGCAGCTTCTTCAGAAACTCTGAGTCTTCTATTGCACACACATACTTGCTAGCTTCAGAGCTGGCGTTACAGATTTTGGCGGTTTCTACCACCTTGGCTAAATCCTTCTCATCAGCTTCGCCTAAAATGGTCGATGCAGGATAGGCGGAGACACTTGACCAATAACGATCAAAGTCGTTAGAAAGCTCATGCACCACAGGGCCAATAGCTAACACATCAAGGTCGGCAAACAGCGCCCCTTGGCCGGCGCCAAAATACTCATCGGCCACATTGCGCCCGCCAATGATCGCCGCTTGGTTATCCGCGGTGAAAGATTTGTTGTGCATACGGTGATTCAGCCGTTGGAAGCTGGTCACGTAACCAATCCACTTGGGGCTGCGCACCACGAACGGGTTAAACAGCCGTATCTCGATATTCGGGTGGGTATCCAGCGCAGCCAGCGCGTCATCAAGCCCGGAGATTCCGTTGTCATCCAGCAAGAGGCGAACCCGAACACCCCGTTCGGCGGCCCGGTAGAGCACATCAAGCAGCATGGTGCCGGTGATGTCGTATTGCCAGATGTAATACTGAACATCCAAAGTGACATCCGCGCCTTCGGCCAACAGCGCCCGTGCGGCAAAGGCGTCGTGGGCGTTTTCAAGAAACACAACACCGCTCTTGCCCGGGTGCGCCTCTGCTAAAGGCGTAATCGCATTCCCCAAGCGAGTGTTAGTGGTTTGGTCGGCGGGTATGGCGAGGCTTTCATTGCGATCGGTCATGGGAGGTAGTGCACACCCGCTAATGGTCAACAATATGGCCAGAACGGCTATCACACTCGGTAAATGCCCTCTGGGCCGTTTAAACACGTGAATGACTCCTTCTGATTGGGTGGATAAGTGTAGCAGTTATCCTGCCAATTTTTAGATTCTGGTAAAGCCTATGCCCGCAATTTGAACACGGCCTCACCACTTAAAAGTCAATGTAAAACACTTAGAAATTTTTTAAAAACTTCTTTATATACGGCAATTTAGCGACCACAGTCACACCGTACAAAATGCAACGGAATACCGTTTGGGCATTTTGGGCCAGTGGATAAAAATGCCCAGCTTCAACGGAAATAAGGTTTTTGTAATGTTCAGAAACAATTTAATAGGTGTGTTGGTTGTGCTGGTTATGACAGGCTGCGGTGGAGGCGGCAGTGGAGATAGCGATTCGAAAACCTCGTCACCCGGTGCTTATCTGGAAATTACCGGGAGCCCGACTTCTGCAGTCGCTAAGGTGCCATATCATTACCAACCGGAACTAAAAGCCAATGTGAAGTCTTTGCAATTCCGCGCCACAGGCCTTCCCGATTGGGCGAGCCTGGATGCCGCTACCGGTGAAATCAGCGGCACACCTGGCGCTGACGACGTCACAGCATATACCCCGTTCACACTCACGGTTACATCCGATGCAGGCAGTTCTACTCAGGAACAGGTGCTGCGGGTTCTGCCCACAGATACTTACCTCGGCAATGCCAAGGTACTTGCGTTTGACGCCATTGATTACGAAGGCAATGAACGAACATTACGCAATGATCTGTCCGGCGGGCTGCTGAAGGGCCAGGTCACCTTTGCCCAATCCCATACGGTGAAGCCCCATAACAATTTCGTGAGAGACGGGGGCGACGAAACCCAAAGCGTGTACACGCCGAAACCGGTTGCCCTGCGCGATGCCTTGTTGCTGTTCACACCGGATACGCAGGACACTCCGATTACAGTTGAAGTCACGGCAACTCTCAACGGTGAGCCGGCCGGTCGCTTCGTCATGAACCATCCCAACGCGCTACCAAGATCGGATTACTCTGGCCCACGTCGCGTTGAATACTCTACCCACGCCTGGAATGTGCGGCTGCCCTGGAATCTGATGCGCAATGGCCTGTCCTTGACCTTTACCGTGAACGGCGATGCCCCCGACGCGCTGACCGGCCGGCTGGTTGCGTCCGACATAGATATCGGTGGCGCCAGCCAGCTGGTATTCCAGTCTATCCGGCTCGGCATGCTGACCCATGTCGATCGGAACTGGAAGCATTTCACTTTGAATGATCCCGTTATGGCAGCTACTGACTACTTCCAGAACCTGCCCGTTTCGAAGCTGGTAATGGGTAGCTACACAGATATGGAGCTAAAAAAAGTTATTGTTGCCAGTGGTAAAATTTACACCGACAAAAGCGACAGCGACGGCGGCACCTACAACGGCGACATGCGGGAAAACGTTGCAAAATCCCAGGTCAGCATCGGTATTAACCAAGCAAGCTATGGCGTTACCAGCAACAGTATGAATCAGTCTTATTTCCATAACTTTAAGCAGATAACCAACCATCACGCCTGGGGCAATTATCAGAATGGGCGTCAAGAGCATGGACTCAGTGGTGGCAACGGGGCAGGTACTGTAACCGCTACTTTGGGTAACGAAGCAAGCCACGAATGGGGACACGCCTACGGGCTTGGCCATTATCCGGGCGGCGGGCTTACCGAGGACAGCCGCTGGCAGCGCCACCATGCAGACAGTAGTTGGGGCTATGTTGCCTACCGTAATCGTATGCGTAGCAATTTCGAAAATAATAGCTGGACTGCTGAGGCCCAGCCTGTTGGCTCCCATTTCATGGGACGTATTCGGTACTACAAAGACGCCATGTCAGGTGGCTGGGGCAGTTCCCCATTCTCTGAATACACGTTTTATACCGGCTACTCGGCGCGCATTATCCAAAACGATCTGGCCGGGTTCCCCATTCCGGACGAAACTTACGAAACCGGCTATAAAAAGTGGGATACACAAACCGGCCAATACGAACCCCATCAGTTCGAGGCCTGGCGAAACGTTCTTGCTCCGGTGAAAACCGGTGTGCCTGTCGCGACGATTCTGGGCGGCTACGACCCGGATGGCACCAACGCGGTTATCTACCCGGTATTCCACGGTAACTACGGCAACGTGTTTGATTTGCCCGAGCCGGATATGTCCCGCACAACCGGTATCTGTTGGGTCGATGTACAAAATGCCAGTGGCGAGCAAACACGCATTGAGGTGGCGGCGCAACGCCATAACGGCGGTACCATCAATCAACTGCACTTCAATCTGGAGGCCACTTTCCGCCCTACTGAGGCAATATTGACATGCCGCCGCGATGGCACAGATATCGAGCTGACCCGAACCACCTTTGACGGCCAGATTCCGGAACTGCCTCCGGTTGCTATTGTGGGTCAGGAACACGGCTACGAGCAGCTTCGCGGCCTCGAAATCGCGAAATTGAACACCGCACTGGAAGCCATCGCAGCCGACAGCGTGCCGGTATTGCCGACAGATGCACAACGCTGGCTTGCCAGTTACTCTGCGGCTGACATGGCGGATGGGCTGAGCGAAACAGCAAAGACGGTTCTCGTCCGCATTCAGAACACCCATGACACTGTCATGCGAGCGCAGGCTCTGGTCAACCAGCAAGAAGCGGAAGGCGCAGCGGCTAACGATATTCAGGCTTTGCTGACTGAGCTGCTGATTGATCGTGGCTTGATTGCAACACCAGCGGATATCGACCTGGAAGGCGAGGTTATCAAAAATGGTAACCACCGCCTGTCGACCGCTCTGAATGACAAGGGATTCATCACGATTGTCACCGGGGCGGAAGGCCAACCAGAGGCCGCCCACTGGTTAATGACCGCCCGGGGCAGTTTGCACCCGATGGATCAACCCTGGAACTGCCTGGTTCCAACAGGAGAGTATCTGGGCCTGGCACTTTGCGACCCTGGCAGGATCAGCCAGAGCTGGGACTACGATGAGAATGACCGGTTGAGAAATGCCGGTGATGGAAAGTGCATAGACTACGACTACAAGCAAAATCGTGTGCTGATGTACGGCTGCCACGGCAATGGCAATCAGCGATGGCAAGGGGTTCGCCAGACTGACAGCCAGGTGCTGAGCGCACTGCCGGGCAAGGTGCTACAGACACTGCTCGATAAGTAGCGTGTTCGGGATGAGAGGGCGTGTATCTCCTCTCATCCCTTTATTGCCTGTGTTGCCAAGGATCCCGAATGAATGACACGGAAACCGAGAAAAGGCGACTCGCTGCGCTGATCCGACTAGGGCTACTCGATACCCCTCCGGAAGAGCGTTTTGAGCGCCTGACCCGAATCGCCCGCCAACATTATCAAGTCCAAATTGCCTTATTCACCGCATTGGATCATGACCGCCAGTGGTTCAAGTCCCGACAAGGGTTAAACGTATCTGAAATACCCCGTTCGGTGGCGTTCTGCGAGTATGCCATACGACAGGATCAGATTTTTGTTGTAGAAGATGCGTCCCGGGACCCGCGTTTTTGCACGAACCCTCTTGTGCTGGGTAGCCCACACATTCGTTTTTACGCCGGCATGCCGGTGCGTGAACCCAGCGGATACAAAATTGGCAGTTTGTGCATCATTGACGACAAGCCACGACAGTTCAGCGAGAAAGACCTGGATGTGCTCCGCACCCTCGCCACCATGGTTGAAGAAGAGCTGGAACGTTCGTACCTTGAATCGGACAACAGTGAGTATGTGCCGGTCTCCCACCTCAATCGAGCCATTCATCATGCCCAGAGCGTTTTTCTTACAAGCGATAACGAGCGCTCGGCATTTACCCAGATGCTCGGTGACCTGCTGGCTCTAACGGGGAGCCAGTTCGGGTTTATTGGAGAAGTTTTGCATGAGGATAATGGCACACCTTATTTGAAAATCGGCGCCATCACTAACATTGCATGGAGCCCCGAAACTCAGGCCCTGTATCAGGAGGTGGAGCGTCGAGGGATGGTCTTCGACCGTCTGGATAATATTCTGGGACAACTTATGGTGACCGAAGAAACCATTATCTCCAACAACCTGGCGACGAATTACGATGCGCTGACCGGCCTACCCAATCGCCGCCGGCTGACCGAACTGTTCGTGCAGGAATTGTACGAAGCCGGCCAGAGGGCTGGCATGGTTTCGGTGTGTTTTATTGATCTGGACGGTTTCAAAACAATCAATGACGAGCATGGTCACGCGGTGGGCGATGCGATGCTCAAATCCGTGGCTAACGCACTTCAGGCCACCGTACGCAGTCATGATATTGTCGCGCGCCTTGGCGGTGACGAGTTTGTGGCCATCCTGCGAGATGTCGACGATGAGGGCGTTTATGCTCGACTTCTGGATGCCATCCGGCAACCCGTCAGTTTTCGCCACCACGTGCTTCAAATCTCCGGAAGCATGGGCGTCACGCTTTATCCGGACGATGACGCGGGTTCCGATCTGCTGCTTCGTCATGCCGGCCAGGCCATGTATGCCGCCAAGGAAACCGGTAAGAATTGTTTTAGAATATTTGATCTTGAGTCCCATTCTTCCAACAAGAAGCGGGTCCGAGTGCTGGAACAGATCGGGTGTGCCCTGAGCCAACAGCAAATGGAGCTGTACTATCAGCCAAAAATCTGTCTGCGTACCCGTGAAGTAGCTGGGTTTGAAGCACTTATCCGGTGGGATCACCCAACGGATGGGGTTCTCGGCCCCGGTCGTTTTCTGGAGCAGATCGAATACACAGAGCATGCACGCACGCTCGGCAACTATGTCATCCGAGAAGCGGTAAAACAGCTGAAAGCGTTTGCGAAGCAGGATCTGCCTTATACCCTGAGCATCAATCTGAGCCCGTCACACTTTTTAAGTCAGCAATTCCGGGACGATTTATCCTGCGCCCTGTGGGATTGCCCCCGCGAATTGCGTGCTCATCTCATTCTGGAAGTCCTTGAAACCACGGCACTGGACGATATGGACACTGTTCTGAAAAACCTGAAAGTGTGCCGGGAACTCGGTGTCGATATTTCTCTGGATGACTTCGGAACCGGCTATTCATCGCTGGATCATTTACGCCGATTGCCGGCCCAAGAGATCAAAATCGATAGCTCGTTCGTAGTAGATATGCTGAGTGATTCAGACGACAGCATGATTGTCAGCGCCATCGTCAGTCTTTCCAAAAGCTTCAAACGGCGATTGGTTGCTGAAGGCATTGAAAATGCTGGCGTAGAGCGCAAACTGATTGAACTTGGCTGCGATCTGGGCCAAGGTTTTTTCTACAGCAAACCCGTGCCATTATCTGACGCTCTGCATTGGGCTGAAGATTTCAGTGGGACAGCAAATTAATGGTTTAAAACCAATTGCGCGGGCAAAGCGCGAAACAGGAGACTGCAACATGATCGGATACGTCACCATCGGTGTCAGTGATATGGAAAAAGCCAAGACCTTCTATACGGATCTTCTGGGCGGCATGGGCGCAAAGCTTCTGCTGGATATGGGGCGCATCGCATTTATTGGCGAAAGCATGAAATCCCCCATGTTGGCCGTTTGCACACCGTTCGACGGTACACCAAACCATCCTGGCAATGGCAACATGCTGGCCCTACAGCCAGGCTCCAAAGAAGCGGTTGATACCTACTATAAAAAAGCCATTGAGCTGGGTGCAACCTGTGACGGCGAGCCAGGGCAGCGTATTCCTGACCAATTCTACGGTGCTTATGTGAAAGACTCGGACGGCAACAAGCTGGCGTTTTTCCACTTCGGTTGATGCTACCCCTATGAAAACCGGGGCTGCTTTAGTCGGCGGTCTCGGTTTCAAACCACCATCCCGGCAACAGTCTCCGAATCTGCGGCTGCAAGAAGCGATCGTCTATTAGACAAATCACGCCCTGATCCTCTGGTGTGCGAATGACTCTTCCAGCGGCCTGAGCCACTTTCTGTAGTCCCGGAATCAGATAGGTGTACTCATAACCCGCGCCAAAACGCTGCTGCAGGCGATGTTTGAGAACCTCATGCCAGGCATCGAAAGGCGGCAGGCCTAGGGTAGCTACAAAAGCACCAATCAACTGATCGCCCGGTAAATCAATTCCCTCGCTGAACACGCCGCCCAGAACCGCAAACGCCACGCTGCCAGATTTTTCCTGAAACCCAGCCAGAAACTCCCTACGTTGCTGCGGACTCATTCCGGGATGCTGGGATCGTTGCGGCACCTCTGCGGCATTGCTGGCTAGCGCTTCGCTCACCTCGTTGAGATATTTGAAGCTACTGAAAAACGCTAGATAATGACCGGGGCGCTCCAGATATTGTTGGGCGATCAGCTCGGTAATAGGCTGTACAGAAGCTTCACGGTGTGCCTGACGGGTACTGATTTTGGGGGTGAAGTTCACCTGTAATTGGTCGGCGCTAAAGGGGCTGGGTAGCGAAGTGAAATGGCTGTCCTCCGGCAAGCCCAACAGGTCCCGATAATAGATGCCCGGGGTAAGGGTGGCGGAAAACAACAGTACGGAAGCTGCCGCCTGAAACCGGTCTCGCAGAAAATCCGCCGGCACCAGATTCTGAATAGTCACGCTGGCGCGGCCTCGACCTTCGCGGCGAAACTCGCACAGAGAGTGATCGCCGAACGACTCCGCCAGTTTCATGAAAGCGACGGATTCGAACAACACTTCTTGCAACGCCAGATCCGGTGGGTTGTCCGCCAGGTAATCCGTCAGCCCTGATACCAGGCCTTGCAAACTGCCGGTGAGCGCTGAGGGCAGGTTGTCCAGAAACACTGGCGCGGTGCCGGCATCCGAGTGATCACGGATAACGCTTTGCCACGCGCGGGCCGTTCGATCCAGGTGCGACTTCAAAGCCTTGGGGGCGGTTTTTCGGATTTTTAGCAGCCGCTGCTGATCCAACTGCACCGAATACATGCCCCGACCGCGATCTACCAAATTGTGGGCCTCGTCTATCAGAACAGCCGTTTTCCAGTTGTTCTGCCGGGTGAGGCCATGGAATAGGGCAGACTGATCGAACATTCGGTTTACATCGCCAATCACCAAGTCACACCAGCGCGCCATCTCCTGGGCTAGAAAATAGGGGCAAATGTCGTGACCAGCGGCAATCTTTGCCAAAACTTCTTGGGTGAGCGTGGTGCCCGCTTGGGCGGCTTCAGTCCGGGCATCCGGCAGTCGATCAAAGAACCCCTTGGCCAGAGGGCAGGAATCGCCGTGACAGGCTTTATCCGGATGTTCACAAGCATCCGTCTTGGCCACCAATTCCAACGTGCGCAAGGGCCAAATCTGCGGCGTTTCTTGGGCCGCACGCAGGCGTTCCAGAGCATCGACTGCCAGTTGCCGAGCGGTATTGCGGCAGGTGAGGTAAACCAGCCGGTCGTGTTCAGCGGCGGGCATGGCCATCAACGCAGGGAACAAAGTACCCAGGGTTTTGCCCAGACCAGTGGGTGCTTCCAGCAGCAGGCTGCCGCCTTTAACTGTATTTTTATAGACAGTTTCCGCAAGCTGGCGCTGGCGGGGGCGAAACTGTGGGAATGGAAAACGTAGGCCAGAAAGACGAACGTCCCGCTGCTCCCGATGGTGGGCTTCTTGTTCTGCCCAGAGTCGGTAGCGGTCACACAAGGCTTCCAATTCTTGCCACAGCTCATCCGCGCGGGCAGTTTGGGCTATCGACGTTTCACGCTTTTTGCCGATATCGAAATACACCAGCGCCAGCTTCAGAGTTTTGCGCTTTTCCTGGCGGCAGAGCAGGGCACCGTAAGCCCGTAACTGAGCTAGGTGCAACGCCCGCTGATGGGGCCGAATACGGGACACATCGCCACGGTGGGTTTTGATTTCTTCCAACAAGCCAGAGTGTGGGTTATACACATCGGCGCGACCATAAAGCTCCAACCCAAAGCATTCCCCGGTAAGTGAATACTCGCTTTTATAGCCGTATCCGCGTTTTTCCTGGATTGCTTGATGGCCGGCCATACCCTCTTCAGCGCTGGGCGCAGGGGTGTATCGAAAGTCCAGATCGCCCTCCCGAGCAGCGAACTCGCAGAGGGTTCTAACCGCAACCCTCACTGTATTACCTCGCTGTCTTGCCAACGCAAATAACACACGCTGGCGGCAATTCCCTGGTGCGCAAAGAAGTGAAGCCAGCGGATTTGATGATCCTGTAGCCGGTCGCCTGGGCCTTTTACTTCGATCATCTCGTAACGGGGTTTACTGTTCGGGTTATCTGGGTAAAAGCGTATAAGATCGGGGAAACCACTGCGATGTTCGCGGATATTTGTTAAAAGTCGCTCAAACAGAATCTGTAAATCGCTAGCGGGAATGCACTCCAGAGCCAGTGTTAATAGCTCTTCGCTCAACGCCGACCAGGTCACAAATGGGTTGGCAATGCCCTGTTTGGCAGCGTAGGTCTCCAAAATTTTCTGGTGATAATCGCCATTACTCAGTGTTGCAAAACACCGATCAAAGTCGGCCTGCCGTCGGCTTACGAAGTCCTCTCGCACCAGATCCGCCGGCCCGGTGTGGAACGGATGGAAGAACGCACCGGGTATAGCTTTGAAAATCGTGTGCCAACAGAACAGACCGAACAGGCCGTTTATTAAAGTGTTCTCGACGTAAAATACGGGTGCTTCCGGGGTTGAGAGGTGAGCTTCAACCACGCTTTCAACAGAACCGGCAGTTTGAGGCAAAGTGAGTGTGAACTCTCGTATCTCTGGATTCTGTGGTGCAGGCGGAACAGGTTCACCCACCTTCACCGCCAGCCGCTTTAGAATACGCGCCAAGCCTTGGGCTTCGGCATCGCTTAATTCTTTGTTCTGCCAGCGCGCAGCTATAACCCAAGCCTGATCGAAACGCCTCATCCGTTCCAGTAGCCGCAACCGTTTTAACTTGGCCTCTCGGTGGCCACTGGCGGCGAGTGCTTCCAATGCCAATTCCCGCTCTCCCTGACGTTCCGCCTGTCGGCCCAGTTCCAGCAACAGGCGATCACGGCGACTGGTCAGCCAGGGGCTATCTGAGGCACCCGGCACCAGGCTCCAAACTTCTTTGGCTGGCAAACCGGCATCCAGACTCTCGCGGCAGTGGTGCATGGCCAGGTAAATATCCACCTCACTGCGCCGGGAAAACGCTCGAGCCTCGGGGGTGAATTCCACGGCCTCGTAGCGATGATGGCCCAGCTCTACCAATACGAAGTCTGTCCAGCTTTGTCGCAGGTTGCCGAAGAACATTAGGCGAATGCGATCGAAGAGAGCCATCTGTTTAACTCGCACCACGGGCTTTACATGGTCACCCAGCCAGTCGTTTAATGTGCGGGCATT
Organism: Marinobacter sp.; assembly: GCF_052094685.1. GTDB lineage: Bacteria > Pseudomonadota > Gammaproteobacteria > Pseudomonadales > Oleiphilaceae > Marinobacter. The sequence goes on from NZ_JBQDKB010000016.1 coordinate 16,439, forward strand.
GGCAAGCTTGTCCTGTAAGGCCTCTCGCATCCCGGCCTTGGACAAATTTTTAGCGAAACCCGCCTCCACCAATACAGGTACGAAGACCGGCCGCAGTTCGGCCAAAGTGAATAAGCGAAAGAGATCATCCAGGGTCAGTAGTGGGGCGGCATCCAGCCAGTCACTCGCAATCAGCTCATCCAGCGCCTCGGCTTCCGGGCTTCCCAGCTCTGGATACTTCAACTTGTCGGCACGGAACAAATCGCCACTGCGCATCACCATACGGGTCAGCAATGCACGCGCCGAGCGAGACAATTCAAAGAAGCCACGCAAGGAAAGACGTTCTGGCTCCAATAGAAGATCATCGTGATGATTCGCCACCCAAGCCACTACCGTTTCCATGTTTTGCAGGTAATACAGAGGGTTTTCAAGATCCGCCGTGGCGGGGAGTAACGCCAAAGGGTATATGATAGGCCTGAATATCCGCCTTGCTTAAAAATTCATGATCGACGATCTGGATTTCCTGCCCGATATTGTTGAGCGCCAGGATCCAAGATACACAAGACGGATAAACCATTTTGGGTTGCAGAGTCTGGTGGTCTTTGGATCAGAGACCGTATGCTTGGGAAATTGCTTCTTTTTCACCGGACTCTACCAGCTTCCGATAACCTTCGTGTAGCGCCTTAAGGATTTTTGGATCTGTCTCTTTGTTGACAGCAAGATACATGGGGGTCTCACGGAAGACCAGAACGTGCTTAAGGTCGGTTACGTTCGCGGTATCAGCGGCCAGATAAGGGCCCGCCAGACCGTCTGCCACCCACAGGCCAATCTGGTCGTTTTCCAGACGCCGTGCGTTCAGGCCGTTATTGCTGATAGCTTGCACATCAAAGCCTTTTTCATCCAGGTAGCTCGTCATTACGTCGCCGTTGTAGCCGCCGATCCGGTACTCGCGAGCGTCTTCCAGATTATCAAGTTCGATAGACGATCCCGGCTTGGCGAACAGAGTCCATTTGATAGAGGCCAAAGGCCCCACCCAATCGTACAGCGGCTCCCGATCTGCGGTTTTGGAAACACAATAAATGGCATGGTCAGGATGCTCCCCGGCCCGATTGAGTCCATAATTGAGAGCTCTTAGCTTGGTAGTGTACGCAAGGTCGGTCTTGGCCATCAGAGCCTTTAGTATATCTGAACAAAGGCCGCTAATATCTTCGGTCTTATGGGCAAACGGCTGCCCGTTGGTGGTCATGTTGTACGGAGGGTATTGTTCTGTATAGATCCGCAGCTCCTCAGCAGTTGCAGTGCCAGCCGTTATCAGCAGACCTAGTAGCAGCCCGATTTTTCTTTTCATGTACTCCCTCCGTTGATTTAGTTGCAGTTTTCCGTGATCGCGGCATGATATAGATTGGAAGACCAGCTGGGCAGTCCGTAGAAACCGCGTGGTTTTCGTTATGGTCTGATACTGCGTCCTGTTGCAGTAACCTTTACGATAAAGACAGCAACCTGATTGCCATCAAACTGATGATCCGATAAGGAACTCCATGCCCGAACACGCCATTACCCCCGGTTTTCACGCCGTTCACGCCAATCATCTGGAAGACCTGCGCCGGGCTGTGGTGTTTATCTGCCAACAAAATCCGCTGCCGCCGCTGCAGAGCGAGACCTTTCTGGTGCAGAGTAACGGTATTGCCCAGTGGTTAAAGCTGGCGTTGGCGGAAAAGCGGTCTGAGGATGGCAGCGAAGGCGGGCTGGGCATTGCCGCCGGTATGGATTTTCTGTTCCCGGCGCGGTTTATCTGGCAGGCCTACCGGTCCGTGTTGCCGGATGGCGAGGTGCCAGAGCAATCCCCTTTCGATAAACGCCGGTTGGTGTGGCGGCTGTACCGGCTACTACCAGAACTGGTGCATACAGATGAGGTATTCAACCCGCTGGCCCGATTTCTGGAAGGCAGTGACCCGGATTTGCGGGCGTTCCAACTAGCCGAAAAAGTAGCGGATTTGTTCGATCAGTACCAGGTGTTCCGCGCTGACTGGCTCGCCGCCTGGGAGCAGGGCCGGGATGTGGTGATCACCGCCCGCAGCGAAGAAAAGCCGGTTGAGAAGGAAACCCTTTGGCAACCGATGCTCTGGCGCAAGCTGGTGGAAGACACGGGCGCAGAAGCCCATACCAGCCGTTCGCAGATTCATACCCGGTTTATGGCCGAAGGCCAGCGTGTAGCTGCACCCGCCCACCCCGGCCGCTTGCCCAAACGCATTGTGGTGTTTGGGGTATCGTCACTACCACGCCAGGCGCTGGAAGCCCTCTACGTGCTTAGCCGTTTCAGCCAGGTGGTGCTATGCGTTCACAACCCCTCGCAGTTTTACTGGGCCGACATTGTTAGCGACCGGGAACTGCTGAAAGCCGAGCGCAAGCGCGGAACCAGCCACCCCACGCTGTCGAAAATTGACGATGCGGATCAGCTACACCAGCACGCCAACCCGCTGCTGGCCGCCTGGGGCAAACAGGGCCGGGACTACATTCGCCTGCTGGACGAGTTCGACAACCCGGAAGAGTACCGCGACCGGTTTCAGATGCCGGATCAGAAGATCGACATCTTTTCCGAGCACGGCACAGGGCAGACGCCCTGTCTGCTGCACCAGTTGCAGAACGACATTTACAACCTCACCCCGCTGCAGGAAATTCGAGATGAGCAGCGGGAGCTGGATCTGAGTCAGGATCATTCGGTTGCCTTTCACGATGCCCACAGTCCCCAACGAGAAGTGGAAATTCTGCACGATCAACTGCTGGCCCTTTTCAACGCCGATTCCACACTGCGGCCCCGGGATGTGATGGTAATGGTGCCGGATATCAACGTGTACGCTCCCCACATTCAGGCGGTGTTTGGCCGCTATTCACCAGGGCGTAAACGCCACATTCCGTTTACCATTTCCGATCAGGGCCAGCGTAACCACGAGCCGGTTCTGATTGCCCTGGAAACACTGATGTCGTTGCCCCGCAGTCGGTTTGGGGTAAGCGAGATCATCAGCCTTTTAGAAGTGCCCGGCATTCGTGACCGTTTCGAGATTGCCGAAGAGGAAATTCCCCTGGCCAGGCGCTGGGTTGAAGGCGCCAATATCCGCTGGGGCCTGCATGGTGCCCACCGGGAAAGCCTGGAGCTGCCGGCAGATCTGGAACGCAACACCTGGCAATCTGGCCTGCGTTCCATGCTGCTGGGCTACGGCATGGGCGACGACGACCCCTGGGCCGGAGTTCAGCCCTATGGCGAAATTGGCGGGCTACAGGCAAGCCTTGCGGGCCGCCTTGGCGAGTTTGTGTATCGCCTGGAATCCCTGTGGCAGGCATTGCAGGCCAGCCGCGCGCCGCAGCAATGGGAAGAATTGTTCTCTGCCATGCTGGAGCAGTTTTTCCACAAGGTAGAAGGCCAGGATCTGTTATTGCTGAATCGTTTCCGCCGGCAGTTGGAACAATGGCTGGATGACACCCTCGCGGCAGGATTAGACGAGCAACCCTTACCGCTGAACATTGTGAAAGATGTATTGCTGGAAGGGCTGGATGAAGGCGGCCTGAACCAGCGTTTTCTGGCCGGCAAAGTAAACTTCGCCACGCTGATGCCCATGCGCGCGATTCCCTTCCGCAGTGTGTGTCTGCTGGGCATGAACGATGGCGACTATCCGCGCTCACGACCGCCGGTGGATTTTGATTTGATGGCCCGGGATTATCGCCCCGGCGACCGCTCCCGCCGGGAAGACGACCGATACCTGTTTCTCGAAGCTATGCTGTCGGCTCGCGAGCAGCTGTACATCAGCTGGGTAGGGCGCAGCATTCGCGACGACTCACCCAGGCCGCCGTCTGTGCTGGTTGGCCAGTTGCAGGATCACCTCGACAGTCTCTGGCAGGTAAAAGAACCGCCAGACGTGACGGTGACCGAGGCTCTGACCATTCGCCATCCATTACAACCATTCAGCCGAGACTATTTTCCCCAGGCCAACGGGCAAAATAATAGCGAGGGCAGCCCACCCAAACCCCTCGCCCAGGTGCTCCACGACCGCAATTTGTTCACCTACGAGCACGAATGGCGCAGCGCCCACGGCAATGGTGCAGCTCAACATCAACAGGCAGACTTGCCGTTTCAGCAGCCAGAGGAACCCATCACCCTGAATGATCTGGCCGGCTTTCTGAAAAAGCCTGTGGATACGTTTTACCAGCGCCGCCTGCAGGTGCGCTTCGACGATGTGGAAGACGACGACACAGATACCGAGAACTTTGACCTGAACGGCCTCGACCGCTGGCGTCTGGATACCGAACTGATTGAGCAGAGCCTGCTGAAATCCAGCGATAAAGAAGAGCTGCACCAACACCTGGAAAGCACTCTGGACCGTATGGCCAGGCGCGGCGATCTGGGCATGGGGGTGACGGAACACCGGCTGCGCAGTGAGCTATCCGGTCGCCTGCCGGATCTGTTCGAGCGGTATCAAAGCGCACTGGCCGAGTGGCCCGAAGCCATCAGCGAACCTGTGCAGTTTGAATATAGCCTGGCCAACAGCACAGGCTCTGTGGAAGTACTGGATTTGATTGGCAATCTGCGACGCAACGCTGAAGGTAACACCTGCCGGTTAGTCATCGCCGGTTCCAGCCTGCTCACTGGCAGCGGCAATAGCAAAAAGCTCCGCTACGCCAATTTGATGCGCGATTGGGTGATTCATCTGGCAGGGCAGCTAACGGAACAACCCTTCGAAACGCTGATTCTGGGCAAGGAAGAAGGCCGAAAAGTCCGTTTTGCACCTCTATCACAGGAAACCGCCAGCAAGCACCTGGATGCGATACTGGAACGCTGGATCGACGCCAGTACCCGTGCCTTGCCAATACACTGTGAGGCCGGTTTCGCCTGGATTTACAGCTTCTACCAGAGCAAAAAATTCCTCGGTGACCACGAGCGGGCCATCAGCGACGCCCAAAAGGCCTACACCAAGGCGCTGGAGCGAGACACAGGTTATCTGCGAGGCGCGTTCGAGACCCCTGAAAAGTTACTCGAAAGCGGTGAATTTGAAGCACTGCTGCACGGTCTTTACGTGCCTTTATGGGAAGCCGAGCAGGACAAATCAGCCGCCGGGCAAATCGAGGGCAAGCTATGACGGATGTGACCAATCTGAACCCGAATCTTGATCCTCTAACCCTGCCCCTCAACGGCAGCACCTTGATTGAGGCCAGTGCCGGCACCGGCAAAACCTTCACCATAGCCATTCTGTACGTGCGTTTGGTGCTGGGCCACGGTCAACCAGTGGGCAGTATGTTAGCGGCGGGCATGCTGCCGCCAAACCTGCTGGTGGTCACCTTTACCGACGCAGCTACCAAAGAGCTGCGAGACCGTATTCGCACGCGCCTCACCCAGGCTGCCCAGGTGTTTTCAGAGGCTGCAGATAGCCTTCAGCCTTCGGCAGAAACCGCGCTGATTCATCAGCTTCGAGACGACCATTATCCAGACCCGGAAACCTGGCCAGACTGCCGCAAAAAGCTGCTGCTGGCGGCCGAATGGATGGACGAAGCCGCAGTATCCACCATTCACGCCTGGTGTAACCGCATGCTCACTGAGCATGCCTTCGACAGCGGCAGCTTGTTCCGGCTGACACTGGAAACCGACCAGAGCGATCTGCTCGACGAAGTGGTGCGGGATTACTGGCGCACGTTTATCTATCCGCTATCGCCAGCGCTGATGGACGAAGTGGTGGAGCACTGGAAAACCCCGGACAACCTGCGGGCCGCCGTGCGTAACCTGATTGGCGACGCCGATGCTTTTGACGTTGCTACCGGCAATGTAGAACAGGCCATCGAGGCCACGGTGCAAAAGCGCAGAGAACAGGCCCAGGCTCTGAAAGCACACTCCTGGGCTACTTGGAAACCCGAAGTCACCGACATGCTGACCGCACTCAACAAGAGCAAACGCCTGCACGGCGGCAGCATGAAGCCGATGATTGCTGCCTGGGACAAGTTGCTGGATTGGGCCGATTCCGATGAGCTGTACCCGGAAGGGTTGGAGAAAGCCGGCTTCCAGAACCAGACGCCGGAGATACTGGCCAGTAAGCTTAAAGGCGAGGGCGATGTACCCCATCACCCTGCCTTTGATGTGATCGAAGAGCTGATCGCCTTTGCGGACAACCTGCCCAGCGCCGAAACCGATATTCTAAAACACGCCACCCTCTGGATTGCGGCACGGCTGAAATCGGAAAAACAGAAACGCTCGGAAATGGGCTTCGACGATCTGCTTACCCGGCTGGATGACGCCCTTCATGGCCCCCGTGGCGATCAATTGGCCGCCACCATCCGCCGCCAGTTCCCGGTGGCATTGATCGACGAATTCCAAGACACAGACCCGGTGCAGTATCGAATATTCAACTGCATTTACCGGGTTGAAGAAAACCGTCCGGACACCTGCCTGCTGATGATCGGCGATCCCAAGCAGGCCATTTACGGTTTCCGTGGCGCCGATATTTACACCTATCTGGACGCCCGCACCGGCGCCCGCGACCGCACCTGGACACTGGGCCGTAACTTCCGGTCGTCCAAACCCATGGTAAAAGCGGTCAACCGGGTGTTCGAGCATGGCGATCTACACAGCCCGAAAGGGGCTTTTCTGTTCGGCAAGGGCGATACCTCACCGCTGCCATTTCAAGGCGTGGAAGCCAACGGTACCAAGCGCCTGTGGTCGGTGAACGGCGACATTCAGCCCAGCCTTACCCTGTGGTCACTGGAAAGCGATGAGGAAGATAAAAACGGCAACCGCAAAAGCCTGGCCAAGGGCAGCGCAACCACCGAGGTGGCCGAAACCTGCGCCAGCGAAATCGCCCGGCTTCTCACGTTAGGCCAACAAAACCTGGCAGGCTTTGCTCTGGAAAGTGACCCGAATGATATAGAACCGGTAGAACCCAAAGACATCGCCATTCTGGTGAACAACCGCAACGAAGCGGCGGCGGTGCGGGATGCCCTGGGCCAGAGGCGCATCAAAAGCGTGTATCTCTCTGACCGGGATTCAGTGCTCACCTCCCAAGAGGCAAGTGAGGTGCTGTGCTGGCTCAAAGCCTTTGCCGAACCCCAACAGCTGGCTTACGCCCGGGCGGCACTGGCCACGCCTACGCTGGGTTTGCCCTGGCGTTATCTGGACCAGCTGCTCACCGACGAGATGGCACTGGAGCGGGAGATCGAACGCTTTACGGGTTACCAGAAGCAGTGGCATAGCCAGGGCGTGCTGCCCATGTTGCGCAGTTTTTTGATGGACTTTGAAGTGCCCGGCAGTTTGTTACAGCGCCCGGACGGCGAGCGCCGGTTGACCGATATTCTGCACATTGCGGAGCTCCTGCAGCAAGACAGCCTGCAACTGGATGGCGAACACGCCCTGGTGCATCACTTCACCCAGATTTTGCGCGCGGCAGATGAAGAAGACGAACACCGCACCCTGCGGCTGGAAAGCGATGCAGGGCTGGTAAAAGTGATCACCGTGCACAAATCCAAGGGTCTGGAATACCCGTTGGTTTTCTTGCCTTTTGGTACGGCATTCCGCGCCCAAAGCGAAAAACAATCCTTCGTGCGTTATCACGACGACAGCTCAGAATTAATCACCGTATTCGATCCAACACCGGAAGACGTCGCCCGGGCCGATCAGGAACGGCTAGGGGAAGACATCCGCAAACTCTACGTTGCCCTGACCCGGTCCCGCTTCGCTACATGGGTGGGCGTGGCAGACATCGAAAACTGGCACCTTAGCGGCCTGGGGTATCTGCTTGGCGATGAATCCGCCACGCAACCGCCGCTCAGCGATGCCCTAAACCTGCTCACCGGTGGCCACCCGGAACTGTGCACTGAACCGCTACCGGCGGCCACCGACCTACATTACACAGAAGAGGCCCCTGCCACTCTGGGGCCAGCGCTTATCTCAACCCGTGAGGCCCGGGAAAACTGGTGGATTGCCAGCTACTCCTCCCTGGAATACACCGGGCTCACTGGCACGGGCGTTGTGTTCAGGAGCGAAGCGGAAGACGCAGAAACCCAAAACCTGCGGGAAGAGGGCGCCCACAACAGCGACGAGGAAGAGGTGATTATTACGCCCAACCACAGCAACAGCCTGCATCGTTTCCCCAAGGGCGCAGGCCCGGGCACGTTTCTGCATGATTTGCTGGAGTGGTGTGTGCAACAAGGCTTGCAACGTGTTGTGGATAACCCTTTGCAGCTGCGCGAACAACTCACCCGCCGCTGCAGCACGCGGGGCTGGAGCGACTGGGTGGACACTCTGGAGCAGTGGATACTTGCACTGATCCAACAACCACTGTCGTTGAGCCGTGGTGGCGATGAGAGCGTTAGTTTATCGAGCCTCAGTACGCTGCGACCAGAACTGGAGTTCTGGTTTGAAAGCCGCAACGTGAGCACCCGGGCCATGGACAAACTGGTCACCAACTACACGCTTAACGGCGCCGACCGGCCGCAAGTGGATGGCGGGCGCTTCAACGGCATGCTGAAAGGCTTTATCGACCTGGTATTTGAACACAACGGGCTGTATTACGTGCTGGACTACAAATCCAATTTTCTCGGCGACAACGACAGCGCCTACACAGTTCAGGCCATGGGCGATGCCATTCTGGAGCGGCGTTACGACCTGCAATTCGTGCTTTATCTGCTGGCATTACATCGCTTGCTGAAGGCCCGACTGCCGGATTATGACTACGATCAGCACATGGGCGGCGCGGTGTACCTGTTTTTGCGGGGCATACATGCACCGGGAGCCGGGGCATTTACCGATAAACCGCCCAAGGCATTGATCGAACAACTGGATGCCATGTTTGATGGCAAGGCAGCCGGGGAGGTGGCGGCATGAGCAATAACAAGAATACCGACAACCAGTTTGCCCTGGATCTGGACGACGCCCCTGAGCTCAACCCCTTAGCACCCGTGGCAACCAGCAACCACAACACCAGCCTGGCGCTGAACGAGACAGCAACCGTTTTGGAACTGTTGGATAACTGGCAGCAAGCCGACTGGATTCGTCCACTGGATGTGCGCTTTGCGCGGCTGATTCACGACCTGTCAGAAGAGCAGGGTAACGCACCGAAACCGCTGGTTTTGCTGCTGGCCGCGCTGACTTCCCATCAAGTTGGCCGAGGCCACGTGTGCGTGGATCTGGCTAACCTGCTGGCCGATGCGGACACCACTTTGTCTTTGCCTCCGGAGGAGCCAAACGGAGCCGGTCCTGTTCAGAGCCGGGAAGCTTCAGCCGGATCTTCTACAGACCTGTCTGCCGCTGGCACAAGCCTGATCGGGCCAGGCGACCTCTTGGCTCGCATATCTATTCAGGAATGTTTAACCGCTATGGACGGGGCATTGGCGGTAAGTGATGGCTCACACACTTCACCCTTAGTGCTGAACGGCAGCCGCCTGTATCTGCGTCGTTTCTGGCGTTATGAACAGCAGATTGCTGCCGGTATTTTGCAGCGTTTGGCGCAGCCATCTCCTTTGGCTGACCCGGCCTCACCTGCCGCCAATACTCTGAGCCAGGCACTGGATATACTGTTTAAGCCACAGGGTTCTCTTTCTCAATCGCAGGGCTGCGTGGGCGATTCTGTGGACTATCAAAAGCTCGCTTGCGCGCTGGCAGCCCGCAATCGTTTCGCAGTGATCACTGGTGGTCCCGGCACCGGCAAAACCACCACCGTGGTGAACTTGCTTGCCGCTCTACAGTCAGTCGCTGGCGAATCTGCCGAGCGGGATGGACGTAAATACCGTATACGACTAGCCGCCCCCACCGGCAAAGCCGCTGCGCGATTGAACGAATCCATTGGCGGTGCCGTCAGCCGCTTGCCGCTGGCTCAGCTGCCGGGGCAAGTCTCTCTGACAGACATTCCCACCAAAGTAACCACCCTGCACCGGCTTTTGGGCAGCCGCCCAGACACCCGACAATTCCGCCACAACTGCGACAATCCGCTGCTGGTGGATATTCTGGTGATCGACGAAGCCTCCATGGTAGATCTGGACTTGATGGCCTCGGTGTTTGACGCCCTGCCCGCTAATGCGCAACTGATTCTGCTGGGCGATAAAGACCAACTGGCCTCGGTAGACGCCGGCGCGGTGCTGGGCGAACTGTGCCAGCGCGGGCCAGACGGGCATTATCAGCCGCAAACTGTGCAATGGCTGAAAACCATCACCGGAAGCGAGATTCCGTCGGACCTTCAAGACTCCGAAGGCCAACAACTGGATCAAGCCGTGGCCATGTTGCGCAAGAGTTATCGCTTTGCCGAAGGCAGTGGCATTCGTCATTTGGCCGAAGCGGTCAACACCAACACCTTGAATGCCAGCACGCTAAAACAAGCCCGCGATGCGGAGTTTGAGGATGTGGTGTGGCTAAACGGCCATAACAACAGGCCGTCTTTGGAAACCACTCAAGCACTGATCTTCCGCCATGTGGTTGACGGAAGTCCCGAAGCATTCCGCAATAGTGGGGAAGGGCGAATAGATGCCAACGATCAACCTCTGCCGCCGCCTGTAGGTTACCGCCATTACTTAACGCTGATGCAGAATCACAGTCTGGACAGCAACAGCACCACCGAACACTGGGACGAGCTGGCGACATCTGTCTTGAAAGCTTTCAGTGACTTTCAGGTGTTGTGTGCATTACGGCGCGGCCCCTGGGGCGTAGAAGGCCTGAACGATTTGATCGCCCAGCACCTACTGGCTCAAAGGCTGATCCCACGGGCTGAAGGCTGGTATGCGGGGCGCCCGGTGCTGATTACCGGCAACGATTACAACCTGGGGCTGATGAATGGCGACGTAGGCATTACCTTCAGCCTGCCCTGGGGCGCTGAGCCCCAAAGCGGCGGCGACAACCCGGAATCCGTGCTGCGGGTAGCCTTCCCGGCCAGTGATGGCAGCGACAATATCCGCTGGATTTCACCCAGCCGGCTACAGCAATTGGAAACCGTGTACGCCATGACGGTGCACAAGTCCCAGGGCTCAGAATTCAATCACACCTGCATGGTGCTGCCAGACCGGCTAAGCCCGGTGCTAACACGAGAATTGGTATACACCGGCATTACCCGTGCTAAAAACTGGTTCAGCCTGATAACCGGCGATGCCAGCGTGTTTAGCGAAAGTGTGGGCCAGAGGGTTGTGCGGGCTTCGGGATTGGCTTCGGTTCTTGCTGTTCGGAGCCTCAATTAGACTCGGAGTTATGCTGCTGCAGCCACAACCTGGCGTAATAACCGTTTTTAGCCAGCAACTCACTGTGCCCGCCACTCTCCACAATCTGGCCGTGATCCATCACCAAAATAGAATCAGCATCGCGCACGGTGGATAACCGGTGCGCGATAACCAATGTGGTGCGCTGGCTGCTGACTTCGTTGAGCGCACCCAAAATAGCCTGCTCGGAGATGGAATCCAGTGACGAGGTGGCTTCGTCGAGAATCAACAGCGGTGGATTTTTCAGCAGCACGCGGGCAATGGCCACGCGCTGTTTTTCACCGCCGGAAAGCTTCAAGCCGCGCTCGCCTACTTTGGTGTCGTAGCCCTCAGGTAGACTGCGGATGAAGCCATCTAGCCGGGCCTGTTTAGCTGCGTGATGCACGTCGGCTTCTGTGGCCTCTGGGCGGCCGTAGGCCAGGTTGCGGTATAGGGTGTCGTTGAACAACACCGTGTCTTGCGGAACCACGCCTATGGCCGCACGCAGGCTGTCCTGATTAACCTTGCGAATATCCTGGCCGTCGATAGTGATACTGCCTTTATCCACATCAAAAAAGCGGAATAGTAAACGGGCAAGGGTGGATTTTCCGGCGCCACTGGCACCCACAACCGCCACTGTGTGCCCGGCGGGTATGGAGAAGTCTACATCCTGCAGAATCGGGCGATCCGCGCGGTAGGAAAAATGCACGTGATGGAAGCCTACCTTCGCTTTATCCACTGCCAAGACCGGTGCCTCTTTCGTATCTTCAATGGCGGGTTTTTCATCCAGCAGGCCAAACAAGCGCTCTACATTCACCAAAGATTGGCGGATTTCCCGGTACACAAAACCCAAGGCATTCAGCGGAATAAATAGCTGAAGCAGGTAGGCGTTTACCATGGTGAAATCACCCAGAGTAATCGCGCCACTGGCCACTTCTTGCACGGCCATCACCATGATGATAATCATCGCCGCGCCGATAATCAGCGCCTGGCCGGTATTGAGCGCGGCCAGGGACAGGCGGTTTTTGAGACGCGCCTGCTCCCAGCCGGCAAGATCCTGATCGTAAAGCTTGGCTTCAAAGGTTTCATTGTTGAAGTACTTCACGGTCTCGTAATTAAGCAGGCTGTCTATTGCACGGGAGTTGGACTGGTTATCCCGGGCGTTGGCTTCGCGCACAAACTTGGTTCGCCACTCGGTCACCACAATTGAAAACGCGATATACACCACCACGGCTATGAGGATGGCCAGCACGTAGCTGGCATTAAACGCCACCAGCAAAATGCCCGCCACCATAACGATTTCCAGCAACGTGGGAATAATGTTGAACAGGGTAAAGCGCAGCAAAAAGCTGATACCGGTGGTGCCCCGCTCAATGTCCCGGGCCAGACCGCCAGTTTTGCGATCCAGATGAAAGGCCAGTTCACGGTCGTGTAGATGGCGGAACACCCGCAGCGATACCCGCCGCATGGCCCGCTCGGCAACCCGCGCAAACACTGCGTCTCGCAACTCACTGAACAGCGTGCTGGCAAACCGCAACACGCCATAGGCGACCACCAGCACCACGGGTATCCACAGCAGTAGTTCGCCACTTTCTCGGCCCTGATCCAAGTAATCCACAATATACTTCAGCGCTACAGGGGTTGCGACCGTGGCCAGTTTTGCCAGTATCAGGAAGGCAACGGACAGAATTACTCGCCCACGAAACTCTGCCAAATAGGGCCAAAGCCCGGCGATCACTTTCCAATTCGGTTTTTGGCTAGCAGAGTATTCACTATCAGCGTAAGCGCGCACGGACATTCCTTCATTTTCAACGAGGGGACAAGCGTATGATAAGGCTCGTCGCAAGCAGCATTCGTATAACTGCCTGAGTTTACAGTACCGGCGCATTTTACAGCACCGCAACTTTTTATAGCACCGCGCCCTTTTATGACACTGCGACTGCTTACAACATGGCAGCTATTAACATACCGAGACTTTTCCCAACCAGGAGACACATCATTAACACTCGCAAGCGGCAGGCTCTGAAACTGGTCATCGGATTTGTTAGCCCCTATCGAAAGGCCGTGGCCGGGGCTCTGGTTGCACTGGTTATCACCGCCGGCATCACGCTCGGGTTAGGGCAGGGACTGAGGATATTGGTGGACCAAGGGTTGGCTACTCAGTCCCCTGACAATCTCGCCCGGGCTGTAGGGTTGTTTTTCGTTCTTGTTCTGGGGCTGGCGTTTGGGTCATTCGCACGTTTTTATTTGGTGTCCTGGATCGGCGAACGGGTAGTTGCAGATATTCGCAAACAGGTCTTCAATCATCTGATTGACCTGCACCCGGGATTTTTCGAGCAGAACCGGGCCTTGGAAATTCAATCCCGTTTTACTGCAGATACCACGGTGCTGCAATCGGTGATCGGCTCTACCGTGTCCATTGCCTTGCGCAACGCGTTGATGCTGGCAGGTGGGCTATTGTTGCTGTTCATCACCAACGCCAAACTCGCTGGCATCATTCTGCTGGGCTTTCCGCTGGTGATCGTGCCCATCCTTTTTTTCGGTCGACGGGTTCGACAACTGTCACGGCTCAGCCAAGATAGAGTGGCGGACGTAGGCAGTTACGTGGGTGAAAACCTCACACAGATCAAAACCGTGCAGGCCTTCAATCACCAACCCCACGACCGGCGCTTTTTTGCAGGTGTGTCTGAAAAGGCTTTCGACATTGCCCGCGAGCGCATCCGGCAGCGCGCCTGGCTGACAACTCTGGCTATTTCGTTGGTTATGGGTGCTGTTGGCATTGTGATCTGGATTGGCGGCCTGGATGTTATTCACGGGCGGATTACGCCGGGGGAGCTGGCGGCTTTTGTGTTCTACAGTTTGCTGGTAGGGGTAGCTGCCGGGGCCATCAGTGAGGTAATTGGCGAGCTGCAACGGGCGGCTGGCTCTGCGGCTCGTTTGTTTGAATTGTTGCAGACCAAGCCTGGGTTTGATCGGCCATCAGAGTTAGAAGCTAATGAATTTCCCAACGCCATTGGCGGGGATATTCGTATCGATGGGCTCACGTTCCACTATCCCGGTCGCAGTGAACACGCGGCACTGGCTGATATCTGCCTGCAGGTTCGGGCCGGGGAAACATTGGCGCTGGTGGGCCCCTCCGGCGCCGGTAAATCTACGCTGTTTGATCTGTTGCTGCATTTCTACCAACCCGACAGCGGCACCATTCACATTGACGGCACAAACAGCGCTACCGTGTCACTAAACGCTCTACGCAACTGCTTTTCACTGGTACCCCAGAACCCGGCACTGTTCCACGGCACCGTGGCAGACAACATTCGCTACGCACGGCCAAACGCCAGTCAAGCCGATGTTGAGAAGGCCGCTCGTATTGCTCACGCACATGAATTCATCGAAAAACTGCCTGAAGGCTATCTCACCCGCTTGGGGGATGCCGGGCTGGGACTCTCTGGTGGCCAGAAGCAACGACTCGCTATTGCCCGAGCGCTGCTCGCCGATGCGCCCATTTTGCTATTGGACGAAGCCACCAGTGCTCTAGATGCGGAAAGCGAGAGCCTGATTCAGCAAGCCATGCCGGCGCTTACCTCTGGCAGAACCACGTTGGTGATTGCTCACAGACTGGCCACCGTGCGGGATGCCGATCGCATCGCCGTTCTGGATCAGGGCCGTTTGTTGGCGGTGGGAAGCCATGATGAGCTGATACAAACCAACCCACTATATCGGCGCTTGGCGGCGTTACAGTTTCGGGAACCACCGACATAATATTCGGCGTGATTTGATTGTGTCATTCACCAGTACTTTCTAGACTGGTTGTAACACCCTACACTGGTTGCGACACCCTACACTGGTTATGAAGAGCTATACTGTTAGCGAAACCGTTTAATTGAAGACACAGGGAGAATGGCAAAGTGAGCAACAAAGAATTGCAGGCACTCAAAGAACGCTATGTTGCGGCAGGCGCGGCAAGTCCCAATGAGCAATTTGCTGACCACGCAACCAATTCAGAACTGTGGGACGCGGACGGCAAACGAATGATCGACTTTGCCGGCGGCATCGGTGTTCTCAACATCGGTCACCGGCACCCAAAAGTAGTTGAGGCGGTGAAAGCCCAACTGGATAAACTGATGCACACCTGCCAAACGGTTATGCCCTATGAGGGCTACGTACGTTTGGCTCAAAAGCTAAGTGAAGTTACGCCGGTAAAAGGCCACGCCAAAGTGATGCTGGCCAACTCAGGCGCTGAAGCCCTGGAAAACGCCCTTAAGATTGCCCGTGCAGCCACCGGTCGCACCAACGTAATCTGCTTCAACGGTGGCTATCACGGCCGTACCTTCATGACCATGGCGATGAATGGCAAGGCAGCGCCTTACCAGACAGACTTTGGCCCCATGCCAGGCACCGTATTCCGGGCACCTTATCCTGTGCCCTATCACGGCGTGAGTGAGGATGAAGCTTTACGTGGTTTGCAGATGACAATGAAAGCTGATTCTCCGGCAAACCAGACGGCGGCCATTGTGCTTGAGCCGGTACTGGGTGAGGGTGGTTTTTACGCAGCACCAACCAGTTTCCTCAAAGCACTCCGGAAAATTTGTGATGACAACGGCATTCTGCTGATTGTCGATGAAGTGCAAAGTGGCTTTGGCCGTACCGGCAAGATGTTCGCCATTGAGCACAGCGGTGTTGAGCCAGACATCATCACCATGGCCAAGAGTATGGCCGATGGCATGCCAATTTCGGCGATCGTGGGTACCGACAAAGTCATGGATGCGTCAGGCCCCAATTCTCTGGGCGGCACCTATACAGGTAGCCCAACCGCCTGTGCTGCGGCCTTGGCCGTGTTCGAGGTGTTCAAGGATGAGGACATTCTGGGCAAGAGCGTTGGCTTGGGAGAGAAGCTGGAGCAGCGTTTCAACCAATGGCAAGAACAGTTCACCCATGTGGATAACGTTCGCTGCCTCGGGCCCATGGCGGCATTCGAGATGGTTGAGAGCAAAGAAAACCGCAAGCCTATGCCAGAAATGGCTGCAGCGATTACCAAGAAAGCGAAGGAGAAGGGCCTTATCCTTCTGAGCTGTGGCATGTATGGCAACACACTGCGCTTCCTGATGCCGGTCACCATTGAGGACTCCATCCTTGAGGAAGGCTTGGTGATTGTAGAAGAGTGCCTGAAAGAAGCCGGCGCCTGATAAATTCACGAAGACTGAAGGTTATAAAACCGAACCTCCGGGTTCGGTTTTTTTATGGAGTTCGTCGTATACTGGCTGTAGTTGTTTCACCAACCAGGCAGAGCCATGACTTCACCGAACACCACATCTGTACCCGAGCACAAACCCAGGCCATGGGTTGATCTGCTGGTCAGTATTGTCATCCCCTCCGTTATTCTGATGAAATTCAGCGGCGACGAGCATCTTGGCAGCGTTAATGCCCTGATTCTTGGTTTAGCATTCCCTCTTGGTTGGGGGTTGTTCGAGCTGATTCGCTATCGCAAAAAGAATTTTATAGCCGTGCTTGGCTTGGTAAGTGTCGGGCTCACCGGTGGTATTGGCTTGCTAGAGCTGGACGCCGGCTGGCTGGCGATAAAAGAGGCAGCCATTCCCGCCATTATTGGCTTGGCAGTGTTGGCCTCTACCCGCACAAAGTACCCTCTGGTTCGCACCCTCCTCTACAACCCCAACGTGCTCGATGTGGCAAAGATTCAAAAAACGTTGGAAGAACAAAACCACGTGGAAGAGTTTGAAGGGCGCTTGCTGAACGCGAGCTACTTCTTTTCCGGCACCTTTCTGTTTTCATCCATCATGAACTACGTAATTGCCCGCTGGATAGTGGTAAGCCCTTCCGGTACCCAAGCCTTCAATGAAGAGCTCGGCCGGATGACTCTTGTGAGCTACCCAATGATAGCCATCCCGTCCATGATCATGATGATGCTTATCTTCTATTACCTGTGGCGAACCATTCGCCGGCTGACGGGTTATACCCTAGAAGAGGTGATGGCTCCTCATTTGGCAGAAAAAGAGAAGGGAAAAGCCAACTCATCAGGCTCCGCATCCGGTAAATAATCCTATATTCCATCTACATACAGCACTTTTGGGATTAAAAAAACGGCCAGAGTATCGCTACTCTGGCCGTTTTTTTTACCAATCTGAACAATGTTAGATGTCTAGATTGGTCACTTCCAGCGCATTTGTCTGGATAAAGTTACGTCGCGGTTCAACATCGTCGCCCATCAACGTGGTGAAGATTTGGTCTGCCGCAATGGCATCTTCAATCTTTACTTTCATCATCCGACGCGAGTCAGGATCCATGGTGGTTTCCCACAACTGATCTGGGTTCATCTCACCCAAGCCCTTGTAGCGTTGGATATTCAGACCACGCTGAGCCTCCTTCATCAGCCACTGCAATGCCCCCTCAAACGACAGCACCGCCTGTTTACGCTCACCACGCTGAACGTAAGCACCTTCTTCGATAAGCCCGTTCAGAGTTTCGCCAAGGCGTGCAATAGCGCCATAAGATGGCGAATCAAAGAAATCATGGCTAAATGTGTGCTCGTACGGAATTCCGTGCACATAGATGGTTACTTTTGGCAGATAGAGCTCACGCTCATTGTCCTTGGCCACAGAGAAGGTGTACTTGGTACCCGTGCGAGTATCGACATCTAGCCCATCACCCAAACGAGTAGCCCAAGCAGCAACCGTTTCCTCGTCCTTTAGATGTTCTGCCTTCAACGTATCGTTATGCAGCATCTGCTCCAGTACTTTCGCTGGATAGGCGCGAGATAAGCGATCAATCATCGCCATAACCGTCTGATAATCCTGCACCATGGTTTCAAGAGCGGAGTCCTTGATGGAAGGTGCTTCAGGGTTCACATACAGCTGTGCGCCCTCTAGAGACGTCTGAGTGAGATAAGCCTCTTTTGCCTTCTCGTCCTTCAGGTATTGCTCTTGTTTGCCACGCTTCACCTTGTAAAGCGGCGGCATAGCGATGAACACATGGCCACGTTCAATGATTTCCCGCATCTGACGGAACAGGAATGTCAGCAGCAGAGTACGAATGTGGGAACCGTCCACATCGGCGTCCGTCATGATAATAATGGAGTGATACCGCAGCTTATCTGCGTTGAACTCCTCGCGGCCGATACCACAACCCAATGCGGTGATTAGTGTGCCCACTTCGGCGGAGGATAGCATCTTGTCAAAGCGTGCTTTCTCGACGTTCAGGATTTTACCTTTAAGCGGCAGAATCGCTTGGGTTTTGCGGTCTCGGCCCTGTTTGGCGCTACCGCCGGCCGAGTCACCCTCCACTATGAACAGTTCAGAGAGGGCAGGGTCTTTCTCTTGGCAATCAGCCAGTTTGCCTGGCAAGCCGGCAATATCCAGCGCGCCTTTTCGACGAGTCATATCCCGGGCTTTACGAGCAGCTTCACGGGCCCGTGCGGCTTCAATCATCTTATTAACGATAAGTCTGGCTTCGTTAGGCTGCTCTTGCAGATACTCTGCAAAGCAATGATAGAGCTCCTGCTCAACAGCCGTTTTCACTTCCGAAGACACCAACTTGTCTTTTGTTTGTGAAGAAAACTTAGGATCGGGCACTTTCACACTGATAATTGCTGTTAGCCCTTCCCGAGCGTCATCACCGGAGGTGCTGACCTTAGCCTTCTTACCCAAACCTTCATGCTCAATGTACGTATTCAGCGAGCGGGTAAGCGCGGAACGGAAACCGGCCAAGTGCGTGCCGCCATCCCGTTGGGGAATATTATTGGTGAAACAATAAATATTTTCTTGAAAAGCGTCGTTCCACTGCATGGAAACTTCCACCACAATGCCGTCTTCACGCTCACGGGTGAAGTGGAAAACCCGGTTAATGGGCGTTTTGTTTGCATTGAGGTGCTCAACAAATGCACGTAAACCGCCTTCGTATTCGAAGATTTCTTCTTTACCGCTACGCTCGTCTGTCAAGCGGATACGCACACCGCTGTTTAGAAACGCCAACTCCCGAATGCGTTTTGCCAGAATATCGTAGTGGAACTCAATATGGGTAAACGTCTCGGGCGACGGAATAAAGTGTACCCGAGTACCAGAAGCGTCTGTCTCACCGACCGGCGCCAAAGGCGCGTTTGGTACACCGTGTGTGTAGGTCTGCTCGTACACCTTTCCTTCGCGACGGATGGTCAGGGTAAGGGTAGAGGACAGAGCATTTACAACGGAAACGCCTACACCGTGAAGACCACCGGAAACCTTATAGGAGTTATCATCAAACTTACCGCCGGCGTGGAGTACTGTCATGATAACTTCAGCAGCGGATACGCCTTCTTCCTCATGAATATCCACAGGAATGCCACGGCCATTGTCTTGGACACTTATCGATTCATCGGGATGAATGATAATCCCGATTTCGGAGCAGTACCCTGCCAGAGCTTCATCGATGGAGTTATCCACCAATTCAAACACCATGTGGTGCAGGCCGGTACCATCATCCGTATCGCCGATGTACATCCCTGGCCGTTTCCGTACCGCATCCAGCCCTTTCAGAACTTTGATGCTGGCAGAATTGTAGCTCGATTCACTCATTAAGAAACTCCTGAAGCGTAAGGGCCGGCGCTTTCCCCAAACCGCATCTCGCAGGCTAAGGGCTTGATAAGCCGGTTTTATTCTTCCTTCAATTTGCCATGTTCCACGTGGAACATTCGGTAATCAGGTGTCTGACTCCCCTGCCACAACGACTCTGGGTCGGGATGTTCAATGGAGGTAATAAACACCTGGCAACGTAATTCCTGTAACTTGCGAGCCAACATTGTTCTATGGCTCTCATCCAATTCGGCATTGATGTCATCAATCAGAAAACTGACCTGTTTCCCAAGACCGTTCAACACCATACTTTGGGCAATTTTCATCAGTATAACGAGGGTCTTTTGCTGGCCGCGGGAAAACGTTTCCGCCACCGGTCGTCCTTGAAATCTGATCCGGATATCCGCACGGTTTGGCCCATAAAGGGTGTGTCCCATGCGAGTTTCCTGTTCCCGGTGGCGAACAAGCACATCTACCAGTGATTGACTGGTATCCCACCCAGGGTAAAACTCCAGTTTCAACTCATCCGTCCAGCTCACATCCACCTCGTGAACCAAACCGTCGAACGCACTTTTGAACTGATCAAAGGCGACTTTTCGGGCTTCGCTGATTCTTTCGCTCAGTGCTGCGTACTGAGCATCCCAGATGCGCAACATGGATTCGTCTAGTCTACCATTTCTCAGCGTTTGATTCCGCTGTGATGTGACCCTCTGGCACTGTTGCCAGCTTGAGGCGAAGGAAGGTTCCACGTGGAACACTGCCCAATCGAGAAATTGACGACGCTTTCCAGGACCACCGGCCACAATATCGAATACACCTGGGTCAATGACTGACACGGGCAGATGCATTGCAAGAGAGGAAAGGCTCCGTACACCTTCGCCATCAACGCGCAAAGTGGTTTCTTTCTGGGCCACATCTCTAGAGATTCCTAACCGGTGAGCAAGGGCATGTGAAGAGAGCGCATTCCGCTCTTCATCAAACCCGTGATCCAAGCCACCAAAAACGGTGAACCGCTGTTGGCCGTGCTGAACTACCGCCTGGTGCCTATTAATCCGAAAGGATCGGCCAAGGCCAAGATAACCAATAGCTTCTAGTACACTGGTCTTCCCGCTGCCGTTGGCACCGTATAGCAGATTAAAAGAAGGGGAGAACGATGCAGGTTCAGCGGGGGATAGATTGCGAAAAAACTCGGTATGCAGTTTTACCAGCGCCATAAAAAGGACAGCTCGTCGCAGCAGCAAGAGAAATGGAACGTATCCATGAAAAAAGGCAGAATCCCACCGTCAAAATGAAATGCTGCCCTTAGTGTACAAAACCAATTAAGCGAAGGCGACCGCCTCAGTGAAGCATATTCAAACGCTCATCCATGAAAACATCCATCTCTGGCGCAAGGATATGTACGTAACGGTCAAAATACAGGAACTGCTTCAGCAACAGGGCGAACTCCCTCGGGAAGTGTAGCCCGTGACTTTCACCCACTTTAACCATATCCATCAGAATGTTATTCACATCGTCTTCTGCCTGATCCGCCTGGTAAGGCACCTGATCCGGCACCATCTTATCCATCTGTTGATACAGCTTACGTAAATCGTTCGCCAAATCACCTGCCTGAACCGTGTGGTTGGTGATTCCGATACGGATCATGGCATCTGCCATACCGTCGAAATTACCTACCATTACTGCAGAAATAAAATCGCTGACCGCTTCCCAAGTGTCGGGTCGAATTCGGCCCACAATTCCGAAATCGATAAACCCTATACGTCCATCTTTCAGCACCATCAGGTTGCCCGCATGCACATCAGCATGGAAAAACTCACACTGAGTCAGACTGGAAAACCAAGTATTCATTGCGGTAATCAGAGTCCGCTCAGGATCTTTAGCGTAACCACGAATACTTTCAAGATCTGTTAAAGGTACGCCGTGGAAACGTTCCATGGTAAGTATCCGACGGGTGCTGGCATGTTCGTAAACCTCGGGAACCGTAGCGTCTTCATTATGGGTGTCGTGGAGAAACCTCCGAAACACTTTAAGGTTGTTTGCCTCCTTAATAAAGTCGCATTCCTCCATCATAGTGCGTTGAATTTCTTCAACAATACCTGAGAGCGAAGTCCAAGAAAGCTTTGGAGCCAAAGTCTCAAGAATTCTCGCTGAGAGATACAGAAAGTTCAGGTCGGTTAGCAGGATATTTTCAACACCCGGCTTCTGCACCTTGATCACAACATCTTCACCAGTAACCAGCCGCGCCGCGTGAACCTGTGCAATGGATGCTGAAGCCAGCGCTACCGGATCAATCTCCGAGAACACCTCATCAATGGGCCGATCCAGTTCATCACGAATAATGCGCTTTATTACACCAAACGGCAGATTGGGCGTGCGATCCAAGCAGTACTGAAATTCTTCCACGTATTCCTTCGGGAAGAAGGTCGGGGAACTGGCAATGAACTGCCCAAGTTTGATGTAGGTTGCACCCAAGGATTCGAACGTTTGACGCAACAGGCGCGGGGCAGGGGGACGATCACCCCCCACCCATTTGACACCGGTTCGGCCAAGTACAGAAAGTGTTTGCCCAATTCTGAACGCGCCTTTGATTCCGTTCGTTACGGTGCCCATTATCGATTCTTCTCCTATAGCCTCATTGGCATAACCACATAGAGACAGCGGCTATCGATTTGCGATTCGATCAGTGCGCTACTGTTCGGATTGGAGAGTGTGATTTTCACCTGCTCATCATCCAGCGCGTTCATGACATCTACTAAGTAGCCTACATTAAAACCAATCTGTAGGGATTCGCCCTGATAATCCACTGACAGGGCGTCTTCGGCCTGTTCCTGGTCCGGGTTGTTGGCAAACACTTGAAGCTCATTCGTTGCCAAGTTCAAGCGAACACCACGGATGTTTTCATGGGACAAAATGCCGGCCCGCTGAAGTGTGTTCTTCAAGGTGGCTCTATCTGCCAGAACTATCTTATCGCCACCACGGGGAATCACCCGGTTGTAATCCGGGAATTTTCCTTCAATCAGTTTGGAGGTAAACGTATAGGACCCAACCGTCGCCCGCAGATGATTATCTCCGATAACCAACGTGACCGGTGTCTCCACGTCATCCAGCAACCGTGAAAGCTCCAGAACGCCCTTACGAGGCACAATAACCTGCTTCGGTTCGGCACAACCGGTATTCAGCTCAACATGAGCCATGGCCAGTCGGTGACCGTCAGTGGCCACTGTGCGCACATGATCCTTGTCCACTTCCAACAGCAAACCGTTCAGGTAATAACGAACGTCCTGCTGAGCCATGGCGAAAGCCGTCGCATCAAACATGCGCTCAAGTTCTTTCTGGGGCAGTTCAAGACGGAAGCTCTCTGGTTCATCTTCCACATTAGGGAAGTGCTCGGCCGGTAGTGTAGACAACGTGAAATGGCTTGCGCCACTGCGTATATGCAGCCTATCGCCTTCAAGCACCAGTTCTATTGGCGCTTCATCGCCCAGCGCCCGGCAAATGTCTGAAAGTTTTCTGGCCGGTACGGTAATCTGCCCGGGCTGGTCAACATGGACAGGCGTTATCCGTCCTACCAGCTCCACTTCCATATTCGTCCCGGTCAAAACCAGAGTGTTGTCTTCGGCTACCAGCAGCACATTGGAAAGCACCGGCATGGTCTGCTTTTTTTCAACGACACCGGCAATACTTTGCAACGGTGTGAGCAGGGATTCACGGCTGATCGTCAGTTTCATGTCACTCAGCTTTCTGTTGTTGGAAGGATGAATGTGGTGTTCAGGTGGTTAGCAATCTCATGAAGTTCTTATAGTCTTCGCGGATCCCAGGATCTGTCTCCTGAAGCTCCACGATTTTCTTACATGCATGCAAAACAGTTGTGTGATCGCGGCCCCCAAACGCATCTCCAATTTCCGGCAGACTGTGATTGGTCAACTCTTTCGAGAGCGACATAGCCACTTGCCGAGGCCGGGTAACCACCCGGGTGCGCCGTTTGGAGTGCAGATCCGCAATCTTGATTTTATAGTACTCAGCCACTGTGCGCTGAATGTTATCGATACTTACCTGTTTTTCATGCAGCGCAAGCAGATCTTTCAAGCTTTCCCTGATAAACGGCGGCGTAATTTCAGAACCTGTAAAGTGAGCATTCGCTATCACCAAACGTAGCGCGCCTTCAAGCTCTCTCACGTTAGAGCGAATTTTTTGAGCAATGAAAAATGCCGCTTCGCTGCTCAATTTAACATTGGTCTGCTCCGCCTTTTTCATCAAAATCGCCACCCGCGTTTCCAGCTCTGGCGGCTCAACCATCACCGTGAGTCCCCAGCCAAAACGAGACTTCAGGCGCTCCTCCATATCGATGATTTCTTTTGGAAATCGATCACAGGTTACGATGACCTGTTGCCCACCCTCAAGCAACGCGTTAAAGGTGTGGAAAAATTCTTCTTGGGAACGCTCTTTGCGGGCAAAAAACTGAATATCATCAATCAATAACGCGTCTACGGAACGGTAGTACCGTTTGAATTCACTGATCGCATTCAGTTGCAGCGCCTTGACCATGTCTGCAACAAACCGTTCCGAGCGCAAATACGCAACTTTAGCATTAGGGTTGCGCCGTACAATCTCATTTCCGATGGCGTGCATCAGGTGGGTTTTACCCAAACCTACGCCACCGTACAAAAATAGCGGGTTATAGGCACCACCTGGGTTTTCAGCCACCTGCATTGAAGCAGCCCTGGCAAGCTGGTTCGACTTACCTTCTACAAACGTATCAAACGTGAAGCCTTCATTGAGAAAGCTCTGATGTTTGATATCACCTTCTACTTGAACCTGGCGCCGGGGTGTTGCAGATCCATACCCCCTACTCTGCGCAGGCCGGCCACTCGCAGTAACCGCCACACCTTTCTCTTCTTCGGTCACTCTGCTGCCTGTCTCATCCTGCACTCGCTGTGCTGATCCCTGCTGAGCAGTTTCTGAGCGCTTCACCGGTTCGTCTTCCCGGGGAGCGGAGCCGACCCTCATGCTCACTCTTGGTGCCTGCCCACCATTCAAATCCTTGAGAACTTCTTCTATACGTCGCAGGTACTTTTCATTGACCCAATCCATCACAAACCGATTAGGTGCAAATAGCATCAGTTGCCCCTCCCGATGATCAGACTGAAGGGGCCTGAGCCAGGTATTAAACTGTTGTGCGGGAAACTCATCCCGGAGTACTTCAAGACATTGATGCCACATACCGTTCGGCACGACAGTCCGCTCCCGATAACTCATAAATTTCTCGAACCGGACTGAGGATGCCCGATCCCGAAAGATGACCAAGGATTCTAACCTGCTGGCCTCTCCAGTGAAAGGGTAAACGCAGCATCATAAACACCCTGTGGAAATTTATATTGTTTATTATCATCTGGTTAAAAACTTATATACAGCCTTGTGTACAGAAAATTCTCATTAAAAGTTATCAACACACCTGTGTGCACAACCGGCCCTCAGCTCTGTGTGTAACCATTAGGTCTCTTGGTGGATAACTTATGAGTTTCATCTGCCTCTGACTTCTCCACAATCCATCCTTCGCTCGTCCACAGGCCTTAAGCCTACTTTTCCTAACTCTTGTAAATGCGACAGGATGTTGATTTCAGTTTGAAATATTGGCTTTTCCACAGAAAATGGCCTCTGTAATAACAGTAATAATAGAATCTTTAAAAGAATTATAAAAAAGACCTATAGATACTATTACTCGTCAACTGGCCTTCAAATTTGCGAACACTTTTGAAACGATCCAGCAGTCAAATTTCCCATCGGGATAACTCCGTATCAATAAACATTGAACCTACGGGAAAACTTGAATAGAATGCCGCTCCTGTTTTGGCTATTAATTTCCCAGCCAACTCCTGAATGTCCAACACACGAATTGTGAGATAGTCACCATGAAAAGAACGTTTCAACCAAGCGTCCTGAAGCGTAAGCGCGTTCACGGTTTCCGTGCCCGTATGGCTACTGCCAACGGCCGCAAGGTAATTTCTCGTCGCCGTGCCAAAGGCCGTGCTCGTCTGTCTGCGTAATCTGTCGTTCGCCTTATGAAGGCTTTGAATTTCCCGAAATCACATCGTCTCTTACGGCCTGCTGATTACGGCAAAGTCTTCGACGACGTACAGTTGAAGGTTCCGCACAAGAATTTTCTGATCCTGGCTACTCCGAATAACCTCGGGCATGCCAGGGTCGGTCTTGTTTTTGCGAAAAGGAACCTGAAACTTGCCGTACAGCGAAACCGGATTAAACGTCAGGTGCGGGAAACTTTCCGACACCAGCCTGAACTTCCTGGAATGGACATTATCGTTCTTGGTCGCCAAGGGCTCGCAGCTCTGGATAACCAGACAGTTCGCTCGTCTCTGAATGGCATCTGGCACCGGCTGACAAAAAAGTATCATCAGCTGCCGTCATCTCAACCAGCAGAGCCTTCATCTGCCGGTGAGGGAACAGGTTAATGCGTAAGTTGCTTCTTCTTCCTGTCCGCTTTTACCAGTATGCCATCAGTCCGCTAATGGTCAGTCATTGCCGTCACTATCCAACCTGTTCACAATACGCTGTGGAAGCCATCTCTCATCACGGTTCTCTGAAAGGCGTATACCTTTCAGTAAAGCGCCTGTTGAGATGCCATCCCTGGGCAGAAGGCGGTTATGATCCAATACCAGATACCGTACAATCGCCGCAGGCAGGCATAGCACCGTGTTGCCCTCAGGCTGACCATTCCCCTATAACAACCCAGACCAGACAGTAACTCTATGGATATTCAACGCATCGTATTATTTGCCGGCCTGGCTATTGTCAGTTATCTGATGGTACTTGCCTGGAACGACGATTATCACCAGCCAGTCCCTACTGAGCAGGTAGCAGACTCTACGCGCGTCCAGTCAGATAACAGCTCTGCTGATTCTGATGCGATGATTCTTCCAGGGGAAGCCTCTCAAGCAACCGAAAATCGTGAAAACGAAGAATTTGCAACGCCTGAAAACGGTCAATCGGTCGTCAGCTCCACTAACTCTGGTGTCAACGTAAGCGACCAATATATTCGGGTTCGCACCGATGTTCTGGATCTGGTTATTGATCGTGTGAGCGGCAATCTTGTCAAAAGCTCTCTGCTTAGCTACGACGACTCACTGAATAGTGATAAGGCACTGACGCTACTGAACAATACAAAAGACCGTTTTTACGTATTGGAAAGTGGGCTTATCGGAAAAAACGGACCAGATAGCGCTAAAAACGGACAGGCACCCGTCTACGATACCGATGCGACAAGCTATGAGCTGGCTGAAGGCGACAACGAGCTGACGGTTGACCTTGTACACACCATGGAGAACGGTGTTCGCATTACTAAGCGGTACCAGTTTACTCGCGACAGCTATGAAATGGACGTTCGTTACCTTATCGACAACCGTTCAGATGCAAACTGGCAAGCCAACTTTACCGGTAAAATCGTGCGTAATGAGGCCCCAGATCCTACCTCCGGGCCCAGCATGGGCATTAAAGCATTCCTGGGTCTTGTAACCAGCTCGCCGGAAAATCCTTATGAAAAATTTGATTTTGGTGATCTGGAAGATAAACGGATCAATGAGACCGTAACTAACGGCTGGATTGCCTTTCTGCAGCACTATTTTCTTGCAGCCTGGGTACCAGAAAGAGATCAACCCGCACAATTTCAAACGACTCGTCGCGGCCAGTTACATGTAATGGGTTTTGTTTATCCGGCCACCACTGTAGCGCCTGGCGAAACTACAGAAATTGGTGCTCGTGCCTATGTAGGCCCGAAGATTATTGATCGTCTTGAAGCGGTTACACCTAGCCTCGACCGCACCGTAGATTTCGGATGGCTATTCTTTATTTCGCTGCCACTGTTCATCGTGCTCGAATGGTTCCACAGCATAGTCGGCAACTGGGGTGTATCCATTATCTTGCTGACGGTGCTGGTCAAAGGCCTGTTTTTCAAACTATCCGCCACCAGTTACCGCTCAATGGGCCGTATGCGTGCAGTGGCTCCACAGCTAACTAGGCTGAAAGAGCTGTACGGCGATGATCGTCAACGCATGTCCCAGGAAATGATGGCTCTGTACAAGAAGGAAAAGATCAATCCTCTTGGTGGTTGCTTACCTATCCTGGTTCAAATGCCAGTGTTCATTTCCTTGTATTGGGTATTGTTCGAGAGTGTGCAGTTGCGCCATGCACCCTTTATGCTGTGGATTCACGATCTTTCAGTGATGGATCCCTACTTCATTCTGCCAATCCTGATGGGCGCCAGTATGATGTTGCAGATGAGCCTGAACCCAACTCCGCCGGATCCTATGCAGGCCAAGATTATGAAGCTGATGCCGGTGGTATTCACTATCTTCTTCCTCTGGTTCCCAGCCGGTCTGGTACTGTACTGGCTGGTGAACAACATTCTGTCGATCAGCCAGCAGTGGTACATTACCCGCAAGATCGAAGCAGAGATGGCTGATAGAAAACACTAATCTGGCCGTCAGTTAAAAGCTCAGTAAAGGCTCCGTAATGGGGCCTTTACTGTTTCAGACATGCAAAAATTTGCTGTGTAGGAGGCCCGTATGATGAACCATGCCACCCACGTTCCCGACACCATTGCGGCCATAGCCACGGCTCCTGGTCAGGCCGGGGTAGGTATTGTTCGGGTGTCTGGCCCGCTGGCAAAAGCTATTTCCGTTGCAATGTTAGGGTATACGCCAAAGCCGAGATACGCTCATTACGGAGCATTTTTAGATCAGCAGAACCAGCTCATTGACGAAGGCATTGGACTGTTCTTCCCCAATCCGCATTCTTTTACCGGCGAAGATGTGTTCGAGCTGCAGGGGCACGGTGGCACCGTCATCCTGGATCTGTTGCTGCGAGAGGTTTGTCGACTTGGGGCACGGCTGGCACGCCCTGGTGAGTTCTCGGAACGAGCATTTCTCAACGACAAACTAGATTTGGCTCAGGCTGAAGCCATTGCGGATCTGATTGACAGTAGTTCGGAGCAGGCCGCACGCTGTGCTGTGCGATCTATGCAAGGAGTGTTTTCACGGCGTATCGAAACCCTGGTTGAAGCCGTGACCCATCTGCGGATTTATGTAGAAGCTGCTATAGATTTCCCGGAAGAGGAAATCGACTTTCTGGCAGACGGTAAAGTCGCCACTGATTTGCAAAGTTTGCTGGAACAGCTCCGGGACATACTGGATGAAGCCCAACAGGGCACTATTCTTCGGGATGGCATGAAAGTGGTAATCGCAGGCCGCCCCAATGCCGGCAAATCCAGTCTCCTTAACGCGCTTGCCGGGCGAGAGGCAGCCATAGTAACTGCCATTGAGGGCACTACTCGGGATGTCTTGCGCGAACACATACACATCGATGGCATGCCATTGCATATTATCGACACTGCGGGCCTGCGTGATAGCCCGGATGAAGTGGAACAGATTGGTATTGCCAGGGCTTGGGACGAAATCCGCCACGCGGATCGCATACTGCTCATGGTAGATGCTACCACCACAGATAAAACCACCCCTCATGAAATTTGGCCGGATTTTATTGACCAGTTGCCGGCATCAGCCCCGGTTACGGTGATCCGTAACAAAGTAGACCTGAGCGGAGAAACAGTGGGTATTTCAGAGTTATCCACAGGCCAGGCACCGGTGATACGCCTTGCGGCGAAATCCACTAGTGGCCTGGATGTTCTGCGAGACCACCTAAAACAATGTATGGGCTTTGCCAGTACCACCGAAGGCGGCTTCCTGGCCCGTCGACGGCACTTGGATGCGCTGGAGCGGGCTTTGGACTTACTAATGCAGGGCCAAGCCCAGCTGGAAGGTTATGGTGCGGGTGAGCTGTTGGCTGAAGATATGCGGGCCGCTCAAGATGCGTTGGGAGAAATCACCGGGCAGATCACGCCGGACGAATTGTTGGGCAAGATTTTCGGGTCGTTTTGTATTGGGAAGTGATACCATTAGCGGTTCTGAGACTATCCGACCCACCAGCGCTCTTTTGTAAGTCGAATCAGTCTGAACTGCTACAATAAAAGAGACCTAAAAGGTAAAGTTATCCTTATTAATTGATAATGATTATCATTAGTGTAGAATCCTGTTCATTAGTACACTAGCGCTTTTATCAGGATCACCATCGTGACATGTTGTTTGGTCGAAAATATTGCTTCCTTCGAACAGTTCAACCTGAATCTAGTTGGACGTAGCTGGGTACGTTTTGTCAATCATTGCTTCAGTGAAGATACGATAATTGAAAATATGCATAGCCCTGGACTTCATATTTCCATGCTGGGAACGTGTCAGGGAGTAACAAAAAATAGTGGTATGGATCCTCTACGGGATTACAGTTACCAGTACATGGTCACGATGGTTGACCAGCCTTGTTTTTCCCAAATGCAGTTCTATCGTGACACCACTTGGCAAACCTTATCCATCATTCTTCCGCTTGATGCTCTTCGCGGAAACATTATGATTCCTGAGTTTCGGGCCAATTTTTCCCATGCTGTTCCCCAGATCCAGCTTGCTGAATTGGGCCCAGTGTCAGGTAACATTCTCCGCTGCTGTGAGGCTGTTTGGAACTGTCCTTTGCAAGGCTTGGAGCGAGGACTGTTTATTCAGGCAAAGGCCCAAGAGGTGTTGGCGTTGTTCCTGCACCAAAAGCATCAGCAGAAAATGATGCCGGACACAGGTCGTTTATCAGAACTGAGCAAGGTGATGAGCTATATTCAGGCAAATCTGGCTCAGGAATGGCGCTTGTCCAAGGTAGCCAGACTGGCAGGCAGTAATCAAACCTATGTGAAGCAAGACATAAAGACACTTGTTGGCCTGAACTTTAGTGACTGGCTCAGGAAAACACGGCTAGAAGTTGCCTGTGAACAGCTGGCTGGTTGTGAATCCATTACCCAAATATCGCTTGATGTGGGTTTCAAAAGTCAGGCGCACTTTGCTACTTCATTCAAGAATGAAATTGGAATTTCACCCAGCGAATATCGCCAATCTCTGGTCCAGAGACAAGTTTCTTAAGATTTTTTGCCAGATCTGAAAATGGCATACCTCTGCACGAAAGATCTCCCTTCTCTTTATCGGTAAATTAATCAGACGTCTGCGGTGATAGCCACCACTCGTCATCGTGCCATCAACGCGAAGCACCGAGTTTCACCTAACGACGACTAGACCTATCAGAGCGCACTAGCATGAATTTTCGTAACTATCCGTGGTGGATGTTGGCCAGCACTTACATCACGCAATACATTGGTCTCGCATTCATTATGTCGGCGGCGATGGCCATATTGCGGCAGCAGGGCATGTCTCTGGACAAGCTTGCGCTAGTGAATCTTGCAGTTCTGCCTTTGGCCGGCAAAGTGCTTTATGCCCCTATCATTGATAAGTATCGGTTGTCATCGCAAGGCACCTATCGCAGTTGGTTGCTGGTGGCTCAATCCAGCATGGTTTTTCTGCTGTTTGTTGCCGGTACATTGGATTTCGAACAACAATTTCCCTTCGTGCTGGGTGTTCTTGCATTGTATGTTTTTGCTGTGAGCATTCAGGATGTAGCGGTAGACGGTTTGTCCTGCAAACTGTTTGATGCCGAGTCGCGGAAGTTCGCCAACAGTGTTCAGTTTTCCGGAAATCTGCTTGGCAACATTATCGGTGGCGGGCTGATTCTCACGTTTTATCCCAGCTTGCTTTGGCGGGGTTCCTTGTGGTTGTTGGCAGGTCTTACCTGTATATCCCTTCTACAGATACTGCTCTATCGTGAGCCCGAGGAAAACTCAAGCCATAGTGGAAACACTCCGCAAAGCACCACTCTGTGGTTGGATATCAAGTTGTTTTTATCACAACAAAAACGCTGGTTTCTAATCATGGCGCTTTATCCTATCGGGTCTACTTGTGGCTTCGCCTTGCTCAACCCTCTTCTGGTCGATAGTGGTTGGCAGTTAGACAAGATAGGGTTCGTGCTCAAAATCTACGGTTCTGTTGTTGGTTTGCTTTCCGCTTTGTTCGCTGCCCCCTTGATTGGCTGTATGGGCCGGATCAATGCTTTGATTAGTGTCGTCCTGCTTCAGGCGTTTGCCTTGTTGCTCGTGATACCCATTGCTCTGGGGTATACCACCGAACTCTGGGTCTATGCCGCCGTTACCGTGCATTTTCTGGCGTTTCCCGCCCTGTTGGTGGTGACTTCCACCATCATTATGGATAAAGCAGCGTTGACTAACCGCAAGGCGACATTTTTTACGCTTCAGTTCAGCTTTGCTTCAATGCTCGGATTTGCCTATTCAGCAGCAAGTCTAGCGCTGGCAAAACACGTTGGTTACAGCACTGTTGTTATTGCAGGTACTGTTTTTACCGCAGGAGTTGCGGTTCTAGTCTGGCTGATGCGGGAGCAGACAACCGCCATCGATACCTTAGACACCTTTGGCTTGCAAGAACATTCTTAACACGGACCACCTGCCAAGACCACGCCGGATAAACGACCAGATACCAAGCCCTACAGAGCTACCAAGGAATAAACGCACTATGAACAGAAAGTTTATTGGAAACATTGATTGCTCAATAAAAGCACCTTTATGGTTTACCTTTTCATTGCTTGGCTTATCAGGCTTTATTTTGGCACCTTCGGTCAGGGCTGATGCGGTGACTCTGGATACTTTGGTTGTCACCGGCGAGAAAATCGAAAAGTCGATAAAAGACACCAGTACCGCAGTAACCGTCTTTACAGAGGATCGGGTGGATTCCGGCGATTTCAGTGTAACGCAAGAAGTTGTGACACAAACACCCAATGTGGTGACTGACTCCTTTGGCAATATCTCCATCCGGGGTATGTCTGGAGGCGGGGCAGCCAACGGGGGGGCAGCTTTGATTACCGGATCGCGGGCACGTGTTACCACAGTGATTGATGGTAGTACTCAGGATTGGTCCGGGTACAACTTCACGCCGGAATTTCTATGGGATGTAAGACAGGTTGAAGTGCTGAGGGGGCCCCAATCGACAGCACAAGGGCCGAGTGCGATTGCGGGCGCGGTTGTGATCACCACAAATGATCCCGTTTTCAAGAAAGAAGCCGCACTGAGAACTGGCCTGGAAAGCTACAAGAACGGCAATTTGAAATATCAGCTTTCGGCTATGACCTCCGGTCCAATTATTGACGAAACCCTAGCATACCGACTGGCGATTCATGGTAACAAAGGCGAGGGCTGGTTGAACTATGAAGCAGCGGATTTCAACGTTCCTGATCTGGACGAATCTGAAAGCCTGAATGTGCGAGGTAAACTACTGTGGCTGCCCTCCAGCCTACCCAATTTGTCTGCAAAAATGACGTTGACTCACCACAAGAATGAGGGTGAACACGCAAGCTTTGCCAGCAACACAGATGAGGGTATCCGGACGCAAACCCTAGATATTACGTCTGCTGTCGCCCGCCTTCAGGATTCCGAAGAAAATGCAGCGGCATTGGATATTGATTACCAGATCAGTGAGGGCATCACCAGTGTGCTTCATCTTAATCACATCCGCTCGGATATCTACGCGAATGGCTACATGGCGTCAAATGTCTTCAACTATGACATTGATCAGAAAAGTACAGCGATTGAAAACAGGGTTGTACTTAACCGGCCATCATCTGCCGTAACGGGTGTTATTGGCCTTTTTGCGGCCAGAAAAACCTCCAGCATTTTCGCAACGCAGGGCCCGGTGACCATTGATACCGATTATACAACCAATACCACGGCTGCGTTCGGCGAAGGAACCTACGCTTTTTCACCCTCTACATCAGCGACGGTAGGGCTGCGTATCGAGAATGAAAAAATCGACAAAACAGGGTCTCTACTCGCCAGCGGACCACTGCAGCAGGATTCAGATGAAACCTATTATCTGCCCAAACTGGGATTGATGCAGGGTGTTTCCGACTCTACCACTTTGGGTTTTACCGTTAGGAAAGGGTATAGCCCGGGTGGTTCCGGGATTACGTTTGATGGGGATGTATATACTTACGATAGTGAGGAAGTAACGTCTTATGAGTTGAGTAGCAAAAGCGAGTTTGGAGAGGGCGCCGCGCTTTATGCAAGCCTGTTCTACAATAAGTACGACGACTATCAGGCGTTGTCCGGTCTCGCTCTGTTTAACGTCGATCAGTCCCATATCTATGGGGCTGAACTGGAAGCCAGTATCTGGCCCACTAATAGCCTTGAACTCACAGGTTCTGTAGGAATCCTGAAGAGCAAGATTGATGCTCATGACACTTTTGAAGGTAATGAGCTGCCCAGTGTACCTGATTCCAACCTGCGTATCGGACTGACACAGTTTATCGGTAATGCATGGTCTGTCGGAGCAGATATCTCCTATGTCGGAAAATATTATTCCGAGCTCGATAATGATCACTCAGCTAAGGTGGGTGATGTCGTGATTACGGATCTGCGCGCTCAGTATCAGAAGGGTGATTTTACGGTGGATGCGTACGTCAAAAACCTTGCTGATGAACATGCTGTGTATTACCGCGTGGGTGCACTTGCTACGGTAGGTCAGACGCGCACTGTCGGTCTGAGCATGACCTATCGCATGTAGGCTTTCATTTCCGGGGAAAACAAGGGCTGTTGTCAACCGCCTTTGTTTTTCACCGATCACATTCCATTGTTTCCGATACCTTTTTGCTGACTATAGAGCCCTATAACCATGCGCATACCTGTTGGTGATGTTGATCACAAGCTCGACGTTATTGATCACGTAAATCAGGATCACACCGAAGAACTTATGGCCATTGCCCGGGGCTACTATCTTCAGGGTAGTGTTCAATCTGCAAAGCTTAGTGATATTTTCGAGGATGGCGTTGAACTGGAGATACACAGAGAAACAGACAGAATTCCTGAATTGCTGTTCGTGCCCTTTGAAATTGATGGCAGTCTGGAAGACAAGATTCTTTACCTTGCCTTTGCCGCTGTTGTTAAACAGGGAAGGGACTTCGGAGGCTCGGGACGACGCTTTTTTGAAGTTATTGCCAAACAGGACGTTACAGAGAACATCGCCCGTCTGACCATCCATTCAACCAGCCCGTTGCCTGATTACTATCCTGGCTATGCGTACGCATTCTTACTCAAAAGTGTATCCAAGAGGCCCGCTAAGGCAAGTTCCGAAAATGGCAAAAAGACCTGGTCCAAAAACCTTATTGATCGAGGTTTTATATGGTTACTGAAGCACTTGTCGGGTAAAAACAGGCAAAAGCTTCTGGAGAGCGCCAATAAGGACATACGCCTTTATACTTTGCGTAAGTCGTGGAAAAGTCAGAGCTCGGCCTTCGCAGATCAGGGTTATATCGACATTTTCAAACACGGTGACACGCGGGGAAGCCAGTGGATTAGAGAACTGTGTGTGGGGGACATTATCCAGAGTCGTTCAGAAACCCCAGACAGGCACCCACATTTGAGTGAAGGAAAAGCGACCCTGATAGCGGATGAAACTGCGTATCCCGCACTTGCGGGAATACTGGAACATTGGCAAAACAAGATTCCACCCAACATTATTTTATTAAGCAAGGATAAAGCTGATCAGGACTATTTTGGTGAGGGTTTTGTTCTTGGAACGGCTGCCGTACATCGAGTGATATGCCCGGTAGACAAACAGGGAAGCGAAACTTTGCGGATTCTGGAGACTATCGAACAAATTGATGTGGTGTGGGCCGCGCTTGAATCTGCATCAGCAAAAATGATCAGGCGTTATCTGCGTAGTGAGCGTCAGATTCCCGGAAAGCACAATCACACGAAGGCTTATTGGGCTTTGAAATCCAGACGTGGGCAAGATCCGGAAGTATGATTTTTGCGGGCACACCAACCCGTCAACGCGAGAGAGCATATTCCGAGTAGAAAATTTGGTTACTGTAGCAATCTACTGGTTCTTCAGTTCTACTTCAGGGGCAGCACCTGAGGCTCTGCACGTTGTGTTTTTCACTGGAAAGTGAACCAAAAACCTGACAAACAACACGTCTTAAACTTCCTGCCGCTACCACAGGGGCAGTGTGGGATAGTAGTTTACTCTGGCATTGATTCGTAGCGTTTGCGTCAGGGATTGATTTAAACCATGTTTATCGAAACCACTAGAGCTTCTGTATTCACCCAGCTAACCGGCTTATTTTGTCTTGTGCTGGCACTCAGTGGGTGCAGTTCAATGTATTACAGTACGATGGAAAAGTTTGGCGTTGAAAAACGCGATATTCTGGTGGAAAGAGTGGGGGATGCCAGAGATTCCCAGAGTGATGTCCGCGAAACGTTTCGATCGTCTCTGGAGCAGTTTCAGAGCGTGGTGGGCACGCCGGAAACCACGCTACAAGAAAAATATGAAGTCATCAGTAATGCTTATGATGGTAGCCTCAACTCGTCAAATAAGGTACAGGATCGTATCGAGGCGGTTGAAAATGTATCCGAAGTCTTGTTTAACGAGTGGGAAAATGAACCGGATCTGTACGAAAGTGCCTCACTTAGGAAAACCAGTAAGCGCAGGCTAGATGAAACCCGCAAGCTATACAGCAGCTTGATTACCTGAATGTATCAGGTTGAAAAGAGTACGGATCCCGTGCTGGAAGCATTTATACAGCGGTTTCGTGAATAACGCGTTTGAGGCTTGAGCTAATAAAACCAAGTGTTGAATTCCTGAATTTGACGGTCGTCAATTTTGCTGCACGTAATGTTGCCTGCCGCGCTCCTTTTATTTACAAACGTTAATCTTCTGATAGTTTGAGATGTAGTAACTACCCGCAAATGAGAGAGCAGAAAAATGAAACGGCAAACACTTAAATTGGCTATTGCTGTCAGTCTGGGTATTACTGCAGGAGCCGCAATGGCGGCGGACTTGCAGGATCGTGCGCGGGAAATGTTTTCGGCGATACCCCAGTACCCACCGGTTATTGATGGCAATGAGTTGACCGAAGCAAAACTTGAGCTTGGCAAAATGCTATTTTTCGAGCCACGCTTGTCTGCAAGCCACCTGATTTCCTGCAATACCTGCCATGGTAATCCCCCCGAAAATCCAAGGTGTTCAAAAGTAGAATTTTCCGTAAGCTAAA